>NZ_JAPEQW010000023.1:0-54279 GCF_026168575.1 Acinetobacter entericus
TGCAATGTATAAAGACGAAGCTTCACAGCTGGATGCAATGTGCCGCTACATTAAAGTGAATGGCTTGATCAATACTCTGAAAAATAAGGACTGGAAGGCATTTGCGCGTGGCTACAACGGCCCGGCGTTTGCTAAAAATAATTATGACGTAAAGCTGGCCAATGCTTATAAAAAGTGGGCAGTCAAGTGAGGCTGGCTATTTTAACACTGTGCATCCTTTTATCAGGTTGCACAGCTCATTCAATTACGACAAATGTGAATGTTGGGATTTGTGTGAAGGCTCTATAGAGCCTTTATTTACACCAAATTTACGCCACAAAAACATGATTGTTTCTTATAACGTTGAATTGGTTGGTATTTTAAAATTAATTAATCCAGTCCTGCAACGGCTGCGTAAAGGGCACCGTATTGTCCTGTGCACGTTTGACAAAGCTTTCGCCCATCACTTCAGTGCGGACTTTCAAGCCATTTTCATAATCTTGCTGAGACATGCAGCATACCTTCTGTAAAGTAGTTTTGCGTAATAGACTATACTCCTGAGTAAGCGATGCCATTGGCTGATAGTCGTACACAGATGCCATCCGCGGCCTCAACGCAGCGGATAGCCTATTTGAATATGCTCAATGATTTTAAGCTAATAACGCAGAAAAGCTTCGGGTGAATCATCCGTGTGCTGCTGTTTGATCTTTTGCTGGTCTGCAGGCAGATGCGGATTGGATAATTCGAGTTCGTGCAGCAGCTGCATATCGAAAATATCCGTCAGCATGCTGTCATAGCGCTGTATATTGTATGCAGTTAATTGTTCAGCTTCTGATTGAGTCAGGGCATTTTGCGCAATCGCATCCGCAATATGTTCTTCAAAGCTCAGGCCTTTAAATTGGCCTTTGGCTTCCGCTTTTTTGAACCTGTCCCATAATGGTTCGATGTTCAGCAGCTGTAAAAAGGCATTTTCCATGCGGCCAGAAACGTCATGCGGCGCCAAGCTGTAATGCACGTGCTTTGTCAATTCTTGGCGGAAGGCATTGTTCTGCATCATGTGTTCAGCGGCTGCACGTTTCAATCGATCTGAGGGTGGAGCTGCAGCGCGCCTGAAAGGGAAGCACATCCGTTTAATGAGGCCCGCGGCAAAACGGATCGGGAAATTATCGAAGAGGCCATCAAAGGATTCCTGCACCTTGTACAGCGCCTTTTCTAAAGCCAGCTGTGCATGGCTCTGCTCTGCTTCAGTCTTTTTGCCATGTTCGTAGTATTTAAGAATAGCGGTAGCAATAAACAAGTGCGCGTGAATATCCGCAAGCCGTCCGGAAAGCATTTCCTTGCGTTTAATGTCACCCGCCAGCAAGCCAAGGCACATGTCTGCAGTGAGGGCGAAGTCGGCACTGAAACGGTTGATTTTTTTATAATAGGGCAGGCTGAATTCGTCTGCTGCTTCTGGCGCGTCCGATGAACCGCCAGTTAAAGCATAGGCCAGGGCGCGCGCTGCGCGGTTAAAGGTATGACCCAAATGCTGAAACAGCAAATCGTTGAATTTTTTGAGCGCCGTATCTTTATCTTCTGCCTGCAGCAGCTGCAATTCTTCAAATAAATAAGGATGGCAGCGCATGGAGCCTTGGCCAAAAATCATCAATGATCGGCTCAGAATATTAGCGCCTTCAACGGTAATGGAAACAGGAATCGCCTGATAATACAGTGCTAGGAAATTGCGCGGGCCCAGCTGCACCGCGCGGCCGCCAACAATGTCCATACTGTGATTGACCACTTTGCGCATGGTTTCAGTGGCGTAATATTTAGCCATTGCGGTCATCACAGCAGGTTTTCCGCCTTGATTCAGGCCGCAAGTCACCAAGTAGCGGAACGCTTCGAGCATGTAGGCATCGCTGGCTATGTCGCTGGATGCTTCCTGAACGCTTTCAAATTCGCCGATGGAGATTTTAAACTGCTGACGGACTTTCGCAAATGCGCCAGCCTTTGCCGGCATTTTTGATGCCGCCGATAATCCAATCCAGCGGGATAAATACGTCTTTGCCTTCGATTGTGCCATTCATAAAGGGTAAGCCTGGATTATGGCGGGGCCCTGTAATAACACCGTCATGACTGGCTGGAAGCAATGCGCAGGTAATGCCGTATTCGGTTTTATTTTTATCTCCCAGCAAACCTTCTGGGTCATAGAGCTTAAAAGCAAGGCCAATGACCGTAGAAATTGGGGCAAGCGTAATCCAGCGCTTGGAAAAATTCATATTCAGGCCTAAAGTTTCCTTGCCTTCAAAGCTGCCCCAGCAGACCACACCTGTATCTGGAATCGCACCCGCATCTGAGCCGGCTTCTGGATTGGTGAAGCCAAAACAGGGGATTTCAATGCCTTTGGCAAGGCCAGGTAAGTAACGGTCTTTTTGCGCATCGGTCCCATAGTGTAAAAGCAGCTCACTGGGCCCCAAAGAGTTAGGCACCATGCAGCTGACAGCTGGCGTTAAAGAGCGGGAGGCGATTTTGCTCATGACGCGGCTTTGCGCAAATGAACTGAATTCAAGGCCGCCATATGCTTTAGGAATGACGAGGCCAAGGAAGCCGTTGTCTTTAATAAACTGCCACGCTGCTGGCGGCAGGTCTTTATGCTTGTGATGAATATCCCATTCATTCAGCATGGCGCAGAGCTGCTCAACTTCATGGTCTAAAAAGGATTGCTCTTCAGTGCCGAGCTGCGGATAAGGATAGGCATCAAACTTTTTCCAGTTTGGCGCGCCCATAAACAATTCTTTTTCCCACCAGCTGGTGCCAGCATCCAGCGCTTCGCGTTCGGTGCTGCTCATACTGGGCATGGCATGGGCTAAAGTTTTATATGCTGGCTTTGTTATCATATTCATGCGCAGCGGTGCAATCAGCACAATCAGGCTCAGCAAAATAAGCGGTATGCCAAAAATAAGTGACCATGGGCTGATCAAAGGCATTGCGATGGATGCTGCGATCAATGCAAGGGCGCCAGCACTTCGTGACAGTCCGAAGAAGAATACAGCCCACAGCGTAAAAATGAAGAGGACAGCACTGAGTAGAAATAGCATTATTATTGGCTCCAGTGACAAGGGCTCAGCTCAATCAGCATTTCATTGCAGACGGCATCAGCAGAGTGATTTGATCTTCTGGGTTTGAGGTCTTCATGCCGTTTGACGGTGTATGGCTTGCTTTTGCTTTCGCCTGCGCATGTTAGTGTGAAGTTGCCCTAAAATCATGAAAGGGCAAATAATATGTCTAACTATAGGGTGGTTAAAAAGTAGGCGTAAAACAACCGGATTCACGCAAAGAAATGTCACATCACGTAATTACAAATAGAATTCTGGCAGCGCGCTGAGATTCTAAAAATGCTGAGAATAAAAAAGCCCTCAATGTATAGAGGGCTTTTTTATTCGATGTTCACATCAAGTGAAAATTAAGCTTCGATTGTTTGCACGGCAATTTTTTTTGCAGGATCAGTTTTGCGGCGTACAGATGGAACTGGCTCACCGTAGTATTGGCGGTCTGCAAAATAGCTTGAACGCACCATAGGCGCTGCCCAGATATTTTTGAAACCTAATTTCTGGCCATGCGCCGTATAGCGTTCAAATTCTTCAGGAGTAACAAAACGGTCAATCGGCGCATGCTCTTTAGACGGCTGCAGATATTGGCCAATCGTAATATAGTCAACATCATGCGCTTTTAAATCATCCAGCAGCGCAATGACTTCTTCTTCAGTTTCACCAATACCGACCATTAAGCCGCATTTTGTCGGCACATCTGGACAGTATTCTTTAAACATTTTCAGCAAGTTCAGCGAGTGCTGATAGTCAGAACCCGGACGCATCGCTTTATACAGGCGCGGCACAGTTTCAATGTTGTGGTTAAACACATCTGGCGGACACTCGGTCATAATGCGCAGTGCGATGTCCATCCGGCCGCGGAAATCCGGCACCAAAATTTCAAGCAGGGTTTTCGGACTTAAATCACGCGCTTCTTTAATGCAGTCTACAAAATGCTGTGCGCCGCCATCCAATAGGTCATCACGGTCTACTGAAGTGATCACGGCATATTTTAGGCCGAGGTTGGCAATGGTTTCTGCCATGTGGCGCGGTTCATCAGGGTCCAAGGCATTTGGACGGCCGTGGGCAACGTCGCAGAATGGGCAGCGGCGGGTACAGATGTCACCCATGATCATGAAGGTCGCAGTGCCTCCGCCGAAGCATTCAGGCAAGTTTGGACAGGCAGCTTCTTCACATACCGTATGCAGCTTTTGCGCGCGTAAAGTTGTTTTGATGCGCTGCACCTCATCTGGGGCAGCCATTTTTACCCGAATCCAGTCCGGTTTGCGTGGCGCTTCAACCGTAGGAACAACTTTTACAGGAATGCGGGCAACTTTTTCAGCGCCGCGAAGTTTGACACCCTGTTCTGGTTTACGGTTTTCAGACATATTCAACTTTTCCACTGTTTTGACGGGGGAGAGATTCTAGAAATATAGTGCATTCATTATAGCGGAAATGCGAAATGATGGGGCGAAAATACTATTCATTTACTAAATGTAGTCATCATTCAATATATGTGAGCTAAATACAGCAAAGCGGCGCTATTTACGTCATAATATGCGCAAGATAAGCAATAAGTGATTTTTGAAGGAGCGTTGAATGCCACGTAAGAAAGAGATCGTTAGTGGGACTTTCATTAAGTACGATGCGGTAGTTCTCGGTTCAGGCCCTGCGGGTGAAGGCGCCGCAATGAAGCTTGCGAAATCCGGCAAACGTGTTGCCATTGTGGATATGCGTGAGCAGCTGGGCGGCAACTGTACGCATGTAGGTACAATTCCAAGCAAGGCATTGCGTCAAACTGTTTCCAGCATTATCCGCTATCAGCGTGATCCAATGTTCCAAAAAGTAGGTGAATGGAAACAGTTCACCATGAAACAAGTACTCCGCAATGCGCATAAAGTGATTCAGCTGCAAGTAGATACGCATTCACGCTTTTATGACCGTAATAAAATTGATATCTATCATGGCCGGGCATATATTCAAGATCAGAACACTGTTTTAATTTTCAGTGCAGACGGCATTACAGAAACTTTAAGCTTCCAGCAGTTGGTGATCGCAACAGGTTCACGCCCATACCGCCCGTCAGTGCTTGATTTTAATCATCCGCGTGTATTTGATTCAGACAAAATTCTAGATCTGGATTTTTCAATCAAGAAAATCATTATTTATGGCGCCGGTGTGATTGGCTGTGAATATGCCTCTATCTTTATTGGTTTAGACCACAAGGTGGATTTGATTAATACCCAGCATAAACTGCTGAGCTATTTGGATGATGAAATTTCAGATGCCTTGTCTTATCACTTACGTGAGCAAGGGGTATTGATTCGTCATAATGAACAAATTGATTTCCTTGAGACCTTTGATGATCATGTTGTCATGCATACGCAAAGCGGCAAGAAAATTAAAGCCGACGCAATCTTGTGGTGTAACGGCCGTTCAGGCAATACCGATGGTTTAGGTTTAGAGAATATTGGCCTGAAGCCAAACAGCCGCGGCCAATTAACGGTGAATGAGAAATATCAGACTGAAGTTGAAAATATCTACGCAGCAGGCGACGTGATTGGCTGGCCATCACTGGCTTCAGCCGCCTATGACCAAGGCCGCTGTGCGGGTGCGAACATGAGCGGTGAAAAAGATGTGGCGCCAGTAACTGACATTCCAACAGGTATTTATACCATTCCGGAAATTTCATCAATTGGTAAGAATGAACAGCAATTGACTGAAGAAAAAATTCCGTATGAAGTTGGTCAGGCATCATTTCGTTACTTGGCGCGTGCGCAAATCACCGGTGATACCGTTGGTGAATTAAAGATTCTGTTCCACCGTGACACTTTGGAAGTGCTGGGTGTACATTGTTTTGGCAATAACGCAGCTGAAATTATCCACATTGGTCAGGCGGTGATGAACAGTCCAAACAATACCATTAAGTATTTTGTGGAAACCACGTTCAACTACCCAACCATGGCGGAAGCGTACCGTGTCGCTACATTAAATGGTATGAACCGTTTATTTTAAGATTTTTAAATACAGAACCCGTGAGTGATTGCTTGCGGGTTTTTTTATGGGTGGAAGAAAGTGAAATCTTGACAGTAATATAATGTGTGTTATCAAATTTGTAGAGTATTGATTAGGCCTTGCAGTAGAACATAATAATTTGTGTGAAAAGCCTACACGGGCGTGAGTAGATATTCTTATATAATTTAAATAAATGATTTTTAATAGAATAAAAGTATGTGTTATTCACCAAATAGAGATGTCATGTTTCTACAAAGTAAAATGTCCGCTTTTAGAAGATGCGCGTTTGCGGCCTTCTTAGCGGACAGTTTGCTGTGTTAGTGTCTAGGCTGGATAAAGAACTTAAACGATTTTAGTATGGGCGCCCGCCTGCAAGGCTTATGCGCTTAAGCAAACGGCGCTGATCGGCAGGGAAAGGGCGGCGCGAGTGTAAAGTGGCTTGGTTGTCCCAAAATACAATATCGCCTTGTTCCCAGTGATGTTCATAATGAAATTCAGGTTTTAAAATATGCTCGCGCAGTTTGGCAATTAATTCACTTCCAGCCTGATCGTCATAATTGACTAATTCGACTTCATTATGTGTATTCAGCCACAGCGCTTTACGGCCGCTTTCAGGATGTGTGCGCACTAGCGGGTGAGGATAAGCATGGCTAATTACAGGCTGGTCTTTAAAACGGTATTTAGGAAATGTACCGTAACCGCCATCTTTGGGTGCGCCTTTATTGCTTTGGAAGCGTACAAAAGGATTGTAGGTAATCAGCTGCAGCGTCTCCAAATGCTGTTTCGTTTCATCATCTAAGGCATCATAGGCTTTAATTGTGTTGTACCAAGAGGTCTGACCGCCGTCTTTAGGCAGTTCAATCGCGTAGAGCAGAGAACCAAAAGAAGGCAGGGGTGTCCATTGATGGTCGGCATGCGGTGCGAGTTCACCATAGCCTGTATAATCGCCTTGGCCCACTGCGTTGGATACAGGCACCACGTCTGGCGGTGTGCCAGTATCGCTTTGGGTGGCTAATACCGGGGTGTCAGAACTGGGGCGGAAAATAGAGCCAAAATAGCTGGCAAAAGCTAAATACTGAAAATCATCTAAGCTTTGCTGCTTGAAAATTAAAATTAAATGTTCAGCCAGCGCTTGTTTCAGGCGCAGAATGGTTTCTCCAGATTGCGCTTTTTTTGCATCCAGTCCAAAAACGGCTGCGCCTAAGGCTTCTCCAGCTAAAGGGACAATTTTGATTTCTTGCGGGTTTTGAAACTGATCTTGTTGATGCCAGCGGGGCGCATCATGTATCGCTTGTGAAAGTTGGGTTAAAACCGTCATTGTTATTTCTCTAAAGTATTTTGCATGCACTGAATTTAAAAAATATGCATGCGCAAGAGAAATCATAAGAACTGCTAAACTTATGAATAAATGAAGAAAATAGATTAAATTGCTGATTTATTGGCTTTTAGTTATTTTGGAAAAACTCAGCAGGAAAACTGCTGGAAAATGTCAATTTTTTGACATATTCCAGACGGTATTTATTGTATGTCAAAGCCCGTTTTTAATGCGCGCAAAAAGCCTGATTAAAATATTCAAACAGTTGAGGCGTTTTCATCCAGAGCGCAATAGCCAGCGCTAAAAAAGCCACGGCTATTGCAAGAATGGTGAGTTTTAATCCAAGCATTGAATCAGTCATGTATGACATGCTCCTCTGTGACAAAGAAATGCACCAATACCCCTAAGATGCTCAATACCAGTGAAAGCGCCCAAACCATATTATAGTTGCCTGTCATATCATGGTTCAAGCCGCCGAGCCAGCCGCCAAAGAATGAACCGACTTGGTGAGTAAAAAATACAATGCCGCTGAGCATGGAAAGGTATTTCACGCCAAACATGTTTGCCACAATGCCATTGGTTAAGGGCACGGTAGAGAGCCATAAGAGTCCCATAATGGCGCCAAATGCATAGATTGTCCATGCACTTAGCGGCAGCATCAGAAAGGCGATGATGGCGATGCCGCGCAATCCATACAGCCACATCAGCAAATGCGGTTTAGAAAATTTTCCGCCCAGCCAGCCAGCACCGTATGTGCCAAAAATATTAAAAAGTCCCACTAATGCAAGGAAAATGGTTCCCGTTGCTGCGCTGAAACCATGATCTATCAGATAACCAGGCAAATGGATGCCAATGAAGACCACTTGAAAGCCGCAGACTAAAAAACCTAAAGCTAAAAACCAGAATGGTTTGTGATTTTTGGCAATGATTAAAATATCTTTAAAGCCTAAACTGGGCTTATTTTCTGGGGATTGTGCAGAGGGCGCGCTATACATCGGCGCTTTCAGCATCCATGCCAAGGGAATGATCAGCGCAGCCAAAATAGCGCTGACCATTAAAGCGGCTGACCAGCCAATATTTTGCAGCAGCAGCAGGGTAGATGGCAGCATAATGAATTGGCCAAACGATCCTGCAGCACTGGCAATCCCCATCGCCAAGCTGCGTTTTTCCGGATGCGCGGCACGGCCAACTGCGGACAGTAAAACTGGAAATGAGGTTGCGGAAAGCGCAAGGCCTAATATTAAGCCGGCGCTTAAATTCAGCATCAGCCCTGTAGAGCTGAACGCCATCATCAGCAGGCCTAAGGCGTACAGCAGGCCGCCGACTGCAACAACTATTTTGCTGCCGTATTTGTCTGCAAATGCGCCTGTGATGGGCTGTACAGCACCCCAAATGAGGTTCTGCATTGCAATCGCTAAACTGAATACATTATGTCCCCAGCCAAACTCATCACTCATGGGCACCAGATACAGGCCAAAACCATGCCGTATACCCAGCGATAGCGCTAAAATAATGGCGCTGCCGATCAGCATATAAATGAGAGGCTTTGAAAATTGCGTGTCAGTCATTTGGCTTTCTGTATGCGGTGCAGTATGCCTATATTATTCGATTCATTACATGAATACGATCAATTAATTTTCACCAAGTAATAAACTTTAGTTATGTAAAAGGGCAACAAAAAAGACGGTTTCCGCCGTCTTTTAGGTTAAGATGCGCGCGGTTTTAGAAGCGCATGCCAACGCCTGCATAGGCAAGAATCGGATTGATTTCGATATCTGCTTTGGAGCGGATCAGTTCACCATGCGTATCGTCCGAAACAGTAATGGTGGTATCGCCGGATAAATGTGCATAGGACACAGACCCGACAGCAAACCATTTATCATTAAAGTCGTAGGTAAAGCCAAGGGTTGCGATCGGTGCAAAAGCATCTGAAGCGTCTACATCGACTTTTGGATTGGCGCTGCTTGGCTTGCCGTCTAAGGCCGCTCCAGCTTTACCGTCTTTAATATTGGCAATCATATGGCCAGCTGCAATTAAATCCTGCTCAGTGCGCGGGTTGATTTCCACTTCATTGAAATAGGCATACATCATGCCCAATCCGACATAAGGACGGAATTTATTGACGCCGGTTTTGCCAAAATGGTATTGGAACTCTGCTGCGGGAGTCCATGCGCGGGCAGAGGCGGCGGGGCCATAGGCTTCTAAGTCAGTAATCAGCAGACTATTTTTCATTGCAATTTGCGGTAAATTTATAATTCCCAGTTCCGGTGTAGCAATGGCTGCAAACGGGGCATAAATTTTGCCTTTGCCCATCAAGTCCACTTTAGGCGGTATGCCGGCTTTCATCTCAAAGGATACATGGTCTGTGAAAAAGTAGTTGGTCATGATGCCAAGAGTTGTAACATCGTCTGCTTCTAAGCCCGTTCCTTGATTGTCCCAGCTTTCCAGTCCATTAATTTCGGCTGTGCCGCTTAACGCTGCAGGCAGCGTATCAGAACCTAACTTATCTAAAACGCCAACAAACCAAGTTGAAATATTGGGGCTCATCTCAGGATCTAGATTGGCTTTTACCGCATCAATAGAAATATCTCCAACGGTCGCTTTTTCACCATTTTCTACGGATGTATTGACCTTAAACGGCTGCGCTTTGCCTTGCGGCATGACATGCAAAGCGCCAACAGAGACGGAGAAGCGCTTGAAGCCATCGCCATCATGCAGGCTGAAATAGGGTGAGTCAGCATGGCTGATCATCGGTACGGCAAGCATGGCCGTTGCCATGCACAGTAAAGTTTTTTTCATTCAAAGGACTCCATGTCCAAAACAGCTATTGGAATTTTTTTTAGCAGGCCAATTATGCGAATGAAAAACGGGAATGAATGTTATTGAAATCGGATATACCGGTAGGTTTCATGTTAAAAGTAATGCGATTTGTTTAAGAATGATGACTTTATTTCAGTAATTATGTAAAAATAATTATAAAAAGTTATGAAAAAGCAGGCCTTAAGTGCCTGCTTTTAGTCAACTTATTTAAAATTAAAATCGGATTCCGACACCTGCGTAGATCATGAATGGGTTGATTTCAATGTCTGCCTTGGAGCGATCAGTACTCCCAATTTTGCATCAGTGACCGTGATGGTGGTTTCATTTTTAAGCTACGCATAGCTGATGGATGCCGCTGCAAACCATTTATCATTGAAGTTGTAGGTAAAGCCAGCGGTCACGATGGGCGAAAATGCATCGGTCGCTTCTAAATCGACTTGCGGATTGGCGCTGCTGGTTTTTCTTTCAAGTGATGCGCCAGCTTGCCCTTGTTTGATATTGGCAATTATATGGCCGGCTGCAATTAAATCCTGCTCAGTGCGCGGGTTGATTTCAAGCTCATTAAAATAGGCATACATCATGCCTGCGCCGACATAAGGACGGAATTTATTGACGCCGGTTTTGCCAAAATGGTACTGAAACTCAAAAGAGGGTGTCCAAGCGCGGGCGGAAGCTGCTGGCCTATAAGCGCCAAGGTCTGTGATGAAGATATTGTTTTGAAGATCAATATTCATGAACTTTAATGGCAGGCCCAGAAGTTCCGGCGTTGCAATGGCTGCAAATGGCGCATAAATTTTGCCTTGGCCTTGCAAGTCCACTTTAGGCGGAAAGCCGGCTTTCATTTTAATAGATACATTATCGGTAAAAAAGTAGCTGGTCATCAGACCAAGAGTCGTGACATCATCCGCTTCCAGTCCCATGCCTGGATTGTCCCAGCTTTGCAGTCCATTAATTTTTGAGCTGCCGCTTAAGTTTGCAGGCAATGTGCCTCCGGTTAAATAGCCTAAACTTTTCAGGGCAGCGGCTAAACCAGCCTGATCAACATTTTTATTCAGGTTGTTGAGTACTGTATCAACTTTAATTGCGCCTTTTTTGGCCACAGTGCCGTCCGGGACAGCCGTTTGTACAGTAAATGGCTGCGCTTTGCCTTGCGGCATGACATGCAAAGCGCCGACAGAGACGGAGAAGCGCTTAAAGGCTTTGGCTTCCATGCTGAAATATTTTGATCTGTGGCTTGAGCCGCGGCAGAAATAGACGCGAAACTTGCGATAATACATAAGAATGCTGATAGACGCATTTAGGGAACTCTATTTTTTTTGTTTTATTAAAGTGTTGTAAGTGGCTGTATTTGAAATAATGTATGTCTTAATTTTTATTCAGAAATTTTATACGGCCGTATTTAAAAGCGGAATATCATTTTAGGATTAAGCGATCAAGTCAATGAACTGATCAGTCCATTTTCAGCTCAGTCATGCATAAAACTGAAATTTTTCAATCAGAGAGTGTCAATGCTTCTTACAGTCTTTGCGCATCTTTGGAAGCCTCTACGCAATGGATTTCCCCAAAGCCTGAGTTTTTTGTACAATATAGGCAGAATGAATTGAGTAAATCACATGAGCACCCCAAACTCTCCCAAGAAAAAAGCTGCTGTGAAACTTCCGTTTCCGGTTGTTTCAGCTGAGCAGGCGCAGCAAGACTCCGTGCATAATCAAGTCCGGCCTAAGCCAGAAAACTATGCGGACCGGACTTGGATGCCGCCTCGCGGTACGCGCCGATCTATGGGCAAGCGTTAATAAAAAACCTGCAGAAATGCAGGTTTTTTTATGCTTTATTCAAATAATAGCGCGCTAACAGGCATAGTATTTTTTCTTTTGTTCATACATCAGCGCATCGGCACGTTTCAGTAAATCCTCAATGCGTTCATTCGGCAGTGTGCTGGCTGAACCAATAGATAGGCTTATGGGGTGTAATGAATGATATTGATTGTCGATATGCATGAGTTCCTGAAGGCTGTTTAGACTGGTTTGCAGTGAAGCCTCATCAGCATTGGGAAGCAGGATGACAAATTCATCACCGCCAATGCGTGATGCAGAATATTGCGTATGCTGAATCAGCTGATTCAGCAGGTTGCCAATTCGCCGCAGCTGTTCATCGCCGGCATCATGGCCGTAGTTGTCATTAATGTCCTTTAATCCATTTAAGTCAATGAAAATGCAGGAGACAGGGCGCTGAATGCTGCGCTCCAGACGGTTAATCTCTTCGGTATAAAAGGTGCGGTTATACAATTTGGTTAAGACATCATGCTTGCCTAAATATTCTAAATAGTTTTCCGCTTTTTTACGTGCAGTAATGTCAATCAATGCAACTTGAACGGTGCTCCAAGTTTCTTCATAGCCTGGAAAAACAGTAAATTGCAGAATGACATGGCGGATGCTGCCGTCCAGCGCATAATTGACAGCTTCATGCTGATGATGAATTTTTCCTGCCCATAAATCCTGCAGCTGTTTACGGAAAGTTTGATTCATTTCCTGACTGAAGACTTTATGAATATTTTTCAGCAGCGTGTTTTTGTCTGGGGCGCCAAACAGGGTTAATGTTGCCTGATTCACTTCCACAATGATAATTTCTTTGATGCACTGCTGCACAAAATCTGGGTGGACATCTAAAAAAGTAGAGAAGTCTTCGATGCCGATGGTGCGCAAATAGTCCAGTTTGGCCTTCACTATGCTGAAATCTTCGACCCATAGTGAGGTTGGAGAATAATTGAAGCGCGCTTCGGCAATTTGGCGGTTTTTCTCTTCCTGCCGGCGGGCATTTTGATAAGGCGTAATGTTTTCTGTGCTGATCAGGACTTTTGACCAGTCATGCTCATATCCCGGCAAAATGGTACAGCGCAGCTGGATATCTAAACGGCTGCCTGAAATTGTATAATTTACAGAAGTATTGATGAAATGGGTTTTACCTTCCCACAGCTGCACCAGCTCTTCGATATGCGTTTGAAGCATATCCTGCTGAAAAATGGTCGGTAAATTTTCACATAAATGCTCAAGGTGTTCGGCTTCGTATAGTTCCAAAGTGCGTGAATTGACCTGCAGTATTTTAATTTTACTGGCGCTTTCTGCGACTTTTGCGGTGTTGTTCAATAAATATTGACGTAAGTCCTCGATCCCTTGTTTTCGCCACAGATCCAATTGCTGTTTTATTTCGCTGAAATCTTCAAGCCATAACGGGATCGGGGATATATGAAATATAGAATTATTATGAGGTATCATGTCTCGGCCTGTTAGGAACTGTTTTGTCATTGTACAATTAAGATATTGTTTGTTTACTGTGATTTATGTCTCAAAAAGTAACTGAAAAAATTAAAAAATAAAATCTAAATTTATAAAAAAAGCCAATCCGCAAGGATTTGGCCTTAAATGTAAAATAGTAGAATTTGAAGATTATTTTTTGGATCTATTGGCGGCTCGAGGCGGGCTGATCTCCCGCTGTCCTATCCAAACATCCGCAAAATCCTTTTCATTGATATTGTAGAGCTCAAGCAATGCCAGAATAGCGCCGCCAAACATCAGGGCGTCTTCTGTTGAATGCTGGAACTCAAATACTTTGCCTTGCAGTACATGCATAATATCCTGTATTTCAAAAGTACGGTCGCGGCCATTGCTGTCAGTCGGGTAGATTTGCGTATTGAGGATAATTTTTGCTGCGCTTTTTTCATTCTCGGTTATATCCAGCGCATCAACCGTTTCTTCAGAATTCGCTGCAAAAATTACACTATCCGAGAAAATGGCCTGTAAAAAATGCTGTGTCAGTTTGGGCAGGGCTTTTTCGACAAAGGGGCGGAAGGATGCTGGAAAAATAACATTATGGGAAATGCCTTTAAACATTGGAGCAATTTCTTCAACTTTATAGCCAGCAACACCGCAGCCCACAGAGGTAATAAAATATTTAGATTTAGGATGATTCTTGGTATAGATTTTAAAGTCATCAATATAGTGCTGGATTTGCGACAGCGGCATTTGCTGCAAATGCTCATTCATGGTGGGAATCGCAAAGCTTTGACCTGCCCAGCCGCGGCCAACGCCTTTCATTGCGCCAAAATGCAGCAGTGCAGTTTTGGCAGCGCCTCCTGCATGTGTGCCTGCCATATTGCTGCCAAATACAAAAATTGTATCTTCAGGTAAGCTTTTAACGATGCTCTCGTCATGATAATGATAAGTCATAGGCTGCGCTGCTGTCATAATCCTTTGGTTTCATGTTGCCTTTGAACGCGTATCGGGTCAAGGAAAAAGCATGCTTCATTCATGAAAAATGATGAGATCAATTGGGGTTTGATGAACCGGAGGGCATTTATTCCATAAGCCGCTGAAGCTTTTTGTGCAAAGCATTTTTTTGATTGGGCCTGAATGCAAACTGCCTGGCATTTGCTTTAGGCGCCGTGATGGGAACGATCAGAGCGTTTGTAATGTTCTGACGGCATTTCACTCTTGAGTAATCTTAATTAGCCCTCATAATTGAAACAGTCAATTTCAGCAGCGCATTGGACCACACGTTTTATGAGTGAGTATCAACCTTTCGAATTAGTTACCCATTATCAGCCCGCAGGCGATCAGCCGCAGGCGATTGAAAAGCTGGTGCGCGGTATAGAACAGGGATATCACGATCAGCTACTGCTGGGGGTAACGGGTTCGGGCAAGACCTATACCATGGCTAATGTGATTGCTCAGACACAGCGGCCCACGATTGTCATGGCGCACAATAAGACGCTGGCAGCTCAGCTGTATGGCGAATTTAAAGCATTTTTTCCAAACAATGCAGTGGAATATTTTGTCAGCTATTATGATTATTATCAGCCTGAAGCGTATGTGCCGTCTTCAGACACCTTTATTGAAAAAGATTCCTCAATTAATGATCATATCGATCAGATGCGTTTGTCAGCAACCCGCGCCCTGTTGGAACGCCGCGATGCCATTATTATCGCTTCTGTATCGGCAATTTACGGCTTGGGTGATCCGAATGCCTATATGAGCATGCTGCTGCATATTGTGCAGGGCGATGTGCTGAACCGTGATGACATTATCCGCCGGCTCGTCGAGATGCAATACAGCCGCAATGAACTGGAATTCTTGCGCGGCACATACCGCATCCGCGGTGAAATCATTGATATTTTCCCTGCTGAATCCGATCAGCATGCCATCCGCATTGAATTGTTTGATGATGAAGTGGATTCAATCCGCTGGTTTGATCCCTTAACGGGCAAAATGATCCGTAAAGTGCCGCGGGTGACCATCTACCCCAAAAGCCATTATGTGACGCCTAAAGATAACTTGACCCGTGCCATAGACACCATTCGGGATGAACTGAAAGACCGTTTAGGCTTTTTCCGCGCCAATGACAAATTGCTGGAAGCGCAGCGGATTGAACAGCGCACCCGTTATGATTTAGAAATGATGCAGCAGCTGGGCTATACCAACGGCATTGAAAACTATTCACGCCATCTTTCCGGCCGCCCAGCTGGGGAAGCGCCGCCGACTTTATTTGATTATGTGCCGGATGATGCCTTGCTGATTATTGATGAATCGCATGTCACAGTTCCGCAAATTGGCGCAATGTATAAAGGCGACCGTTCGCGTAAAGAGAATCTGGTGAATTACGGGTTCCGCCTGCCTAGCGCGCTGGACAACCGCCCGATGAAATTTGAAGAATGGGAGCGCATTGTTCCTTCGACTATTTATGTCAGTGCGACACCTGCCAAATACGAATTGGAAAAGTCTGAACAAATTGTTGAACAGGTGGTGCGTCCAACAGGCTTGGTTGACCCTGAAATTGAAATTCGTCCAGTCCTGACTCAGGTCGATGATGTGCTGTCAGAAATTAATAACCGGAAAGAATTGAATGAGCGGGTGCTGGTGACGACGCTCACCAAGCGAATGGCGGAAGATTTGACCTCATATTTAAAAGAATATGGTGTGAAAGTAGCTTATCTGCATTCCGATATTGATACCGTAGAACGCACTAAAATTATTCATGAACTCCGTTCAGGCGTTCATGATGCATTGATCGGCATCAACTTGCTGCGTGAAGGCTTAGACATGCCAGAGGTGTCTTTAGTTGCGATCTTGGATGCAGACAAAGAAGGCTTTTTACGGTCAGAGCGTTCACTGATTCAGACGATTGGCCGGGCAGCGCGTAATTTAAACGGCAAAGCGATTTTGTACGCAGACCGCATTACAGACTCCATGCAAAAAGCCATTGATGAAACAGACCGCCGCCGTAATAAGCAGCTAGAGTTTAATGAGTTGCATGGCATTGTGCCGCGCAGCGCTGTGCGTCAAGTCGCGAAAGATTTGGACGATGGCGAAGTGCTGAATGATGATGAAATCGAAGCCGTCATCAGCGATCAAAGCAAGGCCTTGAGCGCGGATGAACAGCACTTGCTGTCTGATCCGAAGCTGTTTGCAAAACATCTCGGCAAGCTTGAAAAAGAAATGCTGAAAGCGTCGAAAGACTTGCAGTTTGAGCAGGCTGCGCGCCTGCGGGATGAAATTTTGCGTTTAAAATCGCAAATGCTTCAATAAGCTAAAGTTTCAGAAAAGCCAGCGGAATATGTGAAACCTATTGAAAATCATTACAGAATATAGACAGTTAGGATGCTTTTTAAGCAGTATCTTTAAGCAATCTGTTGGTTAAAAAAGCAAAGTTTGACAGTAAAGGTATTCATAATGATGAAAAAAAATATTCCGAAAGCTGGCTTTACCTTAGCTAAAATTGCGGTAGGCGGGGCTATTTTAGTGGGCTTAGGCATGGCGACCATGGCTTATGCACAAAGCAAGCCCTTAGCTGTGGTGGATAAGATTGAATTAGACCGCTATTTGGGGGTGTGGTACGAAATTGCGCGCAAGCCCATGTACTTTCAAAATAAATGCGGAAGCAATGTCTCGGCTACTTATACCTTGAACGAAAACGGCAATGTCACTGTAGATAACCGCTGTTATACCCAAGACGGCAAATTGATGCAGTCGATTGGCGAAGCATTTGTACAAAATCCACCTTTTAGCAGCAAGCTGAAAGTGAGTTTTTTACCCGAAGCTGTGCGCTGGCTGCCTGTGGCGCGGGGGGATTATTGGATATTAAAAATTGATGATGACTATCAGACCGTTCTGGTTGGTGAGCCGCGGCGCAATTATATGTGGGTATTGTCACGGACGCAGCATCCTGAGCAAAGCGTGATTAATGAATATTTAGACTATGCCAAGTCGGTCGGTTATGACTTGAGTGATTTGATTCATACCAAGCAGACCGTCAAATAAATATTGAAATACAGCGTATTCAAAAACCATGCTCAGGCATGGTTTTTTCTTTGCTGGCATGCCGGTCTTCAATCTGCTTGAAAATTCAAGTATTATCATCGAAACATTTGCAAAACTTTGTTGGGGTGAGGGATGTATAAGGGCGTTACATTGTCTGTATTGGCATCTGTCACTTTTGGCATTTTATATTTTTATACGCATTTTTTGCAACCTTTAGACAGTGAGCAGACTTTTGCTTGGCGCATGCTGGCAACCTTGCCGTTTTTGACGCTGTTTATGTGGTGGACGGGCGACCTAAAGCATATCGGTGAAATTTTTAAGCGGATTTTCAAGCAGCCGTGGATGCTGCCGTGGCTGATTTTCAGTTCGGTTTTATGCACCACGCAGCTGTGGCTGTTTTTATGGGGGCCCATTAACGGCCGGGGCTTACAGGTTTCACTTGGCTATTTCCTATTGCCTTTGGTAATGGTGCTGGTCGGCTGTGTGCTTTATAAAGAAAGATTAAGCCGCTGGCAGCTAGCCGCCGTTGTGCTCGCTGTGCTGGGTGTTGGCCATGAACTTTGGCGTATCGGCAGTATAGCGTGGGAAACCGTCTATATTGCTTTGGCTTATCCCTTGTATTTCTTCCTGCGCCGTGTTTGTAAAACCGATCATTTGGGCGGGTTTTGGTGGGATTTGTTCTTGATTCTGCCCGTTGCTGTGTATTTAGCATTTTTCTACAGCGACAGCATCTCATTAATGCTGAATGCCACTCACCTGATTTGGGCCGTTATTGGCTTAGGTTTTTTAAGTGCATTCGGTTTAGGCAGTTATATCTTGGCCAGCCGTTATTTACCTTTTGTGGTTTTTGGCCTATTGAGCTATTTGGAACCCGTTTTATTGGCTTTTGCATCAATTATGCTGGGGGAACGGGTCGAAGCATCAGAATGGCTGACTTATATTCCAATCTGGCTGGCGGTGGTACTGCTGGTGATTGAAGGCTGTTTTCATCTTATTAAGCAGAAGCGCAATGCAAACATGCTGGCCCGCAACCGCGGTAAGGTGCAGGAACGTTTGGACACAGAATAATGCACCGCGTGATTTCTCTTTAAAGATATTTTTTAAAGACTACCTTTTTTGAGCGTGTGGAAAAATAAAGGGCAGTGTGAATAGCCAAATCTGTCATGCAATTTAAAACAGCGCCACGCAAAATTTAAAATCAATTTTACCAATTTATGCTGATCATTAATTGCAGTATTTATCAATTTGTTTGATAAAGAAGCAAATAAACAAAAATATAAAAAATCTTTTAAATTGCGTATTAAATTCTTTTTAAAAGCAAAATCATAATAATAATTGCAACTATTTTATAAATTTATAATGAATATATAGCAAAATACGCCATTCAAAACTTGTTTTGGATTCTATCTTTTAGATAATTCCATTACAATTGTCGGGTTTTGAAATTTATGCCTAGATATACAATTAATTAGAGGACGTATCTGTGAGCAAAGAGACTATCATCGCCCTACATGCAGAGCACCAAGGTCGCTGGAAAAACCGTGAAGAAATCGCGGAACAAATGATCGCTTTGATCGGTCAGCTTTACCGTGAAAAAAATATTGTGGTTTCAGTGTTTGGACGTTCTTTAGTTAACCGTTCAGTGATCCAGATTTTAAAAGCGCACCGTTTCACACGCATGATGGACGTTGAGCTTTCTGTCGTTCACACTTTCCCAATTCTTCAAGCTTTAGCAAGAATCGAAAACATCGGTACTGCTGAAATTGATCTTGGCAAATTGGCTGTTGCATTTAAAGAGCAAGGCGGCGACGTTGATGCATTTGTTGCAGCCGCTGTTAAATCGGTAGAAGGCCGTGCAACTTCAGTTGAAGGCCGTGATGTGGTTCTTTACGGTTTTGGCCGTATCGGCCGCATCCTTGCGCGTTTAATGATTGGCCAATCGGGTTTAGGCCGCGGTTTGAACTTGAAAGCCATCGTTGTGCGTAAATCTTCTGATGGCGATTTGGAAAAACGTGCGTCTTTATTGCGCCGTGACTCAATCCATGGTCCATTCTCTGGCACGATTGCTGTCGATGAAGAAAACGAAGCAATCATTGCGAACGGTCAATTCATCAAAGTGATTTATGCATCTAATCCAACTGAAGTTGATTACACTGCATACGGTATCGAAAATGCACTGGTCATCGACAACACAGGTAAATGGCGTGATGCAGAAGGCCTTGCGCAACACCTTAAGTGCCCAGGCGCTGCACGTGTGATCTTGACTGCACCAGGTAAAGGCGACATGAAGAACGTGGTGTTTGGCGTAAACCAGGCAGACATTCTAGATGAAGATACTATTATCTCTGCTGCAAGCTGCACAACCAATGCAATCACGCCGACACTGAAAGTGCTGCATGACAAATACACAGTGCTGAATGGTCACGTTGAAACAGTTCACTCGTTCACAAACGACCAGAACTTAATTGACAACTACCATAAAGCAGATCGTCGTGGCCGTGCTGCAACATTGAACATGGTAATTACGGAAACTGGCGCAGCTAAAGCGGTTGCTAAAGCGCTTCCAGCGCTTCAAGGTAAACTGACAGGCAACTCTGTACGTGTTCCAACACCAAACGTTTCTCTTGCGATCTTGAACTTAACTTTAGATAAAGAAGTTGATCGTGATGAAGTGAACGAATACATTCGTAAAATCTCAATCAGCTCTAGCCTTCAAGGCCAGATTGGTTATACCAACTCGACTGAAGTTGTATCATCTGACTTTATCGGTTCGCGTACAGCAGGTGTATTTGATGCGCAAGCAACAATCACTTCAGGCAACCGTTTAACTGCATATGTTTGGTACGATAACGAAGTCGGCTATAGCTGCCAAGTGTTGCGTATTGCAGAGCAGATGGGCGGCGTAAGCTATCCAAAAATTCCAGCTGAAACAAATGCATAATTTGTCATAGCGAATGAAAAGAGCCTCAATTGAGGCTCTTTTTTTGCGCTGTTGTTATTGGTTGGGGTTGATTAGGTGTATCGGGGTGACATAAGTATTAGCTTAAGTGCTAAGAATTGCCAATGTTTAATCCTGACTAATTTACTTAGAATAATTAGAATGCTGTGTAAAATAGGGTGATAAAAAAATAACAGTGTCTGGTTGCTATACCGCCGACAATGACTTTCTAGGCTGACAAAAGGATGATATTTGTCAGAGAAAAAGAGAATAGAACAAAAGGAATTTAGATTTGCAAGTGAAGCATATGCTAAGCGGATTGGCATTTATTGTGTTGGCATCTGTAGGCGGTGTACTTATCGCTATTTGGGCGTTTAAACACTTTAATATTTATATTCCCTTAGAAAATCAAAAAGTCAGCATTGATCTGCAAGAGCCTTTACAAGCTGAGGTTAAAATTCACGATGCCTTGGATGTTGATGTCACAGGGCGCGTCAATGCGGAAATTCCGATTCGTGAAAACCTGAATATTCCGCTGACCCAAACCTTGACCCCAAGGGTATATTTTGATAATCAGGTTCCGATTAAAACCACTATTCCCGTGCGTGAAACCTTGAAAATTAATCAGAGCATGCCTGTGGATACCAAGGTGCAGGTAAAAGTCATGGGGCGGGATGTGACTTTACCTTTAAAAGGCAATATTCCCATTCAGCTGGATATGCCGATTCATATTGATGTGCCGCTTGAACAGCAGGTGCACCTCAAATTTGATGCGCCTGTGAAAACCGTGCTGAAAGAAAACCTGCATATTCCAGTAAATACAGTGGTTAAAACTAATATTCCCATACAGGGACATTTAAATGTTCCCATTAAAACGGCGTTGAAAGCGTCGGTGGATGTGCAAAATACATTGCCAATTGAAATTAAGCAGGGTGAATTGAAAATTCCATTGAATAGCTTGCAATTGCTGCGTGAAAAAACTCTACCTCAAGAACACGTGAAGCCATAGGAGGGAGTATGTGGATATTCCAGTCGGCGAAGCGGCTTGTATTGAGTTTTGTGTGCGTTGTAATTTTAGTAGGTACGCTGTTTTGGCTGTACCTGAATATTCAAGCCAGTATGCAAGTGTCTGCGAGTGAAGCGCAAATTCAGCTGTCAGACTCCTTGCCGACAAAAATCCAAGTGGGTAATTATTTAGAAACCCAATCCGTTGGGACTCTAGATACACAGCTAAAAATTGATCAAAAAATCAATCTGCCTTTGACAGGGAAATATTTGGCAAATTTAGAGTTTGAAGTAGAAGTGCCGGTTTCAGTATCTGTTGATTATCAAACTGAGGTGCTCATTGATCAAAACATGCCGTTGGAGACAACCACAGATTTAATTTATCAGAATAAGCTATTGCCTCAGTTTCCGCTTACTTTGGATATTCCAATTAAGCTGGCCGTGCCATTTCATTTAAAGCAAGACTATCAGATCCCGATCAAAATTGTGTTTAACGGCTTGGTCTATTTTGAGTTCGATGAGCAAGTGCGTCTGCATGTGTTGCATCAGTTTGCGCCAAAGTTAAATTTGAATGACCCAATGACTATGCGAAAAATAGCAAGTTTCAATGCCACCATGTACAACACAGAGCGAAGCACGACTGCGAATTTGGAGATGAATATGACACTGCCCGTGAAGAACATTCATCCATAAAAAAAACACCGCCAATCATTAGCGGTGTTTGAAGGTGAGGATTAAAAGGGTGGCTTAAAGCGCAGCTTTAATCGCATCTTGAATGCTGGTGGTCTTACGGCCGATTAACTGTTCTAAGTCTTTGCTGTCGCTGTACATCGCGCCTTTGGCGGTTTGCACATCGGCATCCACAATCACATCGATCAAGTGTGTAGGGAGGCCGGCTTGAGTTAAGCCTTGACGCAGGTCATCGGCAGACAGGTTTTGATAAGTGATGGACTTATGCGCCGTTTGACCGATGAATTGAGCCAAATCCGCTTTAGTAAAACTTTCTGAACCTGCTAATTCGTAGGTTTTGTTTTCATGTCCAGCGCTGGCTAAAACTTTGGCAGCCGCTTCTGCATAGTCTTCGCGGGAAGCCGAGCTGATCTTGCCGTCTTGCGATGCGCCATACAGCACGCCAGATTCAGCAATCTGCTGCACAGTAGCTAAATAATTATCGCTATACCAGTTGTTGCGTAAGAAGGTATAAGCAAGGCCACTGTCTTGAATCAGCGCTTCGGTTTCACGGTGTTCTTGCGCTAAGCCGAGTGGGGAAGTGTCTGCACGCAGTAAGCTGGTATAGGCAATATAAGGCACGCCAGCCTGTTTGGCGGCTTCAATCACAGCTTTATGCTGCGGTGTGCGGCGGCCAATTTCATTAGCTGAAATTAGCAGCAGCTTGTCTACGCCTTGCAGGGCGGGAGCAAGCGTTTCGGGCGCATCGTAATCAAAATGGCGCAATTCAACGCCTTGCTGTTTAAGTGAAGCAGCTTTGGCTTCACTGCGGACTAAGGCAATAATTTGCGAAGCTGGAACGTCCTTTAACAGCGCTTGAATCACCAATTGACCGAGTTGGCCTGTTGCGCCAGTAATTGCAATTTTCATCTTCTTTCCTCTGGATATGTCTTTATGACGTGTCTATAAAATATACTTGATGATTGAATCATAATCTTATAACTTACTAAATGTAAGTACGTACCAAAAAGTTAGTTTGTTACGAATTGGAGAGATTTAATGAGCACTTATGCTTCGAGCAAATTATTAGGTCAAGTTTTATCCGCAAACTGTCCTTCACGGGAAATCTTAGAGCACATCACCAGTAAATGGGCTGTTTTAGTATTGCGCTGCCTGAGCGAAGGTGTGCATCGTTTCAGCGAATTAAAACAGCGTATAGAGGGCATCAGTGAAAAGATGCTGTCACAAACCTTAAAGACACTGGAACAGGATGGCTTGATTTTGCGCACCGTATATCCGGTGGTTCCGCCAAAAGTAGAATATCAGCTGACGATTACAGGTTCACAGGCTGCGGAAAAAGTGATGTATTTGATCAGCTGGATTGAGCAGAATATACCGGACATATTAAGCAATAAAATCAGCAGCAAAAGCGCTTAAATTTAATGATGGCGCTGTGCTGAACAGCTGCTGGAGAACAAGGCAAAGATGCGTTGAATGCGCAGAATAGTCTGGTGCAAAGGATTGATCAGCGCATCTTCTAAGAGTCAATGGATTAGGCATTTTCTGTAGGCATTGATTTAGGCTTTGCGGCATAGGCCATTGAAAGGCATAGCGCAGCCATGAGCGGATATCGAGTCTTTCAAAGCTGTCTATGGAAAGCAGCAGATCAGGATATATTGATAAGCAGTATTTTGTTTTTATTCCATTTTTATAGAAAAGGCATCACCGGTTTTGTATTTTGATGCACATCTATGTGTGAGTGACAACGCAACTTCTATGCCGCTGGCGGCATGGACTCTGGCCATTATTAATGCCATTAATGGTGTGATTTTCAGCAAATTAATCATGAGTACGGTCATTGTTGCAGGGATCAAGCGCTGAAGCATCAGGCTGGAATATTAAAAGAAAAATCTTGTGCTGAAGATTTGCCTATTCGCCGCAGTGCTGAAGACTTTATGCTGCTGTTAGCAATACCGCTAAAAATGAATGCTGTTTAATGACAGAGCGGCTCTTTGCGGCTTTCAGTTAAGTGTCAGTTCCGCTGAATCAGCATCAAAAACGGATTGCGGCTGCAGGATGAAGGCTGATCATTGCCATGACAATTTGCAAAATTTTGATGAATGGCCTACAGCTGTAGCTGAACAATGGCATGCAGCTAAATCATTTGGAAAGGAGCTCATCTGCATGATTTAGCAGCCTCTAAATGAATATTAAATATAGGTATTTCTGCAAACGGATCATATCTGCCTTCCACCTGATAGCGCTAGAAACAGCAGCCGCTGGATTGAAAATTGATGCATTTTAGCATCCAGTTTTCATGCATGCGCGATATGTCTGGCAAAAATGAAGAAATATCTATGCAACATGAATAATTCTATTCGAGAAATTTTGTAAAATATGGCAGAATAGGCGGTTTTAAAGTATTTAGAGGATTGGCAGCATGCGCTTTGTTGATGAAGCAGTCATTACCGTAGAGGCTGGCGACGGTGGCAATGGCGTAGCCAGTTTTCGCCGAGAAAAATTCGTACCGTTTGGCGGTCCAGATGGTGGCGATGGCGGCCGTGGCGGCAGTGTTTATGTTCAGGCTGACAACGATACAAGCACGCTTGTAGATTACCGTTACACCCGCAGATTCCGCGCAGAACGCGCTAAAAATGGCCGCGGCGCAAACTGTTCGGGCCGTGGCGGTGAAGACACCGTATTATTGGTTCCTGTTGGCACAACCATTGTTGATATGGAATCTGGCGACATTATTGGCGATTTGGTTGCCGATGGGCAGCGCGTGCTGGTTGCCGCGGGCGGTGATGGCGGCTTGGGCAATACGCACTTCAAGTCATCGACCAACCGTTCACCGCGTAAGTGTACGCATGGCGCTAAAGGTGAATACCGTGAAATTCGCCTGGAATTGAAAGTACTGGCGGATGTTGGCTTGCTGGGCATGCCAAATGCAGGCAAATCAACATTTATCCGTGCTGTATCCGCGGCTAAACCGAAAGTTGCGGACTATCCGTTTACTACGATGGTGCCTAACCTGGGGGTTGTGGATGCAGACCGTCACCGTTCATTTGTTATGGCGGATATTCCAGGGCTGATTGAAGGCGCTTCTGAAGGTGCGGGTTTAGGTATCCGTTTCTTGAAGCATTTGGCGCGTACTCGCATTTTATTGCACATTGTGGATGTGCAGCCGATTGACGGTTCAGACCCTGCATATAATGCCAAAGCAATTTTGGCTGAATTGGAAAAATTCTCTCCGACATTGTCTAAGCTGCCAATTGTATTGGTCCTGAACAAACTTGATCAATTGCCGGAAGAAAGCCGTGAAGAATGGTGCGCTCACCTTCTTGCAGAAATGGACTGGAAAGGCCCTGTATTCAAAACTTCGGGCTTAATGTCGGAAGGCACCAAAGACGTTGTGTATTACTTGATGGATCAAATTGAACTGCAGCGTGAGCGTGAAGTTGAAGATCCTGAATACGCAGCGCAAATGAAAGCGTTCCGTGACCAGCTTGAAGCGGAAACACGTGAACAAACCATCGCAGCGAAAGAAGCGTATCGCGAATTGCGCCGTCAGCAGCGTCTTGCAGGCCTATTGGCTGAAGATGACGAAGACGATGGTGAAGATGGTGAAGATGGTGAAGCGGAAGTGTACTACGTACGTTAAGCTCTTATTCAAGAGTAACTGAGGACAAGATGATAGAAGCGGTAGATGGGAAGCGGCAGCTTGATGATTGTAAGCGGATTGTAGTTAAGATCGGATCATCTTTACTCACAGCAAACGGCAAAGGTTTAGATTTGGACGCTATTTCGCATTGGGCGAAACAGATTGCAAATCTGCATGATGCAGGGCATGAAATTATCCTTGTATCTTCTGGCGCTGTGGCGGAAGGCATGGTCCGCATGAAGCTGGAAAATCGGCCCGCAGATCTACCCAGTCTTCAAGCGTGCGCAGCCATTGGTCAAATGGGTTTGATTCAGACGTGGTCGAGTGTTTTGGAAAACCATGGCATCCGTACTGCACAAGTGCTTCTTACCCATGATGATTTGGCTGACCGCCGCCGTTATCTGAACTCTTGCGACGCCTTGCAGCATTTAATTGACTGGCGGGTGATACCTGTCATTAATGAAAATGACACGGTATCGACCGACGAAATCCGTTTTGGCGATAACGATACTCTGGCTGCGATGGTTGCAGGTCAGGTGCATGCCGATTTGCTGATTATTTTGACGGATCAGCAGGGCATGTTTGATTCGGATCCGCGTTCTAATCCAAATGCAAAGCTGTTCTATACAGTGCGCGCCTTGGATGAAAGCCTGTTTGATATGGCTGGCGGCGGCGGCAAGTTTGGCCGCGGCGGCATGCTGACCAAAGTCCGCGCTGCGCGTTTAGCGGCGAAATCGGGCTGTCCTACACTGATTGCCAGCGGTGAAAGCGATAATGTGCTGTCGCGCTTAATGGGCGGTGAATTGCTTGGCACCTTGTTTATTACCGACAACGACCGTATGACTGCGCATCAGCAGTGGCTGGCGGCGCATTTGCAGACTGCTGGACGTTTGGTGATTGATGATGGCGCTGTTAAAGCGATTAAAGAAAATCACCGCAGCTTGCTGCCCGTTGGCGTGCGCGCCGTTGAAGGGCATTTTGAACGCGGCGATGTAGTTGAATGCGTAGATACGCAAGGCGGACGTGTAGCAGTGGGCCGTGTCAATTTCAGTTCCCGCTCTGCAGAAATCGTGAAAGGCTTGGCATCTGATAAAGTGCATCAGGTATTGGGCGAGGCGCGTTCGCTGGAAATGATCCACCGCAATCACATGGCGATTTACTAAGCATTCTCGATTCAGCTGATGCATATAAAAAATCCCGCTTTCGAGCGGGATTTTTTAATGGTCTATTTAATCAAGCCTTTTTCAATCAATGGATGCAGCAGCTTTTGATAAACCGCCATGACCCAAGCCATCAGCTGTTCTTTATATTTATTCCACAGGCTTTGTCCGGAAGCATTGACCGCAAAGGCTAAGAGGAATGCGCCAATCATATCCACCGGAAAATGCACGCCGACATAGACGCGAGACCATGCGACCAGCCAGGCCAGTATTATTAAAAACTTCCCGACTTGACGCTGCTCAGAAAAATAATAAGCAAATGCAATGCTGCTGAAAATAGCCATGTGATTGCTTGGAAAAGAGCCTGTGGCAGAGTGTTCAATCAGGGTGCGGCCAACGTCCATGACAAAGGGGCGTGGAGTATTGAAGAAAGCAGATGCCATTTCACTGATGGATAATGTGATGCAGGTAAAAATAAATGCTTTTAAAATCTGTTTTTTGATTTGGTAATTGCCGCGCAGCCAGAGCACTGCAAAAATCAGCAGCATGACGTAGATTAAATCGTGCGCAATAAAAATCGCATAATGCATCATGAAGGAAGAGGCCTGATCAGGCGCGTTCAAGATATTGAAGAAATATAAATTCAGGCGGTCAATTGACATGGCAAAAACATGAATACTAATGAAAAATCGAGGGAAACTGTATCAAATAAAAAATGGCGCTATGTAATTTAATGCAGCAAAACTGAAATAAAAAATCCCGCCTATAAGCGGGATTTTTTATGCACCGAAGAATTGCGGTTTAAAAATCGAAAGAGGTTTGCAGGAAGAATGTGCGCGGCTGGCCAACATATTTTCCGCCAGTACCGTCTGTTGAGCGGGTGTAATATTGTTTATCAAAGACATTTTTGATGCCTGCCGCAACTTTCAAGCCATTCAGCTGCTGGCTGAAGTCATAGCCTGCGCGTACGGCAAAGGTTGAATAGCCGGCAATATCGCCATATTTGCCATCAGCGGTTTCTTTAGTTTGATAAAAGCCTGCAGGCAATGATTTGTCAGGATTATTTGGCGAATGCTGTTTGGACTGCGCAAACATATCGGCATTAATCGACCATTGATCATACTGATAGCCGACACCTAAATTGCCGACATGCTGTGAATAAAATGGCAAATCTTTGCCTTCAAATTCGCCAGCTTCTGCAACAGCTTTGGTGTAAGTATAATTGCCGTAGACTTTTAAGCCTTCCAATGCTTGATACAGGGTGCCGAAATCATAGCTGAGGCCCGTTTCAACACCTTTGTGGCTGGTCGCGCCTAAATTGGTCCAAATGCCGTTTCCAGTACTGTCCCGCTCTAATTGCAGTTCTTTATCAAAGTCTAAATAGAAAGCGGTGAGCTCGGCGGTGAGGCCGTTGCCTAAATATTTGGTGCCGATTTCATAGTTTTTAGATTTTTCAGGATTGAGGCCGTCTAAAGTAGAAACAGCCGCGCCAGTTGTGCTGTTGGTGGTGGCCAGCTGATTGTACTGCTGCGGTCCAAAAGATACGCCTGCATTGGCAAAGATGTTCCAGTTGCTGTTTGCTTTATACAGAACGGAGAAGCTCGGCAGGAATTCGTCGGACTGAATGGATGGGCTGACAGATGAGTCGACTTTGCCATTTTTATAGACATTGAAGGTATTGTGGGTATCAATCGATTCGAAACGCAGGCCGGGTGTAATATTCCATTTGCCTAATTCAAAACGGTTATCGATGTAAAACGCATGCGCTTTTGTACCGCCATCACTGGCAGTCCGCGCTGCAAATGCACCGGGCTGGGCATTTACCGCATAATCAGCACGGCCGGCAAGTTCTGAACTTTGCTCATCCATATAGCGGTAGCCGACAGTGACTTCATTCTGCGTATTGCCCAGGCCGTAAGTCCGCGAGTAGCGTGGCTCTATGGCAAATACTTTATAGTCACGCGGCGCTTCGTCCAGACGCTTGAATGGATTGCCGTTTTTATCTTTTTGGTCAGTCAATAAATTGCTGGTGCGGAAGGAGTCAATATAATAGCTGAGCAGCTCAAAATTATTGACATCATCTTTATGCGTATAGCGCAAAGAAACATCCGAACGGCGCCCGCTGAAATAACTGCGCTGGTTTTTCGATTGATAGGGGTTCTCTGCAAAAGCCGCGGCCGTCAAGCCTTCAGGCATTTCACCAAAACCTTCGTAATGATGCAGATTTAAGGCAATCTGATCTTGGTCTGTAATGCTATAAGATGATTTCAGCATGACATCATCTATGTCCGTTTTATTGTTGTTTTCACGGTAACCGTTGCCTTTGGTGCCTGAATACAGCAGCGCTAAACCAAGGCCGTTTTCTAAAGTGCCGCCGACAAATAGGTTCGGGCTAAGCTTGGTTTGATCTGTTCCTGAAGCATATTCAGTGGTCAAGCCGGCAGAACCCGAAAAATTCTCAGGGATGCTGCGGGTTGCAAAGTTAATAATGCCGCCGACGTTTTGCGGTCCAAAGCGTACAGAGCCTGCGCCGCGCACTACATCGACTGATTCGATATTGCCTAATGAGACAGGCGCTAAAGACAGCTGCGGCTGGCCGTAAGGCGCAAATGATAAAGGCACGCCATCCATCAGTACGGTAGAGCGCGGCGACAGGCGCGAGGCGAGTCCGCGGACACCAATATTCAATGAGACGTCACTGCCGCCTGTACCATTGTTTTCTTGAACTTGAACACCAGGCACTTGGCGCAATGCATCTTTCAGAGAAGTCGATGCCGTTTGCTCTAAGCGCTGGCGGTCAACAATGGTTCGCGCACCTGCATGCTGCTGCACTTTTTCGGCATTGGCATTTTCAAGCCAGTTTCCTTGAGCTTCAATTGTAATGGTTGGCAGCACATTGGTGCTGGCCGCAGCGTCTTCTTCAGCATGGGCTGCGGATAAGCCCATTAGGCAAAGACTGACCGCGAGGCTAAGCTGGGAGGCTTTGAAATTTAGATTTTGCAGCAGGAGAGGGCTTGAAAACATCATTGTGTGGTGAACGGCTGATTGGAGAGAGGGCCGTATCATAGACTTTTGTGATAAAAATAGAAATAATAATTATTATCAATTATTGCTATTGTTTGACGCAGGTTAATAGAAATTTCTTCAGGGCAAAGGTTTTTGCCGCGCGTAAAAAAACCGTACATTGGTACGGTTTTTTTATCACGTGAATTTAATATTTTATTTGAATTGAATCGTGCCGTTTGCATTTACTGCAATTTTAGATTCCCCGCCTGCCATTTCCTGTTCAGGCATAGCATAATCCGCTGGAGCTGCTTTCATCATCGCCATTCGCGGAACAGGCTGTCCCCCATAATTGCTGGCATTCAAATTTAAGTTCACTAGATTGTAGCCAGATTTATTCCATGCCTGCGAAAGTGTTTGAGCCCGCTGCTGGAAATTTTTTGAAGCTTCAATCATTAATTCACTTTCTACCTTTTTGCGTTGAGCGTCAGATACGGAAAAGCTGATTGATTGAGTCTGGAAATTCTGCTGCAGTTCGCTGACCAGCTGACTGGCCGCTTTAAAATCGGTACTTTCTAAACGGATTTCCGCACGTCCGCGCCATTCTTTCAGCTTGCGGCTGTCATTGTCGTAGATCGGATAGGTTGTTTGCGAGCCGGTTTCAATTTTTACATTTGGGTATTTACGCGCAGTATTCACTGCTTGGGACATCAGCTGATTAATTTGAGCAGCCAGTTCGGCAGGCTGCTTATTTGATTTCTCTATATACAATACGGCATTCATTTCATCGTTGGACACTTGACGGGCTGCATCTGCTTGAATGTTGACGATGTTGTAATTCAATGATTCAGCCTGCTGCGCAAACGCAGGAATACTCAGGGTGGAAGTCAGCAACAGTGCTGATAAGGTCATTTTTTTCATGCTTAAGGCCTATTTTTCTGCAAGAACGTCTTTAAAAAATAAAATGCTGATTTATGCTGTGCATATATCTTAAGTGCGGATTATGTTGGATTAAAGGAAAATATGTGGCGCGATTGTAAAATTTTAGGCTCTTTTATGTTTTTATGGGAAATAAAAAACCATTTTAAAATATATGGTTAGCTTTTGAATTAATTGAAAATTAAAATAAACCTGCATAAGATTTCAAAAAGCATAAAATAAAAGGGTTTTCTTTGAATTGTCACGTTGTAATATGATAATTCAAACTTCGGCTGGCCTTGATCCTTTTTTTCAATCAGTTTTAGTCATTTTATGATGCAAAACTTGTTTATTTTATTGAAAAAATCTGTATCATCCGCCCTCTAGTCATGACTAACAGAATAGTCGAACTGGATCCATAAAGCACCGAGTCAAAGGACCGCAAGTCACCCGACTTATTTCTTTCAACCCATATCAGAGATGGTAATTCGATATGAGCGTTTCTTCTGTAAATTCTGCCCCTAATTCTACTAACGAATACTACCTGACTCGCCAAAGTCAGATGGAATCCAATGTTCGTAGCTATCCGCGCAAACTTCCGCTGGCGATAGCAAAAGCTTTAGGATGCTGGGTTACTGATGTTGAAGGTACAGAGTACCTCGATTGTTTAGCTGGGGCAGGAACATTGGCTTTAGGCCATAATCATCCTGCGGTAATTCAAAGTATTCAAGATACTCTTGCGAGTGGTTTGCCATTACATACTTTAGATTTAACGACACCTTTAAAAGATGCATTTACTGAAGCATTACTTGAACAATTACCAGGCGGTAAGGAAGAGTATTGCCTGCAGTTCTGTGGTCCGTCTGGTGCAGATGGCACGGAAGCAGCAATTAAATTAGCGAAAACGTATACAGGCCGCAGTTCAGTGATTAGTTTCTCTGGCGGCTATCACGGCATGACGCACGGCGCTCTTGCAATGACAGGCAACCTGTCTGCGAAAAATGCTGTAAATGGCTTAATGCCAGGCGTTCAATTTATGCCGTATCCGCATGAATACCGCTGCCCATTAGGTTTAGGCGGTGAAGTGGGTGTGGACGCTTTGACATACTTCTTTGAAAATTTCATTGAAGATGTAGAAAGCGGCGTAACCAAGCCTGCAGCTGTCATTCTTGAAGCCATTCAAGGTGAAGGCGGTGTGGTAACAGCGCCAACCAAATGGTTGAAAAAAATCCGCGAAGTGACTGAAAAACACAATATTGTGTTGATTCTTGATGAAGTTCAAGCAGGCTTTGGGCGTTCAGGCAAAATGTTTGCATTTGAACATGCAGGTATTGAGCCAGACGTAGTGGTCATGTCTAAAGCCGTTGGTGGCAGCTTGCCGCTTGCTGTGTTAGGTATTAAACGTAAGTTTGATGCTTGGCAGCCAGCAGGTCATACCGGTACTTTTCGCGGTAACCAATTGGCGATGGGTACAGGTCTTGCAACGATCAAAACTATCAAAGAGCAAAATCTTGCGCAAAATGCGCAGGAGCGCGGTGATTTCTTACAGGCTGAATTTAAAAAATTAGCGGTTGAATTCCCATGCATCGGTAACGTGCGCGGCCGCGGCTTGATGATTGGCGTTGAAATTGTCGATGAGCGTCAAAAAGCGGATCACATGGGTTCTTTACCTGGTGATTCACAATTGTCAGCAGCGGTTCAAACCGCATGTTTCAACAACAAACTGCTGTTGGAAAAAGGCGGACGCAACGGTACAGTAATTCGCCTGCTTTGCCCGCTCATCATTACACATGATGAATGTGTAGAAGCCGTTGCCCGCTTTAAGAAAGCAATTGCTGAAGCCCTAGTTGCTACCCGAGGCGCGTAATCATGGTAGATTTTGCAGAACACCGTAAAGCATTATTCTGCAATGATGCACAATCCATTGCTGACTATCAGTCAGCAATGGGCGAAGCGGTTCAAGCCGTTTCTGCATGGTTGCAAAATGACAAAATGTACACTGGCGGCAGCATTAAAGAGCTCCGCAGTGCCATCGCATTCAATCCTTCGAAAGAAGGGATGGGCGTACACAAATCGTTAGAGCGTATGGTTGAGCTTTTCCTCAACAAGAGCTTAAAAGTGCATCATCCGCACTCGCTAGCGCACTTGCATTGTCCTACGATGGTGACTAGCCAAATCGCAGAAGTGCTAATTAACGCGACAAACCAATCTATGGATTCATGGGATCAAAGCCCTGCAGGTTCATTGATGGAAGTTCAGCTGATTGACTGGCTTCGTCAAAAAGTAGGCTATGGTGCAGGTCAGGCGGGTGTATTCACCTCTGGCGGTACGCAGTCTAACTTGATGGGCGTACTGCTGGCGCGTGATGCATGCATCTCAAAAAACTGGAAAGACGAAAACGGCAATCCGTGGTCTGTGCAGCGAGATGGCATTCCGGCTGATGCAATGCGCAATGTCAAAGTCATCTGTTCTGAAAATGCGCATTTTTCTGTGCAAAAGAACATGGCGATGATGGGCATGGGTTTCCAATCTGTAGTGACTGTTCCTGTGAACGAGAACGCGCAGATGGATGTGGATGCACTTGAGAAAACCATGGCTCACCTTCAGGCTGAAGGCAAGATTGTGGCATGTGTCGTTGCGACTGCAGGTACAACTGACGCTGGCGCGATTGATCCATTGAAAGAAATCCGTGAAATCACCAACAAATATGGCGCGTGGATGCATATTGACGCAGCATGGGGCGGTGCGCTGATTCTTTCAAACGACTATCGTTCTATGCTGGATGGTATTGAGCTTTCTGACTCAATCACGCTGGATTTCCATAAGCATTACTTCCAAACGATTTCATGCGGCGCGTTCTTGCTGAAAGATGAAGCAAACTACCGCTTCATGCATTACGAAGCTGAGTACTTAAACTCGGCTTATGATGAAGAGCATGGCGTTCCTAACCTGGTGTCTAAGTCACTGCAAACAACCCGCCGTTTTGACGCGTTGAAATTGTGGATGACCGTTGAAGCATTGGGTGAAGAGCTTTACGGTTCAATGATTGACCATGGTGTTGGCTTAACACGTGATGTTGCTGCGTATATCGATGCAACAGACGGTTTAGAGATGCTGGTTGATCCGCAATTCGCTTCGGTATTGTTCCGTGTGGTTCCAGCGGGCTACCCAGCAGACTTGCTGGATACACTGAATCAGAACGTTGCAGACGAATTGTTTGCGCGCGGTGAAGCGAATATTGGTGTGACTAAAGTGGGGCAAGTTCAATCTTTGAAAATGACCACGTTAAGCCCAGTTGCGACTTTAGATAACGTGAAGAATCTGCTTGCGCTCGTGCTTGCTGAAGCGGACCGTATTAAAGATTCAATTGCTGACGGTACATATACACCTGCAATTGATTAATTGATTCCTGTGTTAAAAAAGGCCGCTTTAGCGGCCTTTTTTATATAATTTTAACAGAGCAGGCAATTAAAGAACTTCTGAAAAATGATTTTGGAAATGTACGGCAGATAGGACCATGCTGCCGCCTAACTGAGATCAAAATGAAATATTCAGGTGTCAGGATATGATCTTTGTGCTGTTTTTAAATGGCGGACTACATGAAATATTACAATTTCCATTGTGGGCACAGAATTTTCTTTGGATTTTAATATTGTTTTAAGTGGTTATAAATAAACATAATAATTTAATTTTAAGCATGCGGTTCGAATTATCATTAAATCGTCATAAAGATGTAACTTATCTGTCATATTCTAAAATCAAAATGCAGTTATCGAAATAAGTACAAAACTTAATAAAAAGTGGCGTACTCCTAAACTGCATCAAATAAGAGAGATGAGAATGCGCTTTAACAACATCGCAATTGCATTGGCACTAACTGGCGCTGCTGCGGCAACAGCTGCAAACGCAGCACGTGACACTATTCAAATCGCTGGTTCTTCAACAGTTTTGCCTTATGCAAGTATTGTCGCTGAAGAATTTGGCAATACTTTCCCGCAATTTAAAGCGCCGGTTGTAGGTTCTGGCGGTACATCAGGCGGTTTGAAACAGTTCTGTAACGGTGTCGGCGACAACACGATTGATATCGCAAATGCATCTCGTAAAATTAAAGATACCGAATTGGCTGCATGTAAAAAAGCTGGCGTGAATCAAGTCCTTGAAGTCAAAGTGGGCTATGACGGCATTGTGTTTGCATCTAACTCGCATAAAGCGGCATTTAAGCTGCGCCCGCAGCACGTATTTGCAGCGTTGGCAGCAGAACTTCCATCAAATGGCAAAATGGTTCCAAACCCGTACACACGCTGGAATCAAATTGACAAAACTTTGCCAAATGAACCAATTACCTTAGTGATTCCTGCTTCTAACCACGGTACACGTGAAGTGTTCCAAGAGAAAATGGTTGATGCTGGCTGTGAAACTTATGAAGCTTTCGCAAAATTAGATAAAGATGCTCAGAAGAAAGCATGTTCAAATTTCCGTAAAGATGGCCGTGTGATTGAAATTTCTGGCGACTATACAGAAACTTTGGCTCGCTTAAAGACATCTCCAAGCGCAGTCGGAGTATTCGGCTTAGGCTTCTATGACCAAAACCGTGACAAATTGCGTGTAGCGACAGTGAATAATGTAGCGCCTTCAGAGAAGACAATTTTGAATGGTTCATACCCGGTTTCTCGCCCATTGTTCTTCTATGTGAAAGGTGAGCACTTAAAATCAATCAAAGGCTTATCACAGTACTCAGAATTTTTCCTAAGCAAGAAAGTATCAGGCAAAGGCTCTAAATTGGAAAGAGCAGGCTTGATTTCAATGTCTGACAAAGAGCGTGCAAAAGTTCTAGCGGACTTTAAAGCAGGCAAAGCAGTTAAATAAGAATGGTACAAGAACAGATGGCAGGGTGAACCTGCCATTGGTTTTTGCAAAGAATATGTTTTTTCAAAGAATGAAAATTGAAAAAACGGTGGAGAATACATGAATCTGCTGCTTATAGGTGTACTGCTGGCTATTATTGCCATCGCCTATCAAATAGGCTTAACCAAAAGCCGCAATATGGCAGGCAAGGGAAATAATTCTGCAATGCTGCATTCGCGCCCTGGATATTATGGCGCTTTGGTTGCTCTTTGGTGCGGTATCCCTGCTTTTTTAATTTTGATTGTTTGGAATATTGTCGAACCTAGCATTCTCAAGCATGTTGTGTTGGACAACGTTCCTGCACAAATTAAGGCGACTATGGACCCTGCAAGTGTCAGCGTGCTGATTGATCGGGTACAGGCGATTGCTTCGGGTTTTGGTGTCAGCGATCAGCCTGCTGCCTATGAAGTTGCTGCAGCGCAGCAGTTGGCGAAGTTCGAGAATATTGCGTCTTTTGCTAAATTGGCCGTGGTGATTTGTTCGGCCTTAATTGGCTTGGTTTGGGCTAAACGCCGTGTAGAAAAGCGCTACCGCGCCCGCAACCAAGTTGAAAAAGTCATTAATGTCGCATTGGCGCTGTGTTCAGGCGTTGCTATTTTGACGACGATCGGCATTGTGATGTCGATGTTCAGTGAAGCCATGCGCTTCTTCAGCTTTGTCAGCCCGCTGGACTTCTTCTTTGGCACCGAATGGAACCCAGGGTTCAGTACATCGGGCAATGCTGAAGGCAGTTACGGTTTGCTGCCATTGTTATGGGGCACGCTGATGGTCAGCGGTATTGCGCTGCTGGTTGCAGTGCCTGTGGGCCTGATGATCGCTATCTATTTAGCTGAATATGCGTCATCTAGTTTCCGTTCATGGGCCAAGCCGGCGATTGAAGTATTAGCGGGTATTCCAACTATTGTTTACGGTGTATTTGCCTTAATGATTATTGGCCCATTCATCAAGCAGATGGGGGCTTATATTGGCTTAGAGATCAATGCAACGAGCGCTTTAACTGCCGGTTTCGTCATGGGGATTATGATCATTCCATTTGTATCGTCATTGTCTGATGACATTATTACGCAGGTGCCGAGATCATTGCGTGACGGTTCATTGGGGCTTGGCGCAACAAAATCAGAAACAATCCGACAAGTGATTGTGCCGGCAGCGCTTCCGGGCATTATTGGCGCATTTTTGCTGGCTGCCTCACGCGCTATCGGTGAAACCATGATTGTCGTTTTGGCAGCAGGCAACAGTCCGCTGCTGCATGTGAATCCGCTGGAAGCCGTTTCTACCGTCACCATTACCATTGTGAACCAATTAACTGGCGATACTGACTTCGCCAGCCCGCAGGCGCTGGTGGCATTTGCACTTGGTTTGACCTTGTTTGTAATTACCTTGGGTTTAAATATTGTAGCGCTGTACATCGTGCGCAAATACCGTGAGCAATACGAATAATGAGTACTTCAAACACAACATCTATGGATCAGGTTTTAGATCCGCGGGCTGCGGCTGAATTGCGCGAAAAACGTAAGAAAACCATTGAAAAAACTTTGGGAAAGCGTCATCGCAAAGAAAAAATTTTTAAATTTTTCGGTTTTTCTGCGGTGCTCACAGGACTGTTCTTTGTAGCGCTGCTGTTTGGCAGTATTCTGATTAAAGGCTTGCCGTCTTTTTGGCAAAGCAGCATGACCGTTCCTGTATATTTTGATCCGTCTATTATCAACGCTGGGCCTAAGCCTGTGGAAAAAACAGGTGAATCTCCAGCGCAATATCAAGAGCGTTACGTCGCTTGGCAAACAGAAATGGGAATGGTGGATTGGGATGCATTAATTGTCAACGGCCTCATTGCTGAAGATAAGGCATTGGAATTAAAGCGTGATGATTTAACTTCACTGTACACCAGTTCAGAAGCCTACCGCCTGCGTGATATGGTTTTAGCTGACCCGGCTTTAATTGGCAAAAAGCAAGATATAAAACTGCTGGCCGATGCCAATGTGGATGTTTGGCTGGCGGGCAATATTGACCGCTCTTTACCGGATGAGCAGCAGCAGCTAAGCCCAGAAGTCCGTCAATTGGCTGATCAGTTAAAAGCGCAGGGCATTATCACTAATAGCTTCAATACCAGTATTTTTACTAATCCGGACTCGCGCAGTTCACCAGCAACTTCTGGCTTGGCAGGCGCGTTCATGGGTTCGCTGTTCATGATGCTGATTGTGATTATCATCTCAATTCCGATTGGTGTTGCTTCTGCAATCTATTTGGAAGAGTTTGCGCCAAAAAACTGGATTACCGATGTGGTTGAAGTAAACATCAACAACTTGGCAGCTGTTCCTTCGATTGTATTTGGTTTACTGGGCGCATCAATCTTTATTGGCTGGATGCATTTGCCACTGTCTGCACCTTTAGTCGGCGGTCTAGTGCTGAGCTTAATGACTTTGCCTACCGTGATTATTACCACCCGAGCATCATTAAAGGCAGTGCCGCCGTCGATTCGTCAAGCGGCATTGGGTCTTGGCGCATCACGCCTGCAAACGGTATTCCATCACGTATTGCCTTTGGCTTTGCCGGGTATTTTAACAGGCGCCATTATTGGTGTTGCGCAGGCGTTGGGTGAAACTGCGCCATTGCTGTTAATCGGCATGAGCGCTTTTGTCGCAAGCGTGCCTGCATCACCGCTAGATCAGTCAACTGCGCTGCCGGTACAGATTTTCCTATGGCAAGGCAATGAACTGCGCAATTTCTTTGAGGGCCGTACCGCGGCTGCCATTATTGTTCTTTTAGCGCTGATGATTGGCTTAAATAGTTTAGCCATCTGGTTACGAAAGAAATTTGAAGTCCGCTGGTAAGTGAGAGCATGATATGAATACTGCAACGGCAACCTCTAAAACGAATTCCTTAGATCAGGATAAATCAGTGAATCCAGAGCAAAAAAACTTTACAGCTTCTTCGGATGCTCAAAAACAGACTTCGACGTCATTTGTATCGCAGTTTGATACGCAGCAGCATTCTAAAAAAGATGAAAATGCCAAGAATGTAAAACTGAGCACATCTGATGTTCATGTTTACTATGGCGAAGCGGAAGCAATCAAAGGCATTGATTTACAAGTTTATGAAAATGAAGTGATTGCTTTTATTGGCCCATCGGGCTGCGGCAAATCGACCTTTTTGCGGACATTGAACCGCATGAATGACACCATTGATTCTTGCCGTGTTACAGGCAAAGTCATGCTGGACAATCAAGACATTTATGATCCGAATCTGGATGTGGTGTTGCTTCGTGCTCAAGTAGGCATGGTGTTCCAAAAACCCAACCCGTTTCCAAAGTCTATTTTTGACAACGTTGCATACGGTCCGAAATTACATGGTCTAGCGCGTGATAAATATGACATGGAAGAAATTGTCGAAAACAGCTTGCGTAAAGCAGGTCTGTGGGACGAAGTGAAAGACCGTTTAAGTCAGCCGGGTACTGGTCTTTCTGGCGGTCAGCAGCAGCGCTTATGCATTGCGCGCACCATTGCCGTCAGTCCGGAAGTGATTCTGATGGATGAGCCATGTTCGGCGTTAGACCCGATTGCCACGGCAAAAATTGAAGAATTGATTTCAGAATTGTCCAATCAATATACAATTGCCATTGTGACGCACTCTATGCAGCAGGCGGCGCGCGTGTCTGACCGTACAGCTTACTTCCATCTGGGGGATTTGATTGAAGTCAATTCTACAGAGAAGGTCTTCACTCAGCCGGATCATCAATTGACTGAAGCATATATTACTGGCCGTTTTGGTTAATTCAAGTATTTAACATTCTATAAAACAGAGCCTTAGCGCTCTGTTTTTTGTTATGCGGATCACGGGCAGTATTGGCTATAAATATTACTGCTGGCAAAGATGAGTCATTGTTAGTGAAAGACAAAAGTACCCATAATAAGATGATTAAAGGCTATTGAAAAATACGGGCATTGACCTAATCTAAGAAGCAAGCCAAGCTTTATTTGAGAAAAGAAATCATTATGCTATTTCATACAACTAAACTTCCTGCTGAAATCCGCATTCATCATTTGAATGCGCGGATTAATGAACAACGAAAAAAAATGGCTCAATCAGCAGGGTCAAAATTGGAACTTTTGCAGCTGTCACAGCAGTTGGCTAAAGAAGCCCGCGCGCGGAAGAAAAACAATCAAAAAGTTTATGTACTGGATTTTAAAGGTGATACTGCGGCCTCTGCCGTTGAGCAATTGCGTGAAGAAATTACGCTGATTTTGGCAACAGCAAAAGCCGGCCGTGACCGTGTGGCCGTGCGTTTGGAAAGCCCGGGCGGCATGGTGCATGGCTATGGCTTGGCGGCTGCACAATTGGTGCGCTTGCGTGATGCGGGCTTTCATTTAACGATTTGTGTCGATAAAGTGGCAGCCAGCGGCGGCTATATGATGGCTTGTATTGGTTCTGATATTATTTCTGCGCCTTTTGCTGTAGTCGGTTCGATTGGTGTAGTTGCGCAAGTGCCCAACTTTAACCGCTTGCTGAAAGAAAAGCATATTGATTTTGAACTGTATACGGCTGGCCAATTCAAACGTACAGTCACCATGTTTGGTGAAAATACAGAAGAAGGCAAAGCGAAGTTTGAAGAAGAGCTACAGCAAACCCATGAGCTGTTCAAGCACTTTGTTGAAAAATACCGTCCAAAGTTGAATGTTGAAAAAGTAGCGACAGGCGAGCATTGGTATGGAAACGATGCTTTGGATTTAAACTTAGTGGATAAGCTGCAAACTTCGGATGAATATTTACTAGGCTTGCTGCAGCAGCATGATGTCTATGTGATTGAAACCCGTAAGAAGCCGACATTAGGTGAAAAACTGGGTTTACAGGCGGCTCAAATCGCAGATTCATTGATTCCAGTGGTAATGTCTAAAGTGATGGAATCATTGAGTAAGGTGAATGCAGATTTAGTTCAGCTGCGTGATCCTAAGCTTTAAATCCTGAAGTTAAACAATGTTAAAGCTCACTTCGGTGAGCTTTTTTATGGAAAAAATGCCATCATGCCAGATTGATGTTTTGAACTTTTTTAATGTCTAATTTTTTGATTATTTGGGGGTTAATTCTCTTTTTCTTTAGTTTTTTAGGCTTTTCTGCTGCTTTAGCGGTGTATTTGCCTAAAGCGGAAAAAGAGAATGAGAAATGGGCAGTACTGCCTTTTGTGGTTATGGGGTTAATGCTGACAGCAGGGTTCATTTCGTATCATTTCGGCATGAAAATGAAAAAAGAAAAGCCCATGGCGTTATCGACGGCATGCGCAGTGGTCTTGAGATATCAGCATTATGAAAACTGCGCGGGGCGAGGCGGAATTCGCTGTCAGCCTTACGAGAAAATTCTGCTGAAATTGGATGGCTCGGAATATTCACGCGCCATGCGTTTTGATACGCATATAGCTCGAAAAAATATCAATGACAGGGTTTGTTTTAGCTTTTATGACCGTAATAAATATTCACACTTAAAAAGTTCAAATATTACTCAGTGGATGACGCCTTGAGTGATGTAATACAGGGGATATGTTGCGGATGCTGAATGATGTTTAGCTTTGTGGTTTTTGTCGGGATTATAAGTCTAGTGATGCTTCCATTTTTAACTTTAGTTTTTATTGTTCCGAAGTTAAGCAATAAAAATCACCGTGATACTTATCCTTTTTATGCGTTATTGCCGGGCTTTTTCATCCTGATTGCTGCGGCTTGCTTAAAAGAGGAAAAAACGATTTTGCCTTCAAAAGCGTGCGGAGTGGTGCAGTTTTATAAGACATATTCAATAAAGCATGATTATTTTGAACGGATTGCGATTTTATTTGAAGGCAGGCAATATAATCGGCATTTGCGTTTTGATAAAAAAATGCCGCGGAAAAATAAAGGTGACGATGTTTGCTTTGAATATTTAGACAAGTTTGAGCATCCAGATTTGGCTGAATCTAAAATTTTAAAATGGATTGATGAATGAGGTTCTGTCACTGGCATTATCCTGGATGTATTAGATAATGCTTAAACTCCTGTTTGTTTTTGTTGGCGTTTTTTGCATTTGGGTTTGGCCATGGGTGTATTTGCTGCGTTACCGCATATCGGAAACACAGGCTTTGAAGCAATATGCCATGCTGTTTGGTCCAGCGCTGGTGCTGTTGGCTAGCATTCTTTCTATACTGAGCAGCCAGCTGAAATCCGCTCCCAAGCTTGCGGTGTGGTGCAAGGCTATCAAATATTTATGACAGCAGGAAACACTCATCAAAGGAAACCCTTCGAACGCATAGAAATTCTGATGGATAATGCAAAATATTCACGGCATTTAAGAATCGATGAAGGCCTTTTAAAAAAAGGGGCCGGAGGCCGCGCCTGTTTCGAATTTTATGACCGCAAGCTGAATCCTCATATGCAGGATTCGATCGTCATCAAATGGTGTGAATAAAGTCTAAACTCGATTATGCTTTTGGCGGCTTCAGTAAACATATCACACCGGTTATCATGCCGCCAATGGTCGCCAGCAGCATATCTTTATGCGCATCCCATATATCGCCTTGCTGACCATTATAATTTTCAGCTTCTTCCGGCGAGAGTCGAATTGCAATGATCCATTCTATCCATTCATATATTAAACTGGTGGCCATGATAAATTGAATCACCAGCAAGAATAAAGTAAAGGGCTTAAGGCTAGGCAGCCAGACCTGAAATAGCCGGTAAAACACGGGGTAGAGCAATAAGCCTGATGCAAGGTGCACCAAGCGGTCATACATATTGCGTGACCAGCCCATGGCTTGATTTAAATCAAAATTGAGATATTGGATCAGCCATTCGTTATAAGGCACGTAAGAATATAAATAATGTGCGCCTAAGATATGTATCAGCAGGAAAGCTATATAGAGGGCAAAGCTGTAAAAGGTGAATCCAATCTTTTTTTGGCAATACAGCAGCGCAGCCAGCATAAAGGCTGTGCCGGCCTGATGCAGCAAATATGAATCAAATTCGAGCGGGTGGATGCTGGCGATTGCGACAGCTAGTAAGAGTATTGCAAGGCAAATCCAATGTTTGCTGCTAAGCTGTGTTTCAATCATTTATTATGTTCAATCTAAATATCAATAAGGCATAAAAGGCGAGGCTTAGGTTTCGCTGTTTTTAAGTGTAATGGTTAATGAGATTTAAGCAATGCCATCTTCTATCTGCTGATTTGAAATAATGTAATTGCGATGTGAGGTTGCATGGCTGCCCGCTCAGCGGAATTGCTGGTTAAAATCGCTTGAAATTCATTGTTATGTTCTAAACCAATTTTAATGATTAGGAATCGTGATGTAGGCGTATTTAAAGCTTTTCATCAATGAATTCGGTAAACTGCATTTATATTTTTATCCTGTTCCAGGCTGCAAACATGGCTATTGTAGAAGCATTCGAAGCAAAACAGAATTGCTATTTTAATTATGATTTTGAGGAGTTATATCTGGCGGATGATTTTCCAGAAGAGCTGCCTGTTTCTTTGCGCGGCATGCTGTATAGACATGAGATTCAATATCCAGATGCGACTTATTATATTTACTACAGCGATATTTTAACGGGTAATGAATTGGTAAAAATGCAAGCGGATTGGTCTAGATATTGTCCTTTACCATAATCATGAAGCATAAAAAACGAGGCATAGAGCCTCGTTTTTTATCTTTAAGCTAAATTAGATTTTCGCAATTAAATCTTTAACTTGCTTTGCTTGTTCAGCGGCATTACCCGTATAGGTTGCAGGCGTCATTTCAGCCAAACGCGCACGATCAGCAGCAGGAACCGCTTCTAACTCATTACCGTTGACAAAATCAACCATCATGTCACGCGTCATTGCTTGACCGCGAGTCAGTGCTTTTAATTTTTCGTATGGTTTTTCAACATTATAACGACGCATAACGGTTTGAATTGGTTCAGCAAGCACTTCTTGAGCGTGATCTAAGTCTTCAAGAATACGCGCAGCATTCAATTCAAGTTTGCCCACACCTTTTAAGCACGCTTCAAAAGCGATCAAGCTTTGCGCCATACCAACGCCCATGTTGCGCAGAACAGTAGAGTCCGTTAAGTCACGCTGCCAGCGGGAAATAGGAAGTTTTTCGCCTAAGTGTGCAAGCACTGCATTGGCAATACCCAAGTTGCCTTCAGAGTTTTCGAAGTCAATCGGGTTGACTTTATGCGGCATGGTTGAAGAACCTACTTCGCCTTCTTTCAAACGCTGTTTGAAGAAACCTAAAGAGATATAGCCCCAAACGTCACGGTTAAAGTCGATCAATACCGTGTTGAAACGGCGAAGTGCATCGAACATTTCTGCGATGTAATCGTGCGGTTCAATTTGCGTGGTATATGGGTTGAAGGTTAAGCCTAAAGATTCGACAAATGCTTGAGAATGCGCAGGCCAGTTAATGTCTGGGTAAGCCGAGTAGTGCGCATTGTAGTTGCCGACTGCACCGTTGATTTTGCCAAGCAATTCAACATTGTTGAATTGCTTGATTTGACGCGCAAGGCGGTACGCCACGTTCGCCATTTCTTTACCCAAAGTTGTTGGGCTTGCAGTTTGACCATGTGTACGGGACAGCATCGGCTGTTCTGCATGAGTTTCAGCCAAGGCTGCAATGGCATCTACGATTTGCTGCATTGATTCAACCAGAACCGCACGGCCATTTTTCAGCATTAAGGCATGAGAAAGATTGTTGATGTCTTCAGAAGTACATGCAAAGTGAATGAATTCACCAGCATTTTTAAGTTCATCGATATGTGCAATTTGTTCTTTCAGAAAGTATTCAACTGCTTTTACATCGTGATTGGTTGTACGTTCAATTTCTTTAATGCGGTTTGCATTATCTTCAGAAAAGTTCGCAACAATTGCATCTAAAGCGGCATTGGTTGCAGCAGAGAATGGCGGAACTTCTGTAATTTCAGGACGGTTTGCAAGCGCTTGCAACCAGCGCACTTCAACAGTCACACGAGCATGGATTAAGCCAAACTCAGAGAGGAAAGGGCGCAAAGCATCACATTTGCTAGCGTAGCGACCATCTAATGGTGAAAGTGCGGTTAAAGCGTTCATAGCGATTCCTTAAACTTTGGAATTAAACGTAAAACGGAGAGCCCGATGCAGTTCAAGTTAAATCACCTGATACTGCAGCCGGGCAAGATCTTGAATATCTTTAAGCAGCTTGCGTTTGCTGAAAATCATGCCCCATGAACTGCCGCCCAGCTGACGCCATAAATGCGCCATTTGCAGGCCAGTAAAGAGCGATGCGCGAATGCGGTCAGTATGTGAAGAATCTTTGAATGCTTCTGCATTGCCGCGCACCATAATGCGCGGATTAATCTGTCCAGCAGTATCTACATAAGTTTGCGCAAGGCTGGCGAGTACGCTGGGATGCAGATAGTTATTGTCAAAGAAAGACAGCTGACGAAGAATTTTTTGCTGAGAGTGTTCGATAATTTCAACAAATTTAGGATTGCTGTAGACTTTTTTTTCTAATTGCAGCAGGGCCATGGCATAACTCATGGGGAGTTTGGCGCTGGATAGTTTAGGTAATCTGGACGTAGGAGAGGTATTAAACGGTTGGTTTATACTGCTTTCTAAGGTTTTTAAACCTAGGGAAATATCGGCCAGCTGATTAAAAAAATCCAGCGTCTGACAGCCGCATTTTCCGCTTGGCCGAATATTTAAACTGGCTTTCACCATCTGTTCTAAATAAAAGTTACCGCTTTCGCCAATGCTCTTTTGTCCGGTCAATGCGGTCATATGCGTCAGCTGGGCCGCTTGAAAAACGCCCGCTAACGCCAATGCACGGTTTTGGCGAACATTCAGAGTTTGAGGCTGTTGAAACGGTAACTCTGTCATGCCGAAACAATCCTTTTAAATAAAATCCGGTTTAGGAGCATTGGTATGATGGATCACACCGCCGCCTAAGCAAACTTCACCTGCGTAGAACACCACGCTTTGACCAGGTGTGACAGCGCGCTGCTGTTCATCAAATTCAACACGGACACCCTTAGGGGCATTCGGGTCTTTATACAATGTGCATGCCTGATCTGACTGGCGGTAGCGGGTTTTAGCTGTGCAGCGGAAACCTGATTCAGGAATTTCCTGCTCACCGGCAACCCAGTCAATCGCTTCACTCCAAAGTATAGTACTTTGCATCAGCGGATGTTCATGGCCTTGGCCAACAACCAGACGGTTGCCTTCAATGTCTTTGTGCAGCACAAACCAAGCGCCTTCTTCCGCGCCTTTTAAGCCGCCAATGCCAATGCCGCCGCGCTGACCGAGCGTATAGTACATTAAGCCGTGATGTTCACCAACCTCTTTGCCGTTATCCAGCAAAATTTTTCCGGGCTGAGCAGGCAAGTACTGTTTTAAGAAGTCATTAAAGCGGCGTTCGCCAATAAAGCAAATGCCGGTAGAATCTTTTTTCTTGGCGGTGGCTAAGCCCAGTTCTTCAGCAATTTTCCGCACTTGAGGCTTTTCAATTTCGCCGACAGGGAACAAGGTCTTGTTAATTTCACGGCCATGCACAGCATGCAGGAAATAGGTCTGATCTTTATTTTGGTCTAGACCGCGCAGCAATGGCGCGTATTCTTCACCGCGTGAGTTGGTTGCAGTTTCACCGCGGCGGCAGTAATGGCCTGTCGCAATAAAGTCAGCGCCTAAATTTACAGCGTGGTCTAAAAAAGCGCGGAACTTAATTTCTTTGTTGCATAAAATGTCTGGGTTTGGCGTACGGCCTGCAGCATATTCTGCCAAGAAATGTTCGAATACGCGGTCCCAGTATTCCATCGCAAAGTTGGCGGTATGCAGTTTGATGCCAATTTTGTCGCAGACCGCTTGCGCATCGGCAAGGTCTTCCATCGCCGTACAGTATTCTGTGCCGTCATCTTCTTCCCAGTTTTTCATGAACAGGCCTTCAACTTGATAGCCTTGTTGAAGAAGCAGCGCTGCAGAGACAGAAGAATCTACACCACCAGACATACCGACGATGACACGTTGTTGCATAGGATTAAGCATCCAAATTTGAAATTAAGGGAGAGTTTTGGTGCTCATAAACGAGCGATAAAGGATATTTTTGCCCCGACAAGGCATCTTGCACAGCTTTAATGACCAATGGGCTGCGCGCTCGGGCAGACTCCAGCAGTTCGTCTAAAGTCATCCACTTGGGACCGACAATGCCTTTGTCTAATTCAGCTTCTGGAAAATATTCCAGCACATGCGCTAAAAAGCAAAATCTGAAATAAGTGCGGTCTGGAAACATCGGCGGGGTATAGGTATAAATGCCTAATAGGGCATCAACTTCTACTGCATGGCCAGTTTCTTCCATGGTTTCACGAATGGCGGCCTGAATGATGGACTCGCCGCATTCGACATGACCAGCAGGCTGGTTAAACACAGTATGCGTCACGGCTTCTGTATGTTCTTCTACAAACAGGAATTTTCCGTCTTTTTCTACAACTGTAGCGACAGTAACGTGAGGAGTCCAAGCGGTCATGACCAGCACCATGGTAAGGGATGGGCTATTGTATAAAATTTTGGGGTGCGTGGCTATGTTGAACGAGGATGAAATATCATTTCTTTAGCTGAGTCAGGAATAGCGATCAGTTTAAAGCTCATTCATTGCGAGGCATTGCCGCGCTTTTAGATTTAACCGTTAATTAAAGTTGTTTAGGAATCAATGCCTAAACAACTTTAATAGCCCTCAATGCTTAATCCAGAATTTACAATAGAAAATAACTTGGACAATAAGAATAATTGATAAACTGTATATGAGGTGAATTGCAATAAGACCACATGTACAGTTTATTTAAAATGAAATTATTCAGGGATTATATGTTTATCACGAGGAATTTCAGAAAATAGAGTGTATAGCAGATCTGGATTTTTCTTAAAGCCAGTGCCATCTATATACTTCCACTCCTGAGATTCAAGTGGGCGCACTGCGAGCATAAAAGACTTCTCTCCCGTCATGGCTTTACCATTCATTAAGATAGTCAGTTGTTTAGGAATAATACAAAATTCTTTTTTTCCAAAAATATAACTATTTTGTGGAGGTTGAATATCGACTTTTTCAACGTGGATATTGCCTTTCTTTAAGGAGTCAGCTGCGAGTACGAGTATGGCATTATAGTTTTCTTGGCCGCCTGCAAGCTCAATAATGGATGAATCTGACTTGTCTGCAATATATTGATAATTTCCACTGTTTAAAGCGGTGCTCATTTGTGTCATTTCTTTAGAAATAATGTTGTCATAGTCTTTTTTGCATTGAGTTGCATCAGCAAAAGCAGCAGTTGAAGATAAAATCATTCCTGTGAAAAGAATTTTTATAAATTGTGACGTATTAAATTTATACAGCATTAAAATTACTCGGAATTTGAGTCAATATTTGTCTATATAGACAAGACGTATTAAATGAGCTTATAAAAAGTATGAAAATAAGAAAAGTCTAAATAATTAATTTTGATCTAAATAATTATTCGCCACTTTCACATAATGGTGTGCCGAATAAGGCAGAAACTCTTTTTCTTTATCTGTTAGGGGGCGGACTTTTTTAACAGGGCTTCCCATATAGAGATAACCACTTTCCAAAACCTTATTTGGTGGAACAAGTGACCCTGCGCCAATCATTACATCATCTTCAATAACCGCATCATCTAAAATAATTGTACTGATGCCGATCAGCACTCGGTTGCCAATGGTGCAGCCGTGCAGTTTGACATGATGGCCAATTGTCACATCTTCACCAATAATCAGCGGCGAGCCTTCAGGCTTATCGGCTTTTTTATGGCTGACATGCAGCATGGCGTGATCTTGCACATTGGAATTGCGGCCAATATGAATATGATTGACGTCACCGCGGATCACTGCAAAAGGCCAGACTGAAACGTTTTCCGCCAAAGCCACTTCACCAATCACTACAGACATTTCATCAATATAGCAAGTCGAATCAATTTTAGGATGATGTTCTAAATACGGGCGGATATTCTTTTTCATGATGGTTCATCGTAAAACTTTAAATAGCTGGAGTATAAAATAAAAAAGCATCCGAACCGAGGCAGGGATGCTTTAGTCTAAGCCGAAAAAATCAGCGCTCGAAAATTTTAGAACAAGTTCGCAAAGAATTGTTTGATGTGATCAATCATTTTTGCAAAGAAACCAGCTTCTTCTACAGGTTTAAGCGCTACAAGCGGCTTTTCTGCAATCACTTTGCCGTTTAATGTTGCAACGTATTTACCCACCACTTGACCTTGTTTTAAAGGTGCAGTCAATTTAGGCTGAACTACAAGCTGAGTTTTGATAGCGTTCGCATCGCCTTTAGGCATGGTTACGTTAAAGTTTTCAGGCAAGCCAATTTGCACATCGCTTTCTTTACCGTACCAAACTTTTGCTTTTGCTAATACTTGATTCGCTGGCTGCACTTTTACTGTTTCAAAGTTTGCATAACCCCAAGCTAAAATTTCACGCGTTTGAGATGCGCGCTCGTTCATGCTTGGCGCACCAAAGATCACTGAAATTAAGCGCAATGGGCCGCGTTTGGCAGAAGTCGTTAAGCAGTAGCCCGCTTCATCTGTATGACCGGTTTTTAAGCCGTCAACACTTGGGTCTGTATAAAGCAGGGCATTACGGTTGCCTTGCTTAATGCCGTTAAACGCAAATTCTTTTTCAGAGTAGATTGGGTAGTATTTAGAGCTGTCATGAATAATGTGCTGCGCCAATACCGCCATATCTTTCGCTGTTGAATAATGGCCTTCCGCCGGCATGCCTGTGGCATTGATGAATTGAGTGTTCACCATGCCAATGCGCTTAGCTTCCTGATTCATCATGTGGGCAAAGGTGCCTTCATTGCCGGCAATATGTTCCGCCATGGCTTTAGATGCATCGTTGCCTGACTGAATAATAATGCCGCGAAGCATTTCAAGCGCTGTCGCTGTGCCGTTCAATGGCACATACATGCATGACTCTGAGCTGCTGCCGCGGCACCATGCAGATTCATTCATGCGCACTTTTTCATTTTCGGTTAAATCACCGCTTAATAACTTTTGTTCAATGATGTAACTGGTCATCATCTTCGTCATTGAAGCAGGCGCCAATTTTTCATTTTCATTTTTTGAAGCAAGGATTTGCCCTGTTTCATAGTCCATCAGCACATAAGATTTATTATTCAATTCTGGGGGTGCAGATAAGACAGTTGCCGCGAAAGAAAAACTAGGGACGAGCAGTAATGCGGCAAGAGCGGTTTTTTGGGTCATTCTGGGTGGTTCCAATAACTTGTTATAAGCGCGAAGAGCCTAGCATTTTAGGCCAAAGCTAGGCCGACTTCTATGGGTGAAAATGGCTTATTTTAAAAGTATTGTAACCAAGTGAAATTAATTTGCGTAAGTGCTGAGCTCTTGACAAATTTCTGTATTTTTTGCTTTGCCTGCTTGCTTGGCATCATTTTGCGCTTCATCTAAAATTTTGGTAAAACTTTTTTGCTGGCTGAGCTTTTCTAAAGCGGCAACAGGCGATTTTTCATTTGGCAAATACTCTTTAGCAAGTTTGGCATAGCCTTGATTAAATTTAGCCTGATCGGTAACAAGCTTAGGGCAAATTTCGGATAAAACATAAATTGCAGCAAGCTCTTGGTTAGTCACTTGCGGAGTTGGCGTTACTTCAATTTTTTCATCGGCGGCAAAAGCCGCGCCCGCAGTAAAAGCAAAGGCAGAAAGAGAGAATACTGAAAGGGTTTTAAGCAAGACTTTTTTCATTTAAAAACAACCTGAATATTTCAATACAATGAAGCAATAGGCTTAGATTAAATCTATTTTTTATAAATGAAAGTCCCTATTTGTATTGAAGCTGTTGAAAAACGAGGCAATTGTGAAATAAAAAAGGACAATGTGTGCAACATTATCCTCTTTTTACTGGTGATGAATTTAAGCTTGATAATTTAAAACGTCATCGCAGACAGATTTTTGCTCATCTGCAGTAGTTTCTTTGGCCGTTTCGCGCGCTTCGTTTAAGACCGCTTTATATTCGCTGTCGGATTGAATGCTTTCATATGTCATAGATTTATCTGAGTAATCAGCTAAATAGCTTTGAACCAGCAATTTGATGTTGCCATCAAATTTAGCATTTTTGCCAATCACAGCAGGGCAGACTTCCGCCATGACTTGAGCAGAAGCAACATCTTCCTTCACGATTGTGTTTGCTTCAGCTTGCGTTAACCCCTCATCGGCAATGACAGCCTGAGAAAAAACTGCAGCAAAACCTAAACCTAATAAGCTGCGAAATGATATAGTTTTAATCATTTTAAAATCACACATTTATGATGGATATTGAACGTTGAATATATATAATTCCTGATATTTTTCAACGAAAAGTTCTGATCAGTCATTTTTTTAGTCATGAGATTTATGAAGTGAATATTTTAATTGCAAATGCATATATTTAATTTAAGTTATTGTTTTATATAATTTATATATTATTTAATATTAAACTTACCCGTTAGGTTACCCGTTTTTATGAAATCAATAGGTATAATAAAGCCTGCTATGAGCAGGCTAAATCTACGGGTTTAAATTCTTCAACTTTTTTCTTTACATAAGACTCATGCCAGTAGACATCTTTCTTATTTACTCGAACCGGCTGTTCAATTTCGCCCAATTTGACCTTATTGTAAAACTTATCCTTTTTGATTGAAAGAAGTTGCATAAATTCTCTTGCTCTTACGCGACGATCAATTTCCATCATGACACCTCCTTTAAACTTTTTCTAACTGCCGCAGGCAACCCATCTGCCGCAGCCAATTTTTCATCTATAAGCCTGTATAACAGCGTGACAAGTTCAGCCGGTAATGTTGTTGTATAAAACATTCCGGATACATGCCGTGGCGCCAGGTCTTCGCGGAATTCTTCTAAAAGTTCGATTTCAGCAGGGGATAGGTTATTCATTTGTTTGCTCCAAACAATAGATAATCGCCAATTCAAGTGATGGCAATAATTCCTCAACTTCTCCACCATCTTCATGGTCTTCATCCATTTGACCAACTGCAAAATTCTGAGAATCACCATGAAGCCAAACGTGTTTGCCATTAATAAAAATGTAATCATCATCAAAAGTTACAGTTGCTTTAATCATGGCCTTGCTCCTGTACTTCGATCATTTCTTTCTCTGCCTCCTCAACCATAGCCTTATAAACAACAGCTTGCCTTTCATAAAAAGTACGTCGGTTGTCTGATGGCCCTCCTGCTGGTGGTGCTTCCCATGCAGTCCCGAGCATTTCCTCAGTAGGCTCTCTCAGCACCAAAACAAAGCCTTCCGGCACCGCTTGAGCCTTAGCCGCCAGCCAAGTTTCCCAAAGTTGGTGCGCTTGGGCTTCCATCCACCAAACTTTACAATCTTCCTTTTCTAAAATAACTTGTTTAAAAGGGTCCGAATTTGAGTGTGATTCAGCCCAGACTTTTACAACCTGAATTTTCAAGATTTCAGTCTTAAAATTTTCAATTTCAGCAATAAGCTTTTCTTTCTGAATATTCATCACGCCACCACTTCTTCAGACAAATAGACACCAGTCAGACGACCACCATCAACGCAGAACTTCACATTTTTAAGATTAAAAAGATTGGCCAACAGGTCACGAAGTTGATCTTCATAAAGCCTTAATTCACTTTTTCGAGTAACTACAGTTTTAATCTGAGCTTTACAGCTTTCCAATGGATCTAACTGCTCAAGAGCCGTGGGCGTGAATTCATCAGATGTATTCATAGGCTGAGAAGTTTGGTGTTCAGAAATATGGAAATTGTTTTTCTTTTGAAGTAGCAACGGATCAACATCAGGATCTACCGCTGTTTCTTTTATTAATGTAAAGCGGCCAACACCTAAAGAGTCTTTGATCAACTTAACTTCATTGGATTGGCGAATATGGTAAATGGCCTGATCCAATTGACTTCTATTTATGGCAAATAGATCCATTATGTCTTTTGCAGTTAAGCCGTTGTCGCACCGCTCAAGTGCTAGTAGAAGGTCTTTAGAGCAAAACTTGTTTTTAGGACTTTCCTTTGATGAATCATCATTCACCACTACAGATTTTTCCTCCTTTATTTTTTGAACAGGTCGAACCTGTGGTTTTGTTTCAAGAACAGCTATAGATCTTGATTTAAGAAAATAGACACCATCTTCCTGATCAACATCACTAACTGCTAAAATATTTTTGACTGTCTTGATGCTTAATTTGCAAACTGTCATCAGCTGTGCAATTGATAAGCCCATTGGCTCATGTTTTAAAGCCTCAATTACTTTTTCTTTTGATTTCTGCAGAGCAGTATTTTCATTATGACGTTTAAGTTCAGCAGCTGAGTTCATCACACTCTCCAAGTCGCTTCTTTAAGTTTCGCATCAGTAATCAAGACTTCAATTTCACCGACACTCACATTGTTAAAAATATGTGTCATTTTTACCCCAAACACTGTGAGTGTTCGGGTAATAGACGAGTAATTGAATTTCATTGAGTCACCTCACTGCCTTGATTCTCAAGCTCAAAGCGGCGGCGTTTCACATCGCCCATGAGCTTTGGCTGAATATCAACATGTCGAGAGGACACTTCAATTTCCAAGCAATCCAATTCAGTCAAATCTTTGGCATTCTGAATTAGCACCATCAATGACGGCGGCTCTTTTGCTTCAGCACGCTCAGGTGGATTCAGTTCATTCAAGCGTTTATGAATGGCATCAAGCAGGGGCTTGCGCTGTGTTTCACTCCAAGATTTGGTATAACCAGTCAGGGCAGTGGCCTCTGCTGGTAATGCCGCATTGGCTGCGCGCTGCAGCAGATCATCAAGAAGTTTCTGATATTCAAGTTCAGCTACATTAGCTAACTTATTTTCAGCGACTAACNGTTTCACTCCAAGATTTGGTATAACCAGTCAGGGCAGTGGCCTCTGCTGGTAATGCCGCATTGGCTGCGCGCTGCAGCAGATCATCAAGAAGTTTCTGATATTCAAGTTCAGCTACATTAGCTAACTTATTTTCAGCGACTAACTTTTCTGCCTCTATCTGCAGACGCTGAAGTTCTTCAACACTTAATTCTTCTGGCTCAGGATTAGATGCATATTGCTCAGGATCAAGTTCAAGCAATTTAGCTTCAGTTAGGCGGCATAAATGCTGCTGATCTTCACGCTCAAGATGGCCGTTTGCAAAAAATACTGGGCGCAATCCCAGAACAGCTTCAGTAGAAGTGCATGCATCAATCTTCGCCGTGAATTCTTCGATAATTTGAGCAGGATCAGTTTTGATCTCAGCAACATCTTCGATGGAAAAAGCAGTGCGGCTTATTGGTGCAGGTTTTGTTTCGGTGGGCGCAGTGACATCATCAATTAAACCAGCTGTATTTCCTTCAGCTTTATTCGATGCAGAATTCTGTTTATTCTGCTCCCAAGGCAATAAATTGTCCGATACCTTTGATGCTGGAGCTTCAATAGATCCACGGCTAACAGCAATCAATGCATTGGCATGAGTAATGGCATTCTCTTCATACAAGTGA
>NZ_JAPEQW010000024.1:0-49597 GCF_026168575.1 Acinetobacter entericus
ACCTATGAAAATCGGGTGGGGATGATTTTTTTGTCGTGTGCAGAGGAAAAACCTATACTTTTTTATTTAAAATGTATTTTTTTGTAAACACAAATTAAATATAATGCACTGATAGAATAATCAAAAAGAGTCAAATAATGTCTAAAATTATTTGGGGTGCAGGTTTTCTTTTAGCTGCGGCGGCTTCAGGCACTGCGGCGAATTGGTATGCAGATCAAAAGTTAACATCGTATTATGAGCAGGCGCAACTGGCAAAATCCGTTGATGAGGCGAATATAAAATACAGCAATATTCAATTAGGGCCATTCAGCGGTACCGCAGACTGGGTGCTGACAATTACGCCAGATCCATGCAAATCAAATGACGTTATTGTGCTGCATGGGCAGGATAAAATACAAAAGAAATGGAATGGCTATGCTATCGATTCCATCTATACACTGAAATCAGGCAATGAAAAAGTTAAAGCAGCGCTGCGCGGCGAACAGCATGCGGAAACTCATATTAATTGGCTGGGGAAATCCCTAACAACAGTTCATTTGCCAAGGATTGATACGCAGGCGGAAGGGCTCAAAATCCGTATTGATCCTAGCCAAGTTCATATTTATGCGGCTTCACCTGCCAACGGTGAGTCTCAGGTTTCCAAACTGGTCATGGATGTTCCCGCTTTTACGGTCGTTAAAGGGCCAAGCCAAATCCTAGCGCAAAAAATTCAGCTGGAAACCACGCAAGGCCTGAATCAGGCAGAAATTGAGTCGGGCTATACCCGATTTACAATAGGTGCTTTTCAGCGTTTAGACTCTAATTTGTCAGGCGGCATCAAAAATATAGATTTACAGCTGGATACCAAAGTCAAAGAAGGCAAAGTTTCATTTGATGGGAGTTTTAAAATCGGCGAGCTGAATGTGCCAAATTCACCGCTGACGAAAGATATTGTGATGAATTTGGACGTGCAGAATATCAGTTTGCAGCGCATGCAGGAATTATCGGCTATTTTGAAAAAGGCTCAAAACAGCTGTGCCAGCAATGAATTTCTGCAAGAGGAAGCATCTAATGCTTTCCTGAATATTGTAAATGATGGGCTTGATTTTGAATCAAAGAATCAGATGCGCATGGGTGACGGCTTAGCGACGGCCAATATTGCAGGTAAAATGATGCCGGGGCATCATGGTTCTGTTCAGGCCTTTGCAAAAATGCTGCCGAGCTTGCTGACGTTCAAAGCTGAGCTGGAATTTGATAAGAATCTTTTCAGGGTTCTTACCAACAGTTATGCGAAAGCGACTGAAGATAAAATGATGTCAGAAGAGGACATTGAAGCAATGTTCAGCAGTATGGAAACGTCTGGGCATGCTGTGCGATCTGGCGACAGTATTCAATTGCTGATGGATTACCAATTCGGTCAAAAGCAATTTTTAGATCCGAAGAAAAATTAATATTGAAATAGCATGCAGGAAGAAACCGCTGAATTCAGCGGTTTTTTCTTGGGCTGAACTTTCTTGCATCTGTAAATATCTTTTAAATCATTAATTCATGATTTGATGTTTGATGAGAGTCAGCTATCTATCGGAGAGTTAAACTGCAGATATTGTTTTAGGATTGGAAAATAGTTAGCGTGTTAATGCTATAAAAATAAAAGGAACAAGCATCATGAGGATCTATAGCCAAATACTGCATCAATTAAAAGCAGGAATAATCGGCAGTATTCTGCTGACGCCGCTAGTGTCATATGCGGATGCAAAAACGCATTTGTCAGATCACAAGCTGGAAACTGCAGTGAGGATGAATGGCACTTTAAATCGAGATGCATTACAGCAGGCATCTGTAGACGCTGAACAAAGCCAGACCAAGCAACTCGAGGCTTCTAAAGAAAAAGCCAGCAGCATAAATAAGCAATTACAGGAAAATAGCTTGGATGGCTCAGCAATGAGTGACTATTTGTTGCAGAAAAAAAGAGCGGGAGAGTATATGCCTGCCGGGAAATCGGCAGATATTCCTGATGTGAGAAGAATTGTGCATCAAGAGAAGCATGACAATATCACAATTTCATATCCTGACGGTTTAGTAGTAGAGATGAAGCACAATTAATGTGCTTCATCTTTTTTAAGCCGAGCAATAAAATATCACCGTGCCCAATTCATTTGCTTAAACAGGGAAATGCTGAATTTTCCATGCGCGGTGGATTTTGGTATTGCGTTTGAAATCCAGGCCAATAGTTTCATTGCTGATTTCTTTGACATCAAACATGGCTTCAATTTCTTCATCCATCTCAAAACCGCGGTAATTGTTTGAGAAATACAGCGTGCCATCTGTAGTCAGGCGGTTCATTGCCCGTTTCAGCAGTGAAATATGGTCACGCTGTACATCAAAGGTACCGTAGAATTTTTTAGAGTTAGAGAAGGTTGGCGGATCAATAAAGATCAGGTCATATTGTTCATGGCCTTCTTTTAACCATTCAAAACAGTCGCTGGCAAAGAATTGGTGCTGTTCATCTGCATGGTCGACCGTTAAGCCATTTAAGACAAAGTTTTCTTTAGACCAGTTTAAATAGGTATTTGAAAGGTCAACGCTGGTAGTGCTTGCTGCGCCGCCTAAAGCTGCATGTAAGCTGGCCGTAGAAGTATAGCTGTATAAGTTCAGGAAGTGTTTGCCCTTGGCCTCTGCAGCAATGCGCAAACGCATTTGACGGTGGTCAAGGAATAAGCCTGTGTCTAAGTAGTCCGTCAAGTTAACCAGGATTTTGGCTTTGCCTTCCTGCACAATAAAGCGTTTTGACGCTGTACTTTGTTTTGAATACTGGGTTTTACCTTCTTGGCGCGCGCGGGTTTTAATAAAGATCGCATCACGCGGCAAGCCTGTTACTGCGCGAATAGAGGCCAAAGCCAAGTTAAAGCGTTTTTTGGCTTTTTCTGGATCAATTGTTTTTGGCGGCGCATATTCTTGCACATGCAAACGGTCACCGTATAAATCTACCGCAACATTGAAGTCTGGAAGATCCGCATCGTATAGGCGCAAACAGAAGATATTTTCTTTGACGGCCCATTTTTTCAAGTTCTGCATATTCTTTTGCAGGCGGTTGGTAAAGTCTTCCGCGCCCTCAATGGCCTCAAACTGCTGCGGCTGCCAAGTGGCTAAGAACGGCTGCGCCGCGGCTACAGGTTTAATCACGCCAAAACGCACATAAATTGGTAATTTGCCGTTCATTAAGCGCAGAATTTGCGGTTCATTAAAGGCAAGCACATCGGCCTGTTCAACGGCAGCAGCAATCACCGCTGCGTATTGATTTGGAAAATTCTTTTGCAGTAAAGCAGACAAGCCTAAGTAAAGTGCGCGGTTAGACGCTTTATCGCCCAACCGTTCGCCATATGGCGGGTTCGTAACCACAAAAGTGCGTTTTCCTTCAGCGTGGAAGTCTGGCCAGTCGGCTAAAGTACGCTCTTCAATTTTGATTTGATCGAGTACGGATTCAAAACCTGCTGCAATAATATTTTGTTTGGTCGCTTTAACCGCTTCCCAGTCTGCATCAAATGCATAGAATTTTGGCAATTCTTGTTCTAATGCTTTGGCATGACGCTCGGCAGCGTCTGCTTTAATATCCATCCACAATTCATGATTATGCCCATTCCAGCCATTAAAGCCAAAACGGCGGACTAAGCCAGGCGCACGGTCGGTCAGAATCATCAAGGATTCAATAATGAATGTGCCTGAACCGCACATTGGATCCAAAATGATTTCAGGATTGTGTTCTTTTAGTTTTGCTTTTTGCAGAATGGCTGCTGCCAAGTTTTCTTTAATTGGCGCATCTGTCATAAAGCGGCGGTAACCGCGTTTATGCAGTGAATCACCTGATAAATCTAAGCAATAGGTATGCTCAGTTTTACCTGCCAGCACATACAGGGTGATTTCAGGCTGCTTAATATCGATGCTCGGGCGCTTGCCGACAGCTTCCATGAATGAGTCCACTACGCCGTCTTTAACACGCAACGTTGCAAACTGGCTATTCACCTTAATGTCGCGTTCAATATGCAGGCGTATTGCAAAAGTGCTTTGCGGCGCAAAGATCAACGACCAGTCAAAACTGATGGCACCTTCATAGAGTTCTTCAGCAACATCACGCGCATCATGCGTAAATTCAAGCTCATGGGTATGTATTGGCATTAACACGCGGGATGCTAGGCGTGACCACATGCAAATGCGGTAAGCATCTTCGAGTGTGCCTTGGAAAATCAAACGACCCGGCAGTTGTTCAATATTTTGAACTCCTAAACCCTCAATTTCCTCGCGGAGTAAGGTTTCAAGTCCATCTGCACAGGTGACCCAATATGAAGAAAGACGGGGTTTCGAATTCATGAATATTTCCAAAGACATTAAAGCAATCGCGTATTTTAGCGTATTTTGCTAATGAAAACTTGCAGATTGAAATTTTATGGGCTGAAAATTCTGAAAAATGCTAAAAAAAGCAGTGGTGCTGTATAAAGTTGCTTGAAATATATTCAATATATCCGTATTAAAAGCACGAATGAATAAAAAGATATTTAACTATGCTTAGTTTGATTGTTTCCATGTTCACTTTTTCATTGTCTATGTCCATTTCACCTGGGCCTGTAAATTTAACGATTCTCAGCAGCAGCATGAATTTTGGAGCCAAGCCCACTTTTGCGTTTATTTCTGGCGCTACGTTAGGATTCACGGCGCTTTTGGCTGCAGTCTGTTTTGGCTTGTATCAGGTGATTGAGCTTTATCCTGCACTATTAGACATCATTAGCATTTTAGGCACAGCATTACTGGTTTGGATTGGCGTTAATATCCTGAGGGCAAAAGGTAAAACAATCCAAACTGATTTCAATGAGGAATCTAAAATTCCAACGTTTATGCAAGGCGCTTTGATGCAGTGGCTGAATCCTAAAGCGTGGATCGCAGCAGTGGCAGGAACAGCTTTGTTTTCAGCTTCAGCTTATTCTTTTGCATTAGTTGTATTTATTTTTATCTATTTTTCAGTGTGTTATTTATCGCTTTTGATTTGGAGCATTGCTGGTGAAAAACTGGCTGTTTTTCTCAATATTGGAAATCGAGCGCGAGTTTTTAATATGATGATGGGTCTGGCATTAATGATCATTTCTGTAGAAATGTGCCTTCGCCACTTTGGTATCTTTTAAGCTAAATAAGCCTTTGGCACATGTTTTGCTATATCTGTTCGTGCCTTGGGTACGCAGCATATTGCGCAATTGTGGGCACAGCTTGTGCTGACACTGTTTTAAAGGGGTGAATATTTATATGAATAATTTAATGAATAGCGGTTTTTCAGAGCATGGTGAAGCATTTTCTATCGCCACGTTAATTTATGCACGTTTACGGCGCATTACTGGCCGTTTGATTGATGTTATGTATGTGGTAGAAAGCCGAGTTTATGCACAATGTGTAGTAAATTTGGCCCTAGCTGCCAATGACGCAGATTTATTGCGTCACGCAATGCGTTTAGATGCGCTAATTGAGCGTGAAAACAGTATGAATCCATTGCTGGAAAATATCGATCAACCTAACTATGCCGCAGTTCAACAAGCAAAAGCTCCTGAAGATTTGAGCCAGCCGCGTGAGGCGACTGACGAGGAAATTTATAAGGCGCAGGTTTCACATCATTATATTGGTGCGCTGCGTTAAGTTTTAACCAAAATCATATTTTCGATTTTGGGCAGGCTTTAAAATCTGTCACTTTTTAAAGCCTGTATTGGCTACTTGCTTGAAGCACTAAAGGTCAAATTTGAATTTCAATCGACGTTCAGCTTTCAGTTTAGAAGTAGACAAATGGGGGAGTTGAAAATAATTAATGATTTTGAAGCGATTACTGAATTGGCTGCGGGTTTTCATTTTAATGCATTGTTGATGCCTAGCAGGAACGTAATGACAATTAAAGCAATGAAATTATAGGAATAAAGGATCGAGCATATAGATTCTGTTTAAATTATCTAATTGAATTTATGCATAGGAATTTGGAAATCTATTTTTTATTTCTGAATAAGTTTTGTGTAAACGCTGAAAACTTCAACTGCCAAACCGAAGGATTCTCTGTATAATACGTTAACTTAACGATAAGGAATCTCTCATGCACTTGGCGGCATTGCATACACCGAGCCAGATTCAACTCAACCAAAATGGCCACTTAAAGCATTTCCTCACCATCGATGGTTTATCTAAAGAAACCCTTACAAAAATATTGGACACAGCGCAGTCCTTTTTTAATGACCAAAATCAGCTCATTACCAATAATCTGCTAGAAGGCCGGACGGTGATGAATCTTTTTTTTGAGAATTCTACCCGCACCCGCACCACCTTTGAAGCGGCGGCAAAACGCCTTTCTGCGAATGTGCTGAATATTGATATTGCCCGTTCAAGCACTTCTAAAGGTGAAACACTGCGAGATACGCTGTGGAACCTTGAAGCGATGGCCACTGATATTTTTGTGGTACGCCATTCATCTTCAGGCGCACCGCATTTTATTGCCAAAGACGTATGTCCGCATGTCGCGATTATTAATGCAGGTGATGGCCGCCATGCGCATCCAACGCAGGCGATGCTGGATATGCTGACCATCCGCCGTGAAACCAAAAAGAAATTTGAAGACATCAGCATCGCCATCATTGGCGACATTAAGCATTCACGTGTGGCACGTTCCGATGTGGCTGCGCTGCAAACTTTGGGCTGTAAAGACATTCGTGTGATTGCGCCGAATACATTGCTGCCTTTCGGTTTTGAAGAATATGGCAGCGATGTCCGTTTATTTAATAAAATGGAAGACGGCATTAAAGATTGCGATGTGATCATTACTTTGCGTATTCAAAATGAACGCATTGATTCACCAGCGCTGTCGTCGCAAGCTGAATTTTATAAAATGTACGGCTTGAATAAAGAGCGTTTGGCTTTGGCAAAACCGGACTGCATCGTGATGCACCCTGGGCCTATGAACCGCGGTGTTGAAATTGATTCCAGCATTGCAGATGGCCCGCAATCGGTGATTTTGCATCAGGTGACTAATGGCATTGCGGTGCGCATGGCGGTGCTGGCATTGGCGATGCAAGGCCAGCTGCAGGAAAAAGGTTTGTTAGAAGCGATTGCGGGTTAAGGGAAAGCCATGACTATTGTAAAAATTGAAAATGTACGTGTCTTAGACCCAATCTGTCAAACAGATGGCGTGCAAACGGTTTATATCGAAAATGGCAAACTGGTGGCGGAATCAGCTCAAATCAGTGAAACAATTGATGGCCAAGGCCTTTGGCTGATGCCAACGATGGTTGACCTGTGCGCGCGTATGCGTGAACCTGGCCAGCAGCAGCACGGCACATTAAAGTCGGAAGGTAAAGCAGCCCGTGAAAATGGGATTCTGCATGTCTTTACGCCGCCGGATTCTAAGCCAATTGTTCAAGACAATGGCGCGCTGATTCATGGCTTGGTTGAAAAAGCCATGCTGGATGGCGGCATTTATTTGCAGGTGATTGGCGCGCAGACGCAAGGTTTAAAAGGCAATCAGCCGGCCAATATGGCGGGTCTGAAAAAAGGCGGCTGTACGGCAGTATCGAATGCCAATGCGCCGTTTGCCGATGATGATGTGGTCATCCGCACACTGGAATACGCTGCTGGTTTGGAGATGACAGTCGTGTTCTATGCAGAAGAGCCTCAGATTGCTAAAGATGGCTGTGTGCACGAAGGTTTTGTCGCTTCGCGTCAGGGCCTGCCGATGATTCCGGCTTTGGCAGAAACAGTGGCTATCGCCAAGTATCTGTTGATGATCGAAGCAACAAAAGTACGCGCGCACTTTGGTTTGCTATCATGCGGCGCTTCAGTGGAACTGATTAAACAAGCGAAAGCCAAAGGCTTGCCCGTGACATGTGATGTTGCCATGCATCAATTGCATTTGACAGATCAGCTGATTGATGGCTTTAACTCACTTGCACATGTGCGCCCGCCGCTGCGTTCAGAGCAGGACAAAGAATTGCTGCGTCAGGGTTTGAAGGATGGCGTGATTGATGCCATTACCACGCATCATGAACCGTTAAGCAGTTCTGCAAAAATGGCGCCATTTGCTGAAACGCTGCCAGGCTTTACCGCTTTTGATACCTTTGTGCCTTTTGGCCTGCAGTTGATTCATGAGGGCTTATTTGAGCCGCTGCAATGGGTTGAAAAGGTCACTGTTGCCCCTGCAAAAGTTGCCAATATGTATGAGCGCTGGCGGGCGGAAGCGGGCTGGGTTCTTGTCAATCCTGCTTTGGAGTGGATTATTACCAAAGACAGCATTGTTTCTAATGGTAAAAATACACCGCTGATCAATCAAGCTGCGACAGGAAAAGCCATACGGACATTTACTGCATAAATCTTCAGTAAGTCATTGAATTAAAAGCCAGCGTCAGCTGGCTTTTTTGTATGTGAAGTTCGATTATTGAAGCAATACAATTAATTACAGAAGCAGAATTCGTTGGGCATAAACTGTTTAATTAATAAGCAAAACAAGAATGATGAAGATGATAAGCAGCAAAGGATCAGGCCGATGAGCAATAATTTAATTGATGTATTGAAACAGCAAGTCTCTGCAATGGTGCTGGAAGGAGAAACCACATTTCTTACAGAAAAAAATACTGCATTAAGTCTTTTCTATCCCATACTGCTGAGCATTTTAAGAGGAAGGCCCCGTTTAATTGAGCGTTTGAGGGATCAGCTGAATCCGCGGCTGAATGATTTATTTGAAAGCCATCCTGCCTTAAAGCCCCAGTTTTTAGATTCTCTGCGCGGCGCAGCGCCTGCGTCCGAAATTGAAAACATATTATCTAAATCGATTCTGCCAGTCTTGGGCGTACTGGAGAATCAGGCAGGCTCTGCCGAGCCGGATGCAATAGTGCATTTAATTAATATCCAGCAAGATTCAGTGCATCGCGCTTTGCCCGTGTGGGCTGCTGGAATACTGGAAGCATTAGGCATCAATACAGCAATCGGGAAAATAGCCCACCAAGCGCCTGAAATTGCAGCACCAGTGGCGGTTAAGGAGAAAAGATCCGGCGCATGGCTGCCTGTTTTAGCCCTTATCATTTTAGGGCTGCTGGCCGCGTTTTGGTATAAATCCTGTTCGAGCAAAAGCAGCGTGGACGATGCAGGGCCTCCTGTGCAAAGCGCAGCGGCCCAGCCGGCGTCTTTACATCTCAGCACGAATGAACAGGGTGCGCTGGCCAGCTGCCAAATATATGTCAATAACAGCAGTTATATCGATATTTTACAGCAGCAAGTGAAACAGATTTTTAGCAGTCCTGCAGGCTGTGGCGCTTCGGCGGATGCTAGCTACCATACCGTATATACAGATCAGGATACCATTCCATCGGTATTGAAACTTATTGAGGGCACACCCAATGTTTCTTTGAATTGGGTCGGTGAACAATTGTCGATTCAAGCGGCCGACCCGCAAGATGCTGAACGGTTAGCCGGTGACATTAAGAAAATTGCAAAAAACATGAATATTTCGGTTCAGAAACCTGTTGATGTCAATACAGCCGTGAATAATAGTATTTCCGAGGCGCAAAAGGCGCTAGCTGCAATTAATCCTGAGCATATTCGCGCACTGGATGTTGCGACTGCATTGAATATGCAAATTATTAATTTTGCTGCGGGCTCTGCAGAGATTCCTGAAGTCAACAAATCAATCTTGGATCAGGCTACCGCTTTAATGCAGTGCGCGAAGCAGGTCGAACTCACCGTAACAGGGCATACTGATGCGACAGGCAGTGCGGCGGCCAATAAAAAATTGTCTCAGGCCCGGGCCCAGGCTGTTGTGGATTACCTTATTGGCAAGGGCGTAGATCCGGCGCAATTGAGGGCTGTCGGCATGGGGCAGGAAAAACCGGCAGCAGAAAATGCCACAGAGGAAGGCCGGTTTAAAAACCGCCGCATTGAATTTGAAGTGTTGAATAAAGATACAGGCGTGATGCGTACAGTAGATGAAGAGGGTGGGAAAGAATACTCTTATTAACGCCATGCATGCCGTGCAGCAATGTTTCAAGCAGTTTTTTAATCCTGAAAAATACTTGCACTGGCTGCAGGTTTTTTCAAGAAGCTATGGTCAAGATGCTGAGTTTTTGATTTAATACGCGAAAATTATAAAACAGTATGGTTAAAAGATGATAAATAAAAAAATAATGATTGGCCTCATGTGCGGTACTGCAATGCTTTCAGGCTGTGATTATTTTAAAAATAAAAAAGATAAAGCCGCTTCAGAAGAGCCGAAAGTACAGCAAGTGACAGATTTCAGCTGTACAGCGCCTGCAAATGTAGAGCAGCTGCAGGATTATTTAAAGGAAGAATATCTTAAGGATTTAGATCAGCGCCTGCGCCAGTCATCTTTTGAAGCAGATCAGGCCTTATTGGATAAAATCCGCAAAAACATAAAGTTTGAAATTACGCATATCAGCACGAAAACGGAAAATCCTGAGCAGGCTAAAACCTTGGACTGCAGCAGTTTAGTGACAGCAATCTTGCCAAATGGCCTGCAAAAGCGTGCTGAAAATGCGTTTATGGATGCGCCGTGTGAGGAGTGTGAAGGAGAAGTAACAGATAGCACAACGACGCTGCAAGATTATCTGGGCAGTTCGTTTGCCAGCCTGACTTTGAAAAATGACCGTCTGAATGGCATCGATTTTATTTATCATATTGATAAATCTGATAAAGATGAAATCAGCATGACCATGGAAAATCACTCAGTCATCAGCCAGTCTGCATATTTGACTGAATTGGCGGTGCAGTATGCATCATATATGAAGGCCAATGAACAAAACAAAGAAGAGTCCAAAAAATATGTGGAAGAGGATACTGCGCAGCGTGAACTGGCGCAAAAGGCCTTAGATGTGCGTCAAAAAGAAATTGATGGTGAACAAAATGCTTCGGTAGAGAAGCTGAACGCTGCTTGGGACCGTTTGACGGCAGAGCAGAAGACTTCCCAGCAGCAGGATCAGTCAGATTGGTTCGAAAAGCGTGATGTGGACTGTAAAGTGCTGTCGCAAAAAAGCGTACATCAGATGGATGAAAAAGAGTTAGAGACTTACCAAAAGAAATTTGACTATTGGAACGATGCGATGTCTGCACAGAATCAGGCGATTCAATACAGCAAATGCTTTATCCAAAAAACCAAAGAACGCACTGTCTATTTGAATAATCTGTTTAATTAATTTATAGCCGCTGCAGCATTGTTTGCCGCGGCGCGCAATAGCGCATTATTGAATTGAAAAGTGCGGGAATGAATGCGGCTGCGGTAAATTAATCTGAAGGACGAATTGATTCGTCCTTTTTTTATAGGCATGCTTATGCATCATTTTAATAATGTAGCAGAATTATGCGGATCAGTTTTATTGGCGCAGGGCGGGTGGCGCATCATTTGGCGCGGGCTTTAAAGGGGCGGCACCAAATTGTTCAAATCTGCAGCCGGAAATATGAACATGCAGACGCGCTGGCACAGGCTGTGGGCGCTGAAGCGGCAACGTCATTCAGTGCTTTGAAGGCCGAGATTGATTTATTGATTATTGCTGTGAGTGACAGCGCAATTGCCGATGTGATTCAATCTGTTCACCGCTATGCGCCGGAAGTCTTGATTGCGCATACATCCGGCAGCACAGACATTGCGAAATTAACCGAAGTTCATCCTAGAGCTGGCGTGCTGTATCCTTTGCAGACTTTCAGTTTTGAACGTGAAATTGATTGGGCGCAGACCCCGGTATTTATAGAAGCTGCAGAGCTGCAGGATTCAGCCATATTGAATGCATTGGCAAATGAGCTCAGCCAGCGGGTATATCAATACACTTCAGCGCAGCGCCTGAGCCTGCACTTGGCAGCGGTTTATGCCTGCAATTTCGCCAATTACTGCTACGACATGGCGAAACAGGTTGTCGATGCACAGCAGGTCGATTTCAGCCTGCTGTATCCGCTGATATTGGAAACCGCGCAAAAAGCCACAGCAGCTGATCCTAAGGCAATGCAGACAGGCCCAGCCATGCGGGGAGACAAAAATATTATCGCCATGCATGCAGAAATGCTGGAACAGTCACAGCGTCAAGATTTGAAAGCTGTTTATGCACTGCTGAGCGAACAAATTTTACAACGGCATCAGTCATGATTTTATTAAAGCAATTGATGCTGGATGCTTGAGAAGGAGCGGATTTTGGCAAAGGATTTTAGCAGTCAGCAGGTTGTTGATGGTTATGACCAGCACATTAGAAAATTGATTCCGGGCTATGATCTGGCGCATCAGCAGATCTTGGCAATTTTACAGGGATATCTGCCAGAGAAAGCCAATGTGCTGATTATTGGTGCAGGGACAGGCTATGAATTGGGCTATCTGCTGCAGGCTTTTCCAAAGTGCAAATTTACCGTGACAGAATTGTCCCAGCCGATGCTGGAAAAAGCGCGGCACTATGCGGCGCCGTGGAATGCGGATCAGCGGGTAAATTTTGTTTTTGGCCCGCATACGGCATTAACTGAGCCGGGGGATTTTGATGCCGTGCTTTCGGTACTGGTAACGCACTTCGTCCCTTTTTCTGAAAAACTGGGTTTCTTGCAGGGCGCACAGCAATGTTTAAAATCCAGCGGGATTTTTTTGACATTTGATTTAATGCAGTTTCATGATCAGCAGGAAGCGATAGCCTTAAAGCGGCTGTGCGAAATGAACGGTTTGGCTGAAAAGCAAACACAAGCCATGCTGAATCGGATGAATGACGATTTTTATGCTTTAAATGAATTGGATACTTTGGCGCTGTTGCAAAAAGCCGGCTTTAAGCAGATGTCTTCATTTACGCAAATTTTATGCTATCAGGGTTTTATCGCTGGAAAGTAAAATCATATTTAGGTTCAGCAGCTGTTTATATAAAAAAATGACCTTTAAGTAAAATACGTGATGACGTTTTTTACAGATATATGCTATTAAAAGACAGGCATGAAAAATAAAAATCAAAGGAAAACAAAATGCAAAAGGAATTTGACTACATTATTATCGGCGGAGGCAGTGCGGGCAGTGTATTGGCCAGCCGTTTAACGGAAGACCCGAATATTTCTGTTTGCCTGCTGGAAGCCGGGGGGCAAGGTGACAGCTGGACGGTGAATATTCCCGCGGCCTGTGTCGTAAGCCTGCCAACAAAAATCAATAACTGGGCCTTTGAAACGGTGCCTCAAACAGGCCTGAATGGCCGAAAAAGCTATCAGCCGCGCGGCAAATGCCTCGGCGGATCTTCAGGCATTAATGCCATGATTTACATCCGCGGCAACCGCGCCGATTATGATCATTGGGCAGCATTGGGAAATGCAGGCTGGTCGTATGACGAGGTGCTGCCGTACTTTATCAAATCTGAAAATAATGAACGCATTGAAAATGAATTCCATGGCAATGCAGGGCCGCTTTCAGTCAGTGATGTGCGTACCGACAATCCGATCCATCAGCGCTATATGGCTGCAGCAGAAGCGCAAGGCTATAAAGTTCTGGATGATTTTAATGGCGCAGAGCAGGAGGGTTTGGGCGTATATCAGGTGACCCATGTGAATGGTGAGCGCTGCAGTGTGGCCCGGGGCTATCTTTTTCCGCACTTAAGCCGCCCGAATTTAACCGTGCTGACACAGGCTATAACGCATAAAATTCTGATCGAGAACAAAATAGCGTCGGGTGTAGAAGTGCAGCATGCAGGGCAAATCAAACAGCTGCATGCGCGTAAAGAAGTGCTGCTGTGCGCAGGAGCAATTCAGTCTCCGCAAATTCTGATGCTGTCAGGCATTGGCGATCAGGCGGAATTGAATGAGCATCAAATTGAAGTGAAGCACCATTTGCCAGGCGTCGGTAAAAATTTTCATGATCACCCCGATTTTATTTTCGGCTATACCGTGAAAGACACCGTCAATACATTTGGTGTGTCTATGTCTGGCTCATTGGGGATGATCAAACAGATTAAGCGTTACCGCAGTGAACGCCGCGGCATGATTGCATCCAATTTTGCGGAGTGCGGCGGCTTCTTAAAAAGCGATCCTGCATTGGACATTCCAAATTTGCAGCTGCATTTTGTGATGGCGCTTGTTGATGATCATGCGCGTAAATTCCATGCCAGCCATGGCTTATCCTGCCATGTGTGCTTATTGAATCCGCGGAGCCGAGGCAGTATACAGCTGAGCGGCAATAAAATTACCGATCCGCTAAAAATTGATCCGAACTTTTTAGGCGATGCCGGTGATGTAGAGGACTTGGTTCAAGGCTATAAGCTGACGCAGCAGCTGATGCAGTCTCCGTTTTTATCTGAGCTGTATAAGCAGGATTTATTTACTGCGGATGTGCATACAGATGATGATATCCGCAATATTTTAAGGGCGCGGGTAGATACCGTGTACCATCCTGTAGGCAGCTGTAAAATGGGCATTGATGAAATGGCGGTCGTTGATCCGGAGCTGCGCGTGTACGGCATTAGCCAGTTAAGGGTCATTGATGCCTCTATTATGCCAACAGTCGTGAATGGCAACACGAATGCGCCTGTGGTGATGATTGCTGAAAAAGCAGTGGATTTGATTCGTCAGAGCCAAATTTATCAAGATGTGGCTTGATCAGGCAAAGCACGGCACTGACGAAGATTGAAATACACTTATTTTGCAAAGATTAAATAAAGGAAAATGCATGGCAATGGAACAGCAGCAGGCGCAAGCAGGGAATAGCGCTGCTTTAGAGCAGATTTTTACACAGCAGAAACTGGCATTTAAAGCGCAAAGCTACCCCAACTATGAACAGCGCAAACAGAATTTACAGTCTCTTTACCAAATGCTGGTTGATCATCAAGACGAGATCGCTGCCGCAATCAGCCGCGACTTTTCCAACCGCAGCGCTGATGAAACCCGCTTATTTGAAGTAATGACCAGCTTAAACGGCATTAAGCACAGTTTGAAATACTTAAAAAAATGGATGAAGCCCAGCAAGCGCGCTGTCGGTATCTTATTCCAGCCTGCTAAAGGTTATGTGCTGTATCAGCCTTTAGGCGTGGTTGGCGTGATTGTGCCTTGGAATTATCCTTTATTTTTAGCTGTAGGCCCGCTGGCTCAGGCACTGGCTGCTGGCAATAATGTCATGCTGAAAATGAGTGAATTTACCCCAGACTTTTCTGTACTGTTTAAAAGGCTGATTGCGGACAATTTTAGGGAAAGTCATGTCACTGTAATTACAGGCGATGCACAAATTGCGCAGCAGTTTACCCATTTGCCTTTTGATCATTTGCTGTTTACAGGGGCGACTTCAATTGCTTCGCATGTCTTGCATGCTGCCGCAGACAATTTAACGCCAGTCACCTTAGAGCTTGGAGGCAAGTCGCCTTCTATTGTTGCACAGAATGCAGATTTAAAAGAGAGCGCCCGCCGCATTGCTTTCGGTAAAACCATGAATGCAGGTCAGACCTGCGTGGCGCCAGATTATGTGCTGGTGCACAGCAGTCAGCAAGATGACTTTATTCAGGCTTATATGGATGCGGTTAAGCAGTTTTACCCAAACAGCATTGAAACCAATCCTGACTATACAGCTATTGTGAATGAGCGTCAGTTTGACCGGCTGCAGCATTATCTCACTGATGCGCATGCCAAAGGCGCACAGCTTGTTCAGGAACATACTGAGCCGGATGGGCGCCGTATGCCGCATGTTGTAGTGACGAATGTCAATGATGATATGGCGTTGATGCAAAATGAAATTTTTGGGCCGATTTTGCCGATTGTCTGCTATGAACATATTGATGAGGCGATTGAATATATCAATGCGCGTGAACGCCCTTTGGCTTTATATTATTTTGGCTATGACAAAGCAGAACAGCAGAAGGTGTTGCATGAAACGCACAGCGGCGGCGTTTGCCTGAATGAAACGCTGATGACTGCAGGGATGGAAGATATGCCGTTTGGCGGTATTGGCGCTTCAGGCATGGGGCATTATCACGGACATGAGGGCTTTAAAACTTTCAGCCATGCCAAGTCGGTATTTGTACGGCCCAAATTCAGTTTGATGAAGCTGATTTATCCGCCTTATGGAACATTCATTCAGAAGCTGATTTACCGTTTGTTTATCCGTTAAATGTACTTCCCATTTAAAGCATAAAAAAGCGCTCCATTGAGCGCTTTTTTATGCTTTGGCAATTAACCGATTTTCTTAAATAGGAAGTCGTTAATTTTATGTCCGGCTTCTAAGCCGCGGCGTTCAAATTTAGTTTGCGGACGCCAGTCTGGACGCGGGTAGCTGTTGCCTTTGCCTGCCGCATTTTCTAAATTTGGACGGTTGTCCAGCACATCCAGCATCCATTCAGCATAGGGTTCCCAGTCAGTTGCGGCGTGGAATGTACCGCCCATTTCCAATTTTTGCTCTACCAGCGGCATCCGGTCATGCGATACAAAGCGGCGTTTGAAGTGGCGTTTCTTCTGCCATGGATCAGGGAAATACAGCTGTACGGTATTGATGCTGTTGTCAGGCATTTCGCGCAGCACTTGAATGGCATCGGCATCTAAGACGCGCAAGTTTTTCAGCTCAGACATCCCAGCTTCAAAAATACATTGCGCAATACCCGGCACATGCACTTCAATGCCGACAAAGTTGCGTTCTGGGTTCGCTTTAGCCATCAGGACTAATGAACGGCCCATGCCGAAACCAATTTCAACTGTCAGCGGGCGCTCAGGGTGTTCGAAATGCTGACGTAAATCGCCGACAGGATATTCCAAAATTAAGTGACCATATTGTTCAAGCGCAGTACGTTGAGAGGTGTTCAGCGGAGTTGAGCGGCGCATAAACGTCACGATTTCACGCTGTTCGCTTAAATTGTCCAGCTCTACGACTTGCTGGTCTAATTGATCGTTCGACATAACTTTGGCAAATCTAAAAAATTCAGAATGCGGTATTTTAAGTCCTGAGCTGAACAAGTCAAACTTTTTGCCTTGATTTTATCTTTAAAACCGTCTTGTCTGAGCGGCAGATGGATAGGATTGGCAAAATATCAGGCGTACCTATTTCATCATGCTTCAGCAGAAGCTTTATGTTTCGGGGCTAAAGGCAAGCTGACCTGAATACTGGTGCTGCCGAATTGCGAAGCTATATCGAATGTACCGCCTAAACGGCTAATGCGGGCGCGCATGCTTTGCAGTCCGACATGCAATCCTGCATCTACAGTTTGCGGGTCAAAGCCAGCGCCATTGTCGTGAATGCGCATGAGCAGTTCATGATTGCCTGTTTGGGTTAAAGAAACCGACACTTTTGAAGCTTGGCTGTGTTTGAGAATGTTAGTCAGCGCCTCTTCTGCAACGCGGGTTAAGGTTAGGCACTGCAGCGCTGTAGGCAGTTTTTCCCAGCTTGGCTCAAAAGACCATTGTGAAAGGATCTCTATTTCCTCAAACAGCTGGACAAATCTGTGGCGAATCGGCGCAGCCCATTCAATAGGCGTATCAGGAACTTTAGCGGAAAGGCTGGATCCTGTATCAATCACTTGGCGCAGATCACTGCGCAGCATTTTTAGAATAGACAGCACTTGAGGCTTATTGATTTGTTCATTGCGTTCCAGTGTGATAATGGAACGCACGATAGAACCGCCTAAACCATCATGCAGGTCATGCGAAAGGTGTATGCGTTCCTGCAGGAGGGCATTTTCCAACGCCAGTTTATGCTGTACGCCTAAAGACTCAGTGAGTTCACTTTTGGCGCGAATGATATTTTCATTAAGGGTTTTATTAAAAGCCGCAATTTCACGTGAGTCACGGGCTAAACGGAAAGCCAAAATTATGCCGATGGACATCGATGAAAAAGGTGCAGTATAGGGCGACAGCGGCTGACCTTGCAAAGTGGTCATAAATATTGCGTCATTAATCGCAATAGGAATAAACACGAGATATGTCACAGACATAAAATAGGTTTCAGTGATTTTAGACTTATAGGCGATATAAGGATAAGTCAGGCATTTGGCTAAAAAGATCAGCACGGCAATGCCGAAAAAAACCTGCATGGTTTGATTGATATAGGCATCAGGCGCCAAGGCAATTGCAGCTGCTCCGCAGAAGGCAAAGGCATACAGTATTTTTTCAATTTTAGGAAATGACTTGCGTGCAAAGCGCCATGCGCCCAAACAGCCAGCAACCACATAAAAGCAAAAAATAATATTCTGCAGGCGGTCTACATCAGTGCTGTTCAAATAGGGCAGAGGGTCTGAATACACAACCAGTGTGCTGTACAGCACCCAGGCAATCGATACCAGTGCAAACCATAAAAATGCGGAATCACTACGCGCTATGCCCCAAACTAAAAAACAAATAATGGCGATCACTAAATTCAGCATCGCGTTTAAATAAGGCAAGGTTTTCTTTTCAAATATCCATTTACTATAGGCTTGATAAATACTTGCATAATCGCCAATCAGCACCTGGCCTAGGCCCGACTTTTGGGTCAAGCTGCCTTGTACTTGTACCCACAGAACATTTTCACCTTGATGCAGGCTTGAGGCTGGAATATTCCATAAATGCGGTGTAACGGCATTGCGTGCAATAGGTTCTTCAGTTGAAATATCTTGCCAAAGCAAGTCATTATTAATAAATACTTGCCCCGTCTGTGTAATGCTTTCAATGGCCAGTGCCAAAGGCGAGTTTTGCGCAGGATTTTGACAGCTATAGCTGAAAATAATTTTGTACCATGCCTTGCTGTGATAGTCAGGCCAGCGCTTTTCCCACTGATCAGGCAGTTTTTCCAGCGTTACCCAGCCTTGAGCTGGGCCCTGCATTTCTTGATTTGGATTGCTTTGCGCGGTTTCTATGCGCTGTATTTTTGCCTGACATTCAGCAGCGCCGCTGTGCTGCGGCGCGGATGCAAAAACGCTGCTGGATACCCCAATGAAACTCGCAAACCAAATGAAGCACGCAATGATGGCGTGCTTAATCAGATTGGAACGATATTCAGAGTCTTTCAGCTCAATCACAGGTGTTTCCCCAAACCTTATGTTAAAACTAGACAAAATATGACACTTAGCTGAAATCAGAAAGCCGGCAAATGAAATACTGTAAATGTTTAATTTATAATTTTTTTTAGGAAAAATATATAGATAATTAACGTGAGCGTTCAATAAAGCCCTTAGATAGGGCTGTTGCTGCCGCTTGGATGGAAACAGATTCTGCACATCTGTTTTGCAATTTCAAGAAGGTGAAGTTGGATTTCAATTAAGGTGCTGCTGGCTTTATTGCCATAAGGGCAACCAACGCTGCTTGGTCAAATTTGCGATTAGACATTTGACAGATTAACAATAAGGTGTATGAGTAAGGCGTAATCATAATTTTATAGGAAACTTAGATTCTGGAGGCATTAAAAAATATCGAACGCTTATTTTAATGCAATAGTGAGTACGCCAAGGGCAATGAGGATGATCCCTAGATATTCTTGAACGCTGGGCCGTTCACCTAAAAAAAGAACAGCAAATAGGGTTGCCAACACGACACTGAGCTTATCAATCGGTGCCACTTGCGATACCTGACCCAGCTGTAGGGCGCGAAAATAACAAAGCCATGATGCGCCAGTGGCGAAAGCAGATAATGTTAAAAACAGCCACGTTTTGCCTGAGAGCAGCAAGGGATTCTGCCACTTACCTAAGCCCCAAACCAATAAACTTAATACAAATGCAATAATCACGGTGCGAATTAGTGTTGCCAAGTCAGAATCGATCTGCCGCAACCCTACTTTAGCAAAAATAGCAGTTAAGGCGGCGAAGCAGGCAGATAATGTAGCCCACACCAGCCAATGATTCATATTCATATTGTTGCCTATATTTTTTAGTTTTGAACTGCTATCGCATAGGTTGTTTTATTTATGATAGCAGTAATGGTTTCATTTTTATTTTAGTAAAAAACTAAAGCGGATTGCAGCGGTCCATTAAGGTGCTGCTGGCTTCATTTAATCCTACAATCTCTACGTCAATATTTTGATCTTTAAACTTCTGCACTACGGTATTCAGCATATTCACTGAAGTCATATCCCAGATATGGGCATGGGTCAGATCAATGATGACCTTGTGCATATCTTCTTTAAAATTGAAAAATTGAAAAAACTTATCTGAGCTGCTAAAAAAGATTTGTCCGTAAATACTGTAATTGCGGACCTTTCCAATCAGCTCAGACTGCACTTTGACTTCACCTTCCAGTTTGTTAATGATGAACAGGGCAGAGAGCAAGACACCAATCAACACACCCAAAGCCAGATTGTGCGTTGCCAGCACAATGATGACTACGGCAATCATTACCGCATTAAAAGAAGCCGGATGCTTGCGGAATTGCTTGATTGAGCCCCACTGGAAGGTGGTAAAAGACACCATCACCATAATCGCGACTAAAGCCGCCATAGGCACATAGGCCAGCCAGTCTTTAAAAAATACCACCAGGCACAGTAAAAAAACGCCTGCCACTAAAGTAGATAAACGGGTGCGCGCCCCTGAAGAAACATTAATAATTGATTGGCCGATCATAGCGCAGCCAGCCATGCCGCCCATAAATCCGCTGACGATATTGGCCAAGCCTTGCCCGCGGCATTCCCGATGGCGGTCGCCCTCTGTGCCTGTCACTTCATTAATGACTGTTGTGGTCATCATAGTTTCGAGCAAACCGACAGTGGCCAAGGTTATAGAATAGGGCAAGATGATCTGCAAGGTTTCCACATTCAGCGGAATTTCTGGAATCAGAAAAATCGGCAAGGTATCTGGGAATTGCCCTAAGTCGCTGACGGTGCGCATATCCGCGCCCAGCAACGGTGCTAAACCGCTTAGAACAACAATACAAATGAGTGGCGAAGGAATGGTTTTGCCGATTTTAGGAATGTATGGAAACAGATAAATAATCGCGAGGCCCAGTGCCATAAATAAATAGCCTAAGCTATCCATTTGGCTTATTTCAGGAATCTGCGCTGCAAAAATTAAGATGGCCAGCGCATTGAGAAAGCCATACACAACAGCTTGCGAGACAAAGCGCATCAGCTTAGCGACTTTAAAAAACCCCGCAATCACTTGTATCACACCTGTTAATACCGTAGCGGCCAGCAAATACTGCAAACCATGCGCTTTGACTAGCGTAATCATCAGCAGGGCCATAGCGCCAGTCGCTGCTGAAATCATGGCGGGACGTCCGCCTAAAAAGGCAATGGTGACTGTAATGCAGAACGACGCATACAAGCCGACTTGCGGGTCTACGCTAGCAATAGCGGAAAAAGCGATAGATTCAGGAATCAGCGCCAGCCCTACGACCAATCCTGCCAGTACATCTGTACGTATATTGGAAAACCACTCTTCTTTTTTAAAAACCACAATTTTTTCATCAAAATTAAATCAGGCGTATGGTAAATCATCATGAAGCAAAATTGCATCGCAGATTCACTTGAAAAAAGCTGTAATTTAGACAATATTCAAAGCGTAAAGGTTTTTATCCATTTACGCTTTTTTGCAATTTATAGGTGTGATCACTTGAAAGTTTGTTAGAAGCGATTTAAAACAGTTAATAGTGTAATAACAAGGATCAGATATGAAGCTTTACTATTCTCCAGGCGCTTGCTCATTGGCATCGCATATTATTCTAAATGAAATTAATGTTGATTTTGATTTGGTTCGCGTCGATCTAAAAACACATAAAACAGAAAAGGGCGCAGATTATTATGAAATTAATCCTAAGGGCTATGTCCCGGCTTTAGAGATTAATCCAGGCTTGATCCTTACTGAAAATGTTGCAATTTTACCGTTTCTCGCACAGCATGATCCTAAGCAAGATTTAATCCCGCCGTCGGGTCTGGGCCGCGCCAAGGTCTTGGAATGGCTGGGCTATTTAAACTCAGAATTGCATGATGCCTATGCGGTGTTTTTTGGCGCGCCGCTTAATGATGAAGCCAAGGCAAAAGGCTATGCAGAAATTGACCGCTTGTTGAGCTATATTGATAAAGCGATCAGCGAATCAGACAATGACTATTTGGTGGATGATAACTTTGGGCCAGCGGATGCATACCTATTTGTATTAACAAACTGGTCGAATTTGATTCACCATGATTTAACGCCGTATAAAAATATTATTGCACTCCGCAATAAGGTCGCCGCGCGCCAGTCTGTGCAAATTGCGATGCGGGATGAAGGTTTGATTCCTTAAAAAAAGCTTTAAAACGCCAGATGATAAAAAAACGCCCTTGGGCGTTTTTTTATGGCTATTATTTTGATTGCTGATTTTTAATCAATAATATTTTGCGTATTCGGGAATTTTTAACAGCATTGATTGTCGCTATAGTGCCTGCAGTACTTAATATTCAAGGCTTAGACATGAGTAACATCTTAATTGTAAATGGCGCCAAAACATTTGCGCATTCAAATGGTGAGTTGAACGATACCCTGACTGATTTAGCGGCATCTGTTCTAGCTGATTTGGGGCATCAGGTTAAAATTTCCCGTGCAGATTCCAATTATGATGCGAAGGATGAAGTGCAGAATTTTCTTTGGGCGGATGCTGTCATTTACCAAATGCCAGGCTGGTGGATGGGTGCACCTTGGACAGTCAAGAAATATATTGATGATGTTTTTACTGAAGGACACGGCAGTTTATATGCAAGTGATGGCAGATCGCGTTCTGATGCCTCTAAAAAATATGGTTCCGGCGGTTTAATTCAGCATAAAAAATATATGCTGTCATTAACCTGGAATGCGCCGATGACGGTATTTAATGAACCTGACCAGTTCTTTCATGGTGCGGGTGTGGATGGGGTGTATCTGCCGTTTCATAAAGCCAATCAATTTTTAGGACTGCAGGCGTTGCCGACATTTATTGCAAATGATGTCATTAAGGCGCCAGCTGTCGAAACTTACAAAGCGCAATACCGTGAACATTTGATACAGGCTTTTGCTTAATTGGCAATCAAGGAGACTATTATGCTCACTGTTGTTGCAGAAATTATATGTGCTGCAGAAACTGATTTTGTCAAAGTGCTTGAGTCATTTAAAAAGATCCGTCCGCGGGTTTTACAGGAAGCGGGCTGCTATGGCTATGACATTTATATTGATGATCTGTCTGGTGAAAGCGCTATGCAGGCGAAAGTTCCATATTCCATTATTATGTACGAAAAATGGGAAACGCGGCAGGATCTGGAAACGCATATGCACAGCGTTAATATGAAAGCGCATCAAGAGGCAATACAAGGTGCTGTATTGCAGGTTCAAGTGCGCATACTGGAACAAGTGATGTGAGTTGATTACATTTATAAAATAGCCCTGCCGCAGGGCTATTTTACTCAAACTCATCATGTTCATTAAATTGTATTTGCTCGAGGCTCAGTGAATATTTGTTTTTTAATTTTGACCATTCAACTTTAATGGGCCGCGCAGTTTCTGAAAACTCATTTTCTCCAGATGTGCTTTTCACTTTTCCTGTTAAGAAATTGATACTGCGTGCGCTGATATCGCCTGATGCGCGATGAAAGTCATTGCTGTCCAGGCCAATCAATTTAAATGCATGGTTTTGATATTTGAAGGTATAGGTCTGATTGGTGACGTACCATGAGCCGCAGCTGAGCCAATAATGGAAGCTGATTTTAAGCAGGCCTTTCTGAATGACTAAGGTTTCACCTTCGCCCAATGGATCGGCGAGGCAAGGAGCATCGGCATCACCTTCGGCCGGCAAGCTTTGGTTGCTGGCAGCCAGCTGATAGCCCTGCTGTGACTGCAGCAGAACCATCAATTTCCGCGGATTCAGATTGAGTTTGTCGCTGCCCAAGTTTTCATTTAAGACAATCATTTTCGGGTCAGTATCTTCGATAATGACAGCAAGATCGGGCAGTCCATCACGGTTCAAGTCGCCTTGGGTTGTTTTGAGGACTTTCCAATGTTTAGGAATAAAGGACTGATAGCTTGTTGAAGCAGGTTTTTGTGCTGAAATGCTGCTGATCATTAAAGATGCGGCAATAAAACAGAAGATTCGTTGTTTTAATGGCATGTTTTGTCCCTTTTGAAATTTTTATCAAACACACAGCAGCATATAAAATGCTAAAAATAAAATTTGAAAGCAATCCAGTATAAAAGGATTCCGAAGAATCCTTTTATTGAGTATTTTTGCTGATTATTTAAAGAAATACCCAGTTTCTGGCGAGCTGGCATTAGCCATGCGCTTGCGCGGCATGCGGCCTGCTAAAAATGCTTCACGTCCAGCCTCGACGGCTTTTTTCATTGCAGAAGCCATCAGCACTGGATTTTGCGCGGCGGCAATCGCCGTATTCATCAGTACACCGTCACAGCCTAATTCCATGGCAATCGCTGCGTCACTGGCTGTCCCTACGCCAGCATCTACCAATACGGGAACTTTGGCATTTTCTTTGATAATTGAAAGGGTGTGCGGATTTAAAATCCCTAGGCCAGAGCCAATTAAGCTGCCCAGCGGCATAATGGCCACGCAGCCCATGCTTTCAAGTTCCTGAGCCACGATAGGGTCATCTGAGGTGTAGACCATAATTTCAAAGCCGTCTTCAATCAGTGTTCGAGCGGCTTTCAGTGTTTCAGTGATATTGGGATAAAGGGTTTTTTCATCTCCCAGCACTTCCAGTTTCACAAGGTTATGGCCATCCAGCAATTCGCGTGCCAGCATGCAGGTGCGGATTGCACTGTCAGCATCAAAGCAGCCTGCTGTATTTGGCAGGATTGTATATTTCTCAGGCGGGACAACGGACAGTAAGTTCGGCTGATCTGGATGCTGGCCAATATTGACACGGCGGATTGCCACGGTCACGATTTCAGCGCCGCTGGCTTGAATGGCTAAATCTGTTTCATGCAAATCTTTATATTTTCCCGTACCGACCAATAAGCGAGAATTGAAAGTACGTGAACCGATTTTAAAAGTGTCTTCCATGGGGACTCCATTTAGCCGCCGCCGACGGCATGAATTATTTCGATGCGATCTTCATCGCAAATGGCGGTCTGTGCTAATCTGCTTTTAGGAATAATCATTTCATTTTTCTCGACGGCAAAGCGCTTGCCTTCCAGTGCGAGGTCTTGAATAAGTTCCAATAAATTGCGGCAAGCAGTTTGCTGTGGCTCGCCATTTAGGTAGATGTGCATGCAAAAAATCTCTATGGGGTTATTTTGCGAATTTAAATGCGTTCCAAGCCAAAATTAGCCAGCCTAAAATCATCAACGCACCGCCAATCGGGGTGATGGCGCCTAATATGCGGGGCAGGCCTAAAGCCATGACATAGAGTGAACCGCAAAAAAAGAGGATGCCCATTTGAATCAGCCAAAAGCTGGCTTTTATTGGAAGCTGCGGGATGATTTTGCTGATGATGGCTAAGGCTAGAAGGCCCAAGGCATGATAAAAGAAATAATCTGTTGCAGTTTGCCACCAGGCAAGCTGTTCAGGCGATGCAATTTTTTTAAAACCGTGTGCGCCGAATGCGCCAAGCATCACGGCTAGAGCGAGGTTAATTGCAGAAATTCCAATCCACATACACAAGATGCCCTTGGTAAAATTTGCGCTCCACCATAGCATATTTAGGGCAGGCGGGTAAGCCGAAAACTGCCATTTTTTATACCAGAATTCAACGCAAGTGCATATGTGCGCACTTGTGTTGAATGTTAAATCTTCAATAAAGCTGAAATTCAGCGGCCAGAGGTGTAAACCATCACAGGGGCATTGCTGTAGGACATTGCGCCATTTGCATCAAAGGCAATAGCTTGCGCTAAGCTGGCAGATTTCCAGCCGTTGCATAAGTCAGATTGTTGACTGCGCGCACTAGGATGCCGCCAATAGAAGTTGCAGATGGGTGCCGGATAGCATGCGGGCCATTGACTCTTTTTTTTAAGCGCAGAGTTTTGTTGATATATAACGGTCATAGCCACCCTTTATTTTTATTGAATACATACAGGTGTCATTATTTTTTGCACAGGATAAGAAAAATTAGACAATAAAAAAGCGCCGAAGCGCTTTTTTATAGAAGCTTAATTAGTCTAATTCTTTAGTTCGATGACATCGCGACTTTAATTTTTTCCATTGCGTTTTTTTCAAGCTGACGGATGCGCTCTGCAGAAACATTATATTCAGCCGCTAATTCATGTAAAGTTGACTTTTCATCGTCCAGCCAGCGGCGCTGCAAAATATTGCGGGAACGGTCATCTAGCTGCTCCATTGCGTCATGCAATGCTGACGTGCTCTGTTCTTCATAGTCTTCATTTTCGACCAGACGCGCTGGATCATAACGATTATCTTCTAAATACAGAGCAGGCGCCACATGGGTTGAGCCTTCATCATCATCATCGCCTTGCGCTTCAAATGCGGCATCATAAGCCGTTAAACGGCCTTCCATTTCCAGCACTTGTTCAGCAGTTACATTTAAGTCTTTTGCAATAGACTGCGCTTCTGCCAATGTTAATTTTTTAGATGACTTTTTTAGGCTGCGCAAGTTGAAAAATAATTTACGCTGCGCTTTCGTTGTCGCAATTTTGACAATACGCCAGTTGCGGATCACGTACTCATGAATTTCAGCTTTAATCCAATGCACCGCAAAAGACACTAAACGTACACCCATATTCGGGTCAAAACGCTTTACAGCTTTCATTAAGCCTAAATTGCCTTCTTGGATTAAATCGCCTTGCGGCAGGCCATAACCCGCATAACTGCGTGCAATATGAACAACAAAACGCAAATGAGACATGACCAGCATTTTAGCTGCGTCTAAATCTTGATCATAGTAATAGCGTTCTGCCAGCTCTTTTTCTTGTTCAGCTGTAAGAATAGGAATCTGGTTGACAGTACTGATATAAGCACCAAGATTCACCCCAGGTGCTGATAATGACAGGGGCATCAATTGATTGCTGCTGTCACGCATGTGTTCTCCTTAAGAGTCAAATGGGTTCTCGCCCAATAATTAAGTTTTATCTTAATCCAATATTTACCTGAATTATGGGAAATTGGGTAGAGAAATGTAAACTTTAATACGATTGAGGTAGCTTTTAGTCTAAACGAAAATATTTAAGATTCAATTAAGTAGTGATATTCAAAATCAGAAATTTTGTTAGGCTGACACCTTAATGCGTGCAGTTGGCAGTAGCGTGAAACATCTTGCTGGCTATGCGGGTCTGACGACATTAATAAGAAATTTTTCCCAGCATTGCTTTTTAGCGCCTTTTTAAGCATCAGCAGGGGCATCGGGCAAGGTCTGCCCATTGCATCCACAATAATACAGGCAGCTGAATTCTCACTCATTTTAAAATCCGTTCACGATTTTTAAAAAAGAACATGAATATTAGCAAATTGAATGCCAAACCCCAAGAAGGCTGAATTTTTTTATAAATGGCTCATTAGTAAAATAAACTCGAAGCTTATGAAAAAATTATAGGATAAAATTAAGATTGATGAAAAAAATTCTATTATTTGTCAGTAACCCATGTTAAGCTCGATCCGAATTTAGGATTTCAGATAAGCAAAAGTTGTTTGTCGCCCTATTTCAAATGGATGTAACCGGGATTTTGTTAATAGTTTTACAGAATGATTACAAGCTTAGAAATAAAAAGATTTTTAAACTTGTTTGCTCTGCTGTTTGCAACACCGGGTTGTCCTTTTTATGCTATACAATGAGGATTAACTTATGACAGCACGTGAACAAGGCGTTGTTAAATGGTTCAACGACACTAAAGGTTTCGGCTTTATTCAACGTAACGGCGGCGACGATGTATTCGTTCACTTCCGCGCTATCCAAGGTGACGGTCACCGTTCACTTCGTGATGGCCAACGCGTTGAATTCAGCGTAGTAAAAGGTCAAAAAGGCTTCCAGGCTGAAGAAGTTCAGCCTTTAGACTAATCGTCTAAAAGGTCTTAAAAACGCTCCAATGTAAATTGGGGCGTTTTTTGTTTATACTGTTCCAAGTTTTTTGTGATTACTAACGTTCGAGCGCATTTATATGTCATCTGGTTTTGAAACCTTAAATTTACATCCGCAGTTGAAACAGGCAATTGACGCCTTGGGTTTCAAGGAAATGACGCCAATCCAGCAAAAAGTTTTGAAATATACTTTAGCGGGGCATGATGCAATTGGCCGTGCGCAAACGGGAACAGGGAAAACAGCTGCATTTTTGGTCAGTGTAATTAATGATCTGCTGAATAACCCGATTCAGGCGCAGCGTTTCCGCGGAGAACCTCGTGCGCTGATTTTGGCGCCTACGCGTGAGCTGGCTTTGCAAATTGAGAGCGATGCAAAAGAATTAACAAAATTTACAGACCTGCATGTAGTAACTTTACTGGGCGGGGTCGATTTTGATAAGCAAAAAGCCCAGCTGGCTAAAAACTTTGTTGATATTATTGTGGCAACACCTGGCCGCCTGATTGATTTGGTCGAGCAAAAAGAAGTTTGGCTGGATCAAATTGAATTTTTAGTGATTGATGAAGCAGACCGTCTGCTGGATATGGGCTTTATTCCGTCAGTCAAGCGCATCGTGCGCTTTTCGCCGCGCAAAGAGCAGCGCCAGACGCTTATGTTCTCTGCGACTTTCAGCTATGACGTGCTGAACTTGGCGCAGCAGTGGCTGTTTGAGCCAGTCACTGTTGAAATTGAACCTGAAAAGAAAACCAATGCAGATGTGGAACAGCGTGTGTATATGGTTGCAAAATCAGATAAATACAAACTGCTTGAAGAGATTTTGCGTGACGAGCCGATTGAAAAAGTGATGATCTTTGCCAACCGCAGGGATCAAGTGCGCAAACTATACGATCATTTGAAAAAAGATGGCTATAAAGTGGTCATGCTGTCCGGTGAAATTGCACAGGACAAGCGCTTGAAAATGCTGGATCAGTTTAAAAACGGCAAGCACAATATTATGATTGCAACCGATGTTGCAGGCCGCGGTATTCATGTGGATGGTGTTTCACATGTGATTAATTATACGCTGCCGGAACAGTCCGATGATTATGTACACCGTATCGGGCGTACTGGCCGTGCCGGTTCGCGCGGTGTCAGCATCAGCTTCTTGTCAGAAGACGATGCTTTTTACCTGCCGGAAATTGAAAAAGCCATTGGACAGAAATTGCCATTAACCCGCTTGGAAGGTTACTGCTGATTCTGTAATGGTAAAAAAACCGCTCATTGAGCGGTTTTTTTATTTTAAGCGCGAAACATGCTGTATCTGAATTATTTGGCTTTACAGGTAAACGTCAGTACCGTTTGGTAATCATCATCTTTGCTGAGATTGCCGCTGTTGCCGGTAATAGTGCCTAAAACACTGGCTGCAGCTTGCACCATTTGCCCCGTTTTTTCATCCAGCACGCCTTTTAAGGCGCCATTGTATTCGCTTTTTTCATCAGAGATCACGGGTACTGCATTTTTGCCGCAAGTATTGTTGGCTGCGCTGATGGCATTATTTTTAGAAATCAGTGCGGATTTTCCGACACCTGTCACTTCATATTGATTGTTGGCTTTTTGAATAGCGAGAGACTGTGTTGGCGTATTGGATGCGCAGGCGCTGAGTAAAAGCGTTGAAGCGATAGAAGAGCAGATGACGAATTGATTTTTCATTATTTTCCCCGTTGTGATTAAGAATTTATCTATTTGAACATAGCTTTGAAAAATCGATGCATAAAAGCTGTATAAATTGTGCTGCTTTTCATTGATGAACTGTATGGTGTAGATGCTTATCAAATTTGAAACTGACAGATTTATTCCATATGGAGTAAGTGCTTGAGAATATGCTAATCTTGAGTTTAGCCTTATTTAAGTGATATATAAAATCAATGTCAGATATTGCGGTTGAAACAGTTCATCAAAATATTCATCAGCGCCAATCCATTGGGCATCTGGTTGAGCCTGCACCCAATGCTGCGCAACTGGAAATGGCTTTTGCTGCGGCATTGACAGCGCCAGATCATCACCGGTTAAAGCCGACCCGTTTTGTTGTGGTGGCGGAATCAGAGCGTGAGGCATTTGGCGAGCTGCTTTCGCAAGCGCTGGCGGATACAGGACAAACCGAAGAAGCGCAGCTGGAGCGGGTGAAAAATCACCCTTTTCGGGCGCCATTGCTGGTTCTGGCTTTAACAAAATTGCAGGATCATCCCAAGGTGCCGCATTTTGAACAAATTTTAAGTTCTGGCGCAGCAATACAGAATTTTCTGCTGTCACTGCAGGCGCAAGGCTTTTCGACCATGTGGCGCAGCGGCGCAGTGGTTGAGTCTAAACTGTTCAAACAATCTTTGGGCTTGAATGAATCTGATTTAATTGCAGGGATTATTTATATTGGAACGGCATTCAAGGCGATTCCGCCGCGTTCAGCCATTAATGTTTCAGAATTTGTCAGTGATTGGAAATAATAAGCGTTTAAATTGAACGTATTGGGAAATAAAAACAATGTCAGAACTTAAATTTTCAGATTTGGTTGAGCCAGTTGCGCCAGCGGATAAAACAGCGTTGAGAGTGACAGTATTGGGCGGCGGCAGTTTTGGTACGGCAATGGCCAATACCGCAGTGCGCAATGGCTGCAATACCATGATTTGGATTCGTGATGAAGCTGCGGCGGCAGATATCAACACATCACATATCAATAAGCGTTATCTTCCAGATTTCCAGCTTGAAGCAGGACTTCGCGCGACTTCGGATTTAGAAGAAGCTGTGTGCAGCCGCGACATAATTTTTGTGGCAATTCCGAGCCATTCCTTCCGCAGTGTTCTGGAGCAGATTAAGCCTTTTATTACCTCTCAGGCGGTCGTGTCTTTAACCAAGGGTATTGAGGCAAAAACCTTCAGCTTTATGAGTGATATTATCCGTGAAGTATTGCCTGAAGTTCCTTATGGGGTGCTGTCTGGTCCAAATTTGGCAAAAGAAATTGTTGCGGGGCAGCCAGCGGGAACAGTCATCGCCAGCCAGTCAGAAATGGTGCGCTACGCTGTACAGCAAGCTTTGCATAGCGCATTATTCCGTGTATTTGCCAGTGATGATGTGCATGGTGTGGAACTTGGCGGGGCATTGAAAAATATTTATGCTGTGGCAATGGGAATGGCGGCTGCTTACGGTGTCGGTGAAAATACCAAAAGTATGATTTTAACCCGCGCCTTGGCTGAAATGAGCCGTTTTGCAGTCGAGCTTGGCGCAAATCCATTAACCTTCTTAGGCTTGTCTGGTGTGGGTGATCTGTTTGCGACCTGCAGCAGTCCGCTGAGCCGCAATTACCAAGTGGGTTATGCATTGGGTTCGGGCAAAAGCCTGGAGCAGGCAACGCAGGAATTGGGCCAAACGGCGGAAGGGATCAATACTATTGTTCAAGTGAAAGCGCGTTCAGAAGAATTGAATGTATATATGCCAATTACCAGCGCGTTGTATAATGTGATTTTTGAAGGCGCACCGCCGCTGAGTATTGCGCTGTCATTAATGAAAAATGGCCACCGCAGTGATGTGGAATTTGTCTTGCCGCATCAGCAGGTTTAATTTGAAGGTGATATTCCTTTTGTTGAGAATGACAGCATGAATTGTCATGTATAGAAGATATAATGCAGCATAGAAAAAAGGAAATTTTATGCAACTGACTTTAGTTCGTCATGGGGAAGCAGCGCCGCCGGTTATGGGGGATGATGCCAAGCGTCCGTTAACGCCGAGAGGGCATCTGCAAGCTGAACAAACAGCAGCTTTTTTGAAAGGCGTGATTCAGCCTGAAGTATTTGTGGTGAGTCCTTTGCTTCGCGCTCAGGAAACACTTGCGCATTTGAGCCAGCATTTTCCAGAAGTGCCTGTGGTGATTTGCAATACAATTAAACCCGATGATGATGGGCGCACGGCTGTGGAGTGGCTTTCGCATCTGCCTTATGAATCTGTTGCTGTGGTATGCCACATGAACATAGTCGCACATATTGCATCTATATTGCGGTCAGAGCCGTTTCAGCCTTTTGCGCTGGCAGAGGCCCGAATTTATGAGCAGGCGGTGATTGCGCCAGGACTATCGACACAAATTAAAAGCTTTATACCAACGGCATAATAAATTAATTATAACGGCAGAACAGAACCGATGTTGTATTTATGGACACCTGAAGCCAATGGGGTTTGGCAGTGGTCGGATGGAGAATGCTGGAAACAGTCCTCTAATCTTGAGCAGTTAATTCAAGATCTGAAAGAGCATCATGGTAAAGAAGCAACCGTTTTTTTTCCAAGCAGGGATGCACAGATTATTCAGCAGAGTTTTTCTAAGGCGCAGTATAAAAAACTCGGCGCAGATGGCGTGAAATACTTGCTGGAAGAGTACGTTATTTTGCCTTTGGACTTGATGAAAGTGCTGCACCATTTTCAAAATCCGGAGCAGTTAACGGTTTTTGGCATCGCGAATGCTAAGGTGGAAACCCTGCAGCATGCTTTGACCTTAATTCCTGTGAATGTGACATCATTGTTGCCAGATTTTTTGCTGCTGCCTGAGCCGAAAGCGGGGCAAACTGTTTTAGCGAATATTAATGGTCATTTGCTGGTTCGTGAAAATGAGTTTTTGGGGAAAACGGTCGATGATTTATCCCTATTTTTAGATTATCAGCAAACCCAGCCTTTATATCAGATTACAAATTTAACAGCAGAGCAGATGAATAGCCTGCAGGCAGTTGTGACGGCAGAGCAGATAGAAAGTTTCCACTATGAAGTCCCTGTTATTAAAAAGCCTAAGCAGCATCCATTTAATGTGCTGCCGAAAGAAAAAAATCAGCAGGGTGTATCGGGTTATTGGAAAGCTTGCGCTGCTGTGCTGATTGGGCTGCTTGTGGTGCAGTTTAGTTATGATGCTGTGCGCTGGCATCAAAACAAAAAAGTGGCGAATGCGATGGCAGTGCAGGCGGTTGATCAGTTTAAATATTGGTTTGGTCAAAGCTATCCGGTAACAGAGCAAACCTTGAAAAGCCAGTTTGAGGCGCAATTGCGTCAAAGCCAAACAGGCAGTACGCAGGCTTTATCTTTGCTTAGCCGTGTTGGACCTTTGCTGATGCAGCAGCAAATTACGGCAAACCGTGTATCTTACGACGCATCGGCCTTAAATATGGAACTGAAAGCAGGCTCAGCTGAGCTGCTGCAAACTTTAATCCAGCAGCTGAATCAGCAGGGCTTTAAAGCTGAATTGGGGAATATTCAGCCCAGCGCTTCCGGTGTGGTGGGATTGGTGAAAATACAATAATGAAAGCATTAGAAAATTTACAGCATCGTATTGATCAGCGTGTTGAACAGATTACTGATTATCTGGATGGCCTCTCTGTGCGCGAGCGGGTGATGGTGGTGTTTACAGCGGCTTTTGTCATTGTTGCGGCGGCGGGTTCTGCGCTTTTTTATATGCATAAAGCGGCGGAATATCAGCAAAAGCGCCTCAATGATTTGAAAGATACGATGGTCTGGATGCAAAGTAATGCTGTGACGATGAAACCCGCAGGTGATACTGTTTTATCCGTTGCAGATAAGGTGCAGCGGGCCGCGCAGCAGCAGGGGCTGTCGGTTGCATCACAGCAGTCTGACGATCAAATTCAAATTGCAGTCATGCATGAAAATTATGCTGTGCTGGCTAACTTTTTAACCCAAATGGCGCAGATGGGCCTGAGTATTGAAAAAATGGAGTTAAACTCTGAAGCGGGTCAGATTAAATTAACTGCGGTTGTGCATTAATGCGTGTCGATGCCTGATCAGAAGCTGCGGGGGGAGTGCGGATGCACTGGCTGCATCACAAAAGTACATTGATAGCAGGGCGGGTCTGGAAAGCTGTTTATTCAGTGTTAATAAGTCAGCAAATGCGGGGGTGCAAGTGCCTTAGCAATAGGAACTTACGTAGCCAGTTGCTTGCCGGTAAGAGCTCTCTCCATCGGCACATCTATCTATAATGGCGAACAGGTCATCGCGATGGGTGTGTCCGCTGTAACTATTGATCATAATATGTATTTAAAGGCGGTTTTTTCAGCAAATGCCGGCCATGGTATGAGTTCCTTTGTTCGGCTGGGATTCAATGATTAATTGGATGGATATTCTTTCCGGCATTATGCCGCGAAGAATATCGAATGAAGTTGTATATTATTGAAACAATAAAATCAGAACTTTATAAAATAAGCTTTTATCAAGCATGGTGTTTTAGTGCGGCTATGCCTATAATATGGCGACTTAAAAAGCAGTAGACTTTTGCCGATATGTTGTATTCTCTTGCCCGCCCTTTGTTGTTTTCTTTAGCACCGGAGCGTGCACATGAGCTGACATTATCTCTTTTGAAATCATCCTATAAAATGGGCTTGATGCGTCAGGCCGTTGCTGAAAAACCGGTGACCTGCATGGGTATTGAGTTTCCAAATCCGGTTGGTTTAGCGGCAGGTCTTGATAAAAACGGCGCTTATATTGACGCCTTGGCAGCTCAGGGGTTTGGTTTTATCGAAATTGGCACCATTACGCCAAAGCCTCAGCCAGGCAATCCTGAACCCCGCCTTTTCCGTTTGCCGGAAGCAAAAGCCATCATTAACCGCATGGGCTTTAATAATGATGGTGTAGATCAGCTGATTGAAAATGTCAAAGCCGCTAAATTTAAAGGTGTGCTGGGCATTAATATCGGAAAAAATGCAGCGACACCGGTTGAAAATGCGGTCGATGATTATTTGATTTGCCTCGAAAAAGTTTATAATTACGCATCATATATTACTGTCAATATTTCATCCCCCAATACTAAAAATCTGCGCAGCCTGCAAAGCGGCGATGCTTTAACAGAGTTGCTGGAAACTCTGAAAAAGCGCCAGCTTGAATTGGCTGAAGAATATCAGCATTATGTTCCTTTAGTGCTTAAAGTCGCGCCTGATTTAGAACAGGAAGATATTCAGTTCATCAGTAATCAATTGCTGCAATTTAAAATAGACGGTTTGATTGTGACGAATACGACTTTGTCGCGTGAAGGCGTTGAAAACCTGAAGCATGGCGATGAAGCAGGCGGTTTATCTGGCGCTCCTGTATTTGCAAAAAGCACAGCATGTTTGGCAGCTTTTGCGAAAGCGCTGAAAGGTCAAATTCCATTAATTGGGGTAGGTGGTATTTTGTCAGGCGAAGATGCTGTGGCGAAAAAGAATGCCGGCGCCACCCTTGTACAAGTTTACAGCGGTCTCATATATACTGGGCCTAGGCTTGTTAAAGACTGCGTCGACGCGCTATAAAGATTATGAATGCCATTGATATCTTTATACTGATTATATTGCTCATTGGAGGGCTTAACGGTTTGCGTCAAGGATTTATTAAAGCCTTTGCGAACTTGGCAGGATGGATTCTGGCATTAATTGTTGCGGCAAAATATGCATCCATTTTGGCGCCTTCGATGCTTGCGCTCAGTTCGGATCCAGTGGTTCAAAAGATTGCGGCCTTTGCATTTATTGTACTGGTGATTGTTGTCCTTACATGGATAGCCACATCCTTGCTTAACGGTATTTTAAAAAGCCTGAAATTAGGTCCATTAAACCGCTTGGCAGGCGGTGTATTTGGAGGCCTAAAGGGCTTGCTGGTGGTGCTGATTACCATTCAAGGCGTTGGGCCTTGGGTGGAAAGTTCACCGCACTGGAAGCAATCAAAATTTATTCAAGCATTATTGCCATATGCACCTTGGGCTGCGCAAATGTCCAAAGATGCTGCCAATGAAGCCATGCATCATATTCATTCTGAAGACCAGCCAAAGTCTTCGGAGCTTTCATCTGAAGCGGCTGCTAAAAAACCGCCGTCTGAAGGTAAGTCAACAAATAATCCTTTTTATTAATCCTAGCTTGTCTGCGAGGTTGCTATGTGTGGAGTAGTTGGTATAGCTGGTAAATCACCCGTTAACCAAATGTTGTTTGATGCATTAACGATGTTACAGCATCGTGGACAAGATGCCGCTGGGATCGTAACTTGCCATGAAGGTCGCCTATTCCTTCGCAAGGACACCGGCATGGTGCGTGATGTGTTTCATACACGTCATATGCGCGCTTTGCAGGGGAACTACGGTATTGGCCATGTGCGTTATCCAACTGCGGGTTCTTCAAGCAGTGCTGAGGCCCAGCCATTTTATGTAAACTCGCCTTACGGCATTACATTGGCGCATAACGGCAACTTAACCAATGCGGCAGAAATTCATGAGGACCTGTTTAAAACAGATTTGCGCCACATGAATACGGATTCAGATTCAGAAGTACTGCTCAATGTTTTTGCGCATGAGCTGCAAAAACGCAGCAAATTGACTGCGTCAGCGGAAGACATTTTTGATGTGGTTTCCCGTGTGCATGAGCGCTGCAAAGGCGGCTATGCTGTGGTTACGATGATTACTGGGCAAGGCTTGGTGGGCTTCCGCGATCCAAATGGTATTCGTCCGCTGATCTATGGCTCTCGTGAAACAGAGCAGGGCAAAGAGTATATTATTGCTTCTGAATCGGTTGCTATTACTGCCCTTGGCTTTAAAGTTGAGCGTGATATTGCGCCCGGCGAAGCGATCTTCATTACGGCACAAGGTGAGATGTTCACTAAACAGTGCGCATCAGAACCTGAATATCGCCCATGCATTTTTGAATACGTTTATTTTGCGCGTCCAGATGCAACCATTGACGGCATTTCAGTATATAAAGCCCGTTTAAAAATGGGTGAGAAACTTGCGCAGAAAATCTTGCGTGAATGGGGTGAAGAGCATGATATTGATGTCGTGATCCCAATTCCGGATACATCACGTACTTCTGCGCTTGAGCTGGCAAATACGTTGGGTGTGAAATTCCGCGAAGGCTTCATGAAGAACCGTTATATCGGCCGTACCTTCATTATGCCGGGTCAGCAGTTGCGTAAAAAATCAGTTCGCCAAAAATTGAACCCTGTTGAATTGGAGTTCCAAGGCAAAAATGTCTTGCTGGTGGATGACTCTATTGTCCGCGGCACAACATGTAACGAAATTATCCAGATGGCGCGCGACGCGGGTGCGAAAAAAGTATTCTTTGCCTCTGCTGCGCCTATGGTGAAATATCCAAATGTATACGGCATTGATATGCCTGCTAAATCTGAGCTGATTGCATCAAACCGCAGTGTTGAAGAAATCCGTGAAATTATTGGTGCGGACCGGTTGGTTTTTCAGGATCTGGAAGACTTAAAAGCGGCTGTGCGCACGACGAAAGTTCCTGAACTTCAAGAGTTTGACTGTTCTGTGTTCAATGGCGTGTATGTTGCGGGCGGCATTGATGAAGCTTATTTGGATGCATTGGAGAAGCAGCGCAGCGATTCGGCGAAGCTGGAAAACAATGACAAATATATTGATGTCAATATTGATGCGGCATCGGTTGACTTAACAGGGGTTCGCGAAGAGTAATCGCTTCAAAATCTCTATGAAAAGCGGGAATTTCCCGCTTTTTTCATTTATGATGGTTAAACAAAAGACAATGTTGTTTTAAGGGATTGCATTGAGAAAAGTCGGCTATGCTTTTATAAAAAACAAAAATATGTTTTGGTCCGCTTCGATTTGTGCGGTTGCCGTGCTTTTAACGATTGTGCTGATTAACACAATTGTGGGCTTATTGGTTTTTTATGTAGATTCAACCCAATCAATTTATTGGCATATGCTCAGCCCATATTTAATTGCGCTGCTGATCTTGATCATGTCGGTTTCTGTCATTTATGAATTTTATGTTTTTAGAATGGGCGGACACTCGTTGGCAAAGCAGCTGGGTGCGCGCCGATTAAGCCTGATTGAAAGCATTCCTGAAGAAAGCGCGGCGCTTAAAATTACAGAACAGCTGGCGGATACATTTTTAATTGATATGCCTGCTTTATATGTGCTGCCGTATGAAGTTGGAGTGAATGCCTTAACTGCGGGCTTTTACCCGCGAGATACCGTTATCATTTTAACATGGGGGGCAATGCAGAATTTAGATGAAATGGAATTGTATGGTTTGCTCAGCCATGAGTTTAATAAAATTTTGTCGGGTGAGGCTGCTGAAAATACCCGCCTTAAAATTTTATACAGCGGTTTGACGACATTCAGCCAGTGGGGCAGTAAAATTGCCAAACGCGGTTTTTACCATAACGGCTATGTGCGTGAAAATAAATTTGAAACCGTATTTGTAGCCATTGGCGCGCTGATTTGGCTTACAGGGAGTTTAGGAATACTGATTACCCGCTTTATTAAGTTTATTACCTTGGGCGGGCGCACTTACCGAAATGACCAAAAGACCAAGCGTCTAATTCAAAATGATGCCAATATTCAAACGCTGCTGCGGATATATGTTCATCACTCAGGTTCTCAAATTCACAGTGAATATGCTGAATCCATCTCTCATATGTGTTTTGCCAACGCATTAAGCCCGCAAAACTGGATGAATATTCATCCCAGTATTGCGCAGCGCATTTTTGAGTTGAATCCGGGTGTCATTCAGGATTTACAGCTGGAAAATCTAAAAAAATTAAAAAATCAGCTGCTGTTTAGCTTATTCCGTTCGCTGGAAGAAGTCAGTCCGGATGTTACGATTCCTTGGAGTTCGCCTCAGCCTTTGCCTTTGCTGCGGCTGTCGCCAATCAGTTTTGCCATTAAAGATGCGATTAAACCTTTAAAGCCTGAAATCCGCACCAATTGGCAGCGTCCTGAGCTGATTGTCCGGGCGATGCAGACGGCTACAGGGTCGCGTGAAGTAATGGTAGCGATTTTAATGATCCGTCAGTATCGGGAATTTATTCCGACGGAAGCGGAAGTCAGCCGCGCTATTGTCGATTCATTGTTGAATTTGGATGGCCGGGTGCATATTGCTATTTTTAAAGAAGCCTGTAAAAACATTGGCGGTATGCCGGCAACAATTGCAAGACAGTTCCTTATGAAGCTAGCGCTCATAATTCAGGAAGATGGTGAAATTGGGTTGCTGGATGCTTTGCTGCTCGAGCGGGTAAAGTTTGAGCTGAACCTGATGCCTATTCATACGGCGACCGCTTTAGAGGATGTAAAGCCCAGTATTGTGCGTTTGATTGATGCTTTGCTGCATGTGCAGCAAATTAACAGTGATAGTCAGCTGGAAGTGCGTGAAAAAATTCTTAAGCGTATTCTAAGTTCAAAAGAGCTGGAGCGTTACAGCGAAATTTCAGATGAACCCATTGATTTGGCGGAAATTCTAAATGATATTGCAGGGCTTTTACTCCGCGACCGATTCAGTATTTTGGCTGTTGCGGAAATTTGCTTATGGAATGACCGGATTATCACGCAGGATGAGCTGGATGTGCTGGAGCTGCTGTATTGGCGCTTAGGTTTTGAAACTGATGAAATGATTGATTTAATGCAAAAGAAAAACAGCTTGATGATTATCTGAATTATGGTTTTAAGCTATGGTGTTGGTATCTGTCAAATGGGTTTTGGTCGCGGCGATCCGGTTTAATAATTGACGATGTGCACCATTTAAGCTGAATTAAAATAAAAGTACAGCAAAGTGCGCCTAATCTCGATAGAATATTGGCTAGAATTTTGGTGATGATGAAAGCATGATGGGGCATCAGCGTGACATAATGGCAGCGTTGGGAATTGATATTTGGATTCCTAAGGATGCTCTGTGTCAGCAGCATCAGCCTGCTATATGGCGTGATCAGGCGCCTGAAGAAGCTATTTCGGAAATCATTCTGCCGCACATGCCTGCTGTGGTTGAACAGCCGGAACGGCCGCCTGTCCATCAAGAGCCTGTGCTTTCAGCTCCTGAGGCGGAAAAACAGCGAACAGCACCCGCTGCAGTGCAAGAAAACTTAGTTTCGGCAATGTACGTGCCTGCTTTTTCAATTGAGGCAATGGTGTTGCCGCAATGCGTGCTGCTGGTTGATGCAACTGCGATTACAGCTGATCAGCAACAATTATGGCGCAATATTCAGCGTGCCGTTTCTGCAGAATTTCATCATCTGCAATGGCCATTTGCCTGGCAGAACATGCAGGATGGCCGCGGCGCATCATCTTATATACAAGGCTTTTTAGATGTGTTCAGCACAGAAAAAAATGTGCTGTGCTTAGGGGAAATTCCGCACCTGCAGGCATCCTATTCTATTCAGCTGGCTTCACTGCAGGAGATGCTGACTCAGCCTTTGTTGAAAAAACGCCTTTGGCAATTTATGCAAAATAAAATGAAGGAATCATGAATACATGAAAAAGAAAGTTGTTGTTTTTAGCCAAATCGATAATGAAATTTTGATGAGACTGGAACAGCAATATCATGTTGTTCAAATTAATCCGAAAAAAGGCGATATCAATCAGCAAATTTTAGAAGAAAGCCGTGATGCGGATGGGATGATCGGCGCTGGCCGGCGGCTGAATGAAAGCAATTTAAAACATGCAGAAAAACTCAAGGTTATTTCCAGTGTGAGTGTGGGGTACGACAATTATGATGTGTCATATCTAAATCAAAAGCATATTTGGCTGACGCATACGCCGTATGTTTTGACTGAAACTACAGCAGACTTGGCGTTTACGCTTTTAATGAGCGCAGCAAGAAAAGTTCCATCACTGGATGCCTGGATGAAGCAGGGGCAATGGTCCAGAACAGCAGGCCCAGAGCAATTTGGTGTTGATATTTATGGGAAAACATTAGGCATTATAGGTTTAGGCTCTATCGGCGCTGCGATTGCAAGACGCGGTTTTTACGGATTCAATATGAATGTGCTGTACCATAACCGCCATGAAAAAATTGAGATAGCCGAACAGTTCAAAGCTGAGTTCTGCAGTCTGGATAATTTATTAAGCCGTTCCGATTTTGTTGTAATTGCAGTTGATTTAAATGCGGCATCCAAATCATTAATGGGTGCGCGCGAATTGCAGCTTATGCAGCAGCACGCTGTGTTGGTCAACATTTCTCGCGGTTCTGTGGTTGATGAAAAGGCGCTTATTGATGCTTTAAAGTCGCGCAGTATTTTCGCAGCTGGATTGGATGTGTATGAAAAGGAGCCGCTGCAGGCTTCAGAATTATTTGAGCTGGATAATGCAGTAACCTTGCCGCATGTCGGGTCTGCGACTGCGCAAACCCGCAAGCGGATGGCTGAACTGGCATATGAGAATTTGGTCGATGCTTTGGAGGGCAGGCAGCCTCGCTACGCTGTTAAGAAAGCGGTGTAATTAAAAAATTAATAACACTTTCTTTCATAATGGCTCATTTTTCAATGCTATATTTCTGAATAGATAAGCAAATAGATTTGATTGGGACGCGGCATTGAAAAAAACTTTACTGGCTTGCAGTCTGGGACTGTGTTCGATGCTCGCGCAGAGTCAAACGGTAGAATTTAATTCGGCAGCTCAATTTGCTGTGCCGGATATTGGCGGCGGCATTGGTTTGCTGGATCAGCAAAAAGAAAAGGCCATTGGCGAAAAAGTATTCCGTGAAGTCAATAAGCAGATGCCGGTTCTGCAAAATCCTTGGCTTGAAGACCGTTTGTATGCAGTATTTTCCCATATTTTAAGCCAGACACAGCTCAGTCAGCCGGTCGGCCTTTTAATTATTAATGATCCGCAAATTAATGCTTTTGCTGTGCCTGGCGGATTATTTGCCCTGAATGCGGGTTTGATTAACTCTGCGCGCAATATGGATGAGATGGCCGGTGTAATGGCGCATGAAATTGCGCATGTCACACAGCGCCATTATAGCCGCTCTCAAGAAGCCTTTAAGGGGCAAGGCTTGCTTTCATTGGCAGGCATTCTGGTAGGAGCATTGGTTGCTTCCAAGGCGGATGGTGATGCGGGCGCTGCCGTGATGCTGGGTTCGCAGGCAGCTCTGCTGGATAAGCAGCTGACTTATAGCCGAAACCAAGAACGTGAAGCTGACCGCATAGGGATGCAGTATATGTATGCTGCAGGCTATAACCCGCAAAGCATGGCGGATTTTTTTGAAGTCATGAACCGAGCTACAAGTCAGGTCAGTTTTTTGCCGGACTTTTGGCTGACGCATCCACTCACAACACAGCGTATGAGTGAGGCGCGCCTGAGGGCAAATCAGCTGCCGAAAGTAAAGCCAAATTTAGACAATGAAGATTTTGAAATAATTAAGCAATATAGCCGAGTTCTGTCTGGCCAGAGCAGCGAACAGCAGCTGCAGGCGTTGGCGAATCAAAATAATTTTGCGGGTTTAATGGGCTTGGCTGCTTTTTATATACAGCATGGTGACTTTTTGGCTGCACAAACCGCACTCGATAAAGCTAAAAATGTTAAATCCAGCCATGTGCTGATGACGCTGCTGCAGGCAGATGTTTATTTAGGCCAGAATAAAATTGAAAATGCATTCAGTTTGATGAGCAGCGCTGCGGCGGTTATGCCAGAAAACCGCGCGTTAAATTATAAATATGCAGAAGTGCTTATCCTTAATAAGCAGCCAGCTCAAGCGGAGTTGACGGTGCGTCAATTTTTACGCAATAACCCGCGTGATGTATCCGGTTGGCGTCTAATGCAGCAGTCTGCAAACGCTGATAATTCTTCTGCGCTGCGGTCTGTGAATGTATTGCGCTACCGTGCTGAGGTGGAGTTTTGGACCGGCAATGAAGAAAATGCCATAAAGTCATTATTGCATGCAAAGCGTTTAGCCAAAGAGCGCAAGTCACTCGAAGCTGTAATAGACCAGCGCTTAAGCGAAATGCAGAAAGACCGGCAATTGACTGTCTAGGCGAAAGCGCTGGAGTTTTCCATGAGGCGTCTTCACTGCATTGATCAGCAGGTGATCTGGTGAGGATAGTGAAGATTAAGCAAACGCAATTTAAAGCATAATAATTCAAAATAATGGAGTGCTGTAATGATTCAGGGACAATGTTTGTGTGGTGCGGTAAAATACCGGTATGCAGCAGAGTTGGAACAGAGCATTTTGTGTTTTTGTCAGCATTGCAGGCTGGCGCAAGGTGCATTGTTTGGCTGGAACTCTCCAATTGGTAAATCTAAGTTTCAGCTGCTGCAAGGTGAAACTGATCTTCAGGAATATTTTCATACGGAAAATAAGGCACGGGTATTTTGCAGAAAATGTGGCAGCCCAATTTATTCCTATCGAAAAGATCTGCCAAATGTACTGCGTTTACGTTTAGGGACTGTGACGCAAGGTGTCATTCCTGCGCCAAAAGAGCAAGCTTATCAAGAATATAAGCCGGAATTTATTTGTATAGATTCATCGTCATAACTGTTTTAAATTAGATTAGGCATGTGGCAGATGCTACAATTGTAATTGCACTTTTGGATAAATGATAAAGATTAACTTGATGAAAAAATTCATATTTACCCTGTTAAGTTTAGGTGTGGCAGTGCAGGTGGTACACGCAGCAAGTGCGGAACAATATGTATTGGCTGTCGAAAAAATTAATGAAACTTACAAACAGGATGTTCGGAAATTTTATACAACCTTAGATCCGATGCAGCGTAGTTTTAATGCGCAGCAGCAGGAAAAATTTTGCTCAATATTGAGTAAGTATGCGGATGACTTATATCAGGCAGCAGATACGAATAGAGCATACTTAGATAAGCAATATGCCAATATTTCGAAAAAGGAAGTTATTGATCAGGTGTCTACATCTAAAGAAATGCAGATGTTAAAACCTTATGGTGTGCAGTGTAATTTAAAGTAGAAAGATGGCGTAAATACGTTGAATAATGATTATAGAGAGTGTGTTTGAATAATATTACGGAAGAACTGGCTTAAAGAATAAATGAGTTTTAAGGCAGTTCAACGCAAAAGAGGGAAGTATTTGGGTATTAAGCAAGTTTTGCTTTAATTTTTGCAGAAACTTGAGAAGGATCGGCGCGCCCGGCTATGAGCGGACGCAGAGAGTTCATCACCTTACCCATATCTTTCATGCTAGTAGCTTCTTGCGCAGCAATAGTCTGTGCAATGATGGAATCAAGTTCTTCCTCAGTCATAGCTTCTGGTAGAAATTGAGATAAAACCTCAAGTTCGGCTTGTTCCTTACTAGCTAAATCTTCTCGACCAGCGCCTTCAAAGGCTTTGATCGATTCTTTACGTTGTTTGATTTGCTTTTCAATGACCGCAAGAACCTGAGTATCGTCAAGCTCAATGCGTTCATCGACTTCAATTTGCTTGATTGCTGCCTGTAGACTACGAATTACCGTTAACTTGCCCATTTCTTTAGCACGCATAGTTGCTTTCAAAACATCAGTTATTTGGTTTTTTAAAGTAGTCATTTATTTTTCCAGGTTAGTCAATCAATCACAAATTAATCTTAGTAAAGGCGAGTCGTACGTACTGATTCGCGCGCCAATTTCTTTTGGTAGCGTTTAACAGCAGCAGCTTTTTTGCGCTTACGTTCTTGAGTAGGTTTTTCGTAGAATTCACGTTTACGAACATCAGCAAGAACACCTGCTTTTTCGCATGAACGTTTGAAACGACGGATAGCTACGTCTACTGGTTCGCCTTCTTTCAATTTAACTTGTGGCATGAAGAATCCTCATTAAGTTATGGATAAGATCTAGGGCGAAATTGCCTTCGATCACAAGTGAAGGTCAGTATTTTACTCATTTACATCTCATACCACAAGTCTATAATAGGCTTCGCAATAGATTTGATACAGGTTATAGGCAGTTTAATGATCGTTTTAGGCTTAGAAACATCTTGTGATGAAACAGGGCTCGCATTGTATGACAGCGAGTTGGGTTTGCGCGGGCAAGTGCTGTATAGCCAAATTAAACTGCATGCAGAATATGGCGGCGTCGTGCCGGAGCTGGCTTCGCGTGACCATGTGCGCAAATTAATTCCTTTAATTACCCAATTGCTGGCAGACAGCGGCATTAAAAAATCTGAAATTGATGCTATTGCTTATACCCGCGGGCCAGGTCTGATGGGCGCGCTCATGACAGGCGCGCTGTTTGGCCGAACTTTAGCCTTTGCGCTGAATAAGCCGGCGATTGGCGTGCATCATATGGAAGGCCATATGCTGGCGCCATTACTGTCCAAAGCTCCGCCAGAATTTCCATTCGTCGCTTTGCTGGTGTCGGGCGGCCATACACAGCTCATGGCTGCGTATGGCATTGGCCAATATGAACTGTTGGGCGAATCTATTGATGATGCAGCAGGCGAAGCCTTTGATAAAGTCGCGAAAATGATGGGTCTGCCTTATCCGGGCGGGCCGAATATCTCTAAACTGGCTGCAGCTGGCGATATGAATGCGTTTGCATTTCCGCGGCCAATGCTGCATCAGGGTTTAGATTTTTCGTTTAGCGGTTTGAAAACAGCAGTATCTGTACAATTGAAAAAAGTGGAAGGCGAAGGCCGTGAAGCGGATATCGCCGCTTCATTCCAAGAAGCTTTGGTGGATACACTGGTGAAAAAGTCAGTGAAAGCATTAAAGCAAACGGGCTTGCGGCGTTTGGTGATTGCTGGCGGTGTAAGTGCCAACAGCCGTCTGAGAGAACGCTTAGAAGCCGACTTGGCTAAAATTCGTGCCCATGTGTTTTATGCTGAACCTGCATTGTGTACCGATAATGGCGCCATGATTGCTTTTGCCGGCTATCAGCGCCTAAAAGCGGGACAGCATGATGGTTTGGCTGTAACGACAACACCGCGCTGGCCAATGACGGAATTAAGCAACCCTGAAGAAGTTTAAGCGCTGAATCACACAAACCGATATAAAAAAGCCCAGACATGAGATCTGGGCTTTTTTATATCGGTTATAAGACTATTTTTAGGAAATTGATTTCTTGACGCGAAAGGCAGTTGAAGTAAGTGCAAGCTCGCTGAGGAATGGAATCGGTTTAGATGCGAATAACGGATAAAAATTTTAAAAATATTTGAATTGGCTGAAATTATTATTAAGACTGTGAAAATTGAAGTTTGGCTTTATAAACTCTGCCTTAATAACAATTAATGAGGGATTCTTTTCAAAAAAAATTAACAGCGGTTCTGTAATCCACATCCGCTGTGTGTGGTGTGGAAAGGGGGATAAAATAATTTGCTGATTAATAATAAAAGTATTTAAACCAATATCTTAAGTATGCTTTTTTTTGCGGATAAGACTTGTAATATCAACATATTTTCGTGAAAAAAGCCCCATTCGAAATAAACAGGGCCTTAATTTTATTGCCGTATGAAGGAAATTAAAACTTAAAAATAGCGTTATAGATTCAATAACTGCTGTGAACCAATCCAGTGTTTAGAAAATTGATACGCTGCGCGCCCCGAACGCTGTCCGCGCCCTTGAGACCATCTTAAAGCCTCTGTCCGAGCTTCCTCGGTCCATGGCATATTGGCTTTCGCTAAATAATGCTCAGCAATTTCCAGATACAGTTTTTGATCCATGGGGTAGAATGACAGCCACATGCCAAAACGGTCAGACAGTGAGATTTTTTCTTCGATGGCTTCCTGTGGATGCAGTTCTGTATATTGAGGGACATCGACCTTTGTTACAGGTGTGTTTTCATGCATAAATTCAGGCAGCAAATGGCGGCGGTTGCTGGTGGCGTAAATAATAAAATTGCTTGAACCTGACTGCAGTGAGCCATCTAAAACACTTTTTAAGCTGCGGTAATTTTCATCTTCTGCGTTAAAGGCTAAATCATCACAATAGACAATAAATTTTTCCGGCCGGCCGGCAATGAGTTTTTGAATTTCAGGAAGATCAGACAAATCATCACGTTCAATTTCAATTAAGCGCAGGCCTTGAGGCTCGTATTCAGTCAGTAGCGCGCGTACGATAGATGATTTACCCGTGCCGCGTGAGCCTGTAAGTAAAACGTCATTGGCAGGGAAGCCTTTTAAAAACTGTAAAGTATTTTGGATGACTTTTTCTTTTTGGCGCTCAATGCCTTTTAAATCTTCCAGATACATTTTTTTTGATTGCTGAATTGCTTTCAGCTGTTTATCCTGCCATGTATAGGCAGCAGCGGTAAAGTCTGGCGCTTTTCTTAGTTCAGGAAGCGTTTGCTGCAATTGCAAAAGAACGCTGGAAAGGGACTCTAATATATTATCTGGTAAATCTAAGGTTGGCATGGGTATTCAGCTTGTGGTTAATCGATGAATAGATGTAATTTTACAACAACAATGTATAGTATTTCGGCATGATATGCCAACGGAAGCAAATTTTGCCTATTGAATTAATGATCAAATTTTGCAAAAGTTTAAGCTGCATAAGAATGTCATGCTTATGCAGCAGATAAAAGCCAGCGCTGAGGGATGGATATGCTATTTAAAGACTTTGCAAGGGATGTAAATCCTCACCAAGCGTACAGAATAAAAAAACTAAGCCGTCAACTGGAAACTGCAGAAAGCTATGCCGAGTGGAAAAGCACTGCGCTGAAAATTGATGAGGAATCTGGCGCTCAAGAGTGGAAGCTGGATAATTGCTCTCCCTACTTTGATGCAGAAATTATTGTGCACCGTTTGGCTTTGCTGAGGCGTTACCGCCAGCAAAAGCGCACTCGTGATCTGATGTATATTTTGAGTGAAGGCTTAACCTACGATATTGCGAATATTGGCCATCCATTGCTGTTTTCTGTAACGCATGTCGGGACAAAAAAAATTATTGAAGATTATGTTTCGGAAGTCAGTGAAGGATTGGCTTTTATCGCTTCCGAAGATTGTGAATGTTTAACATCAGAAGAAAAAATTGGTTTCTTTGAACAGTGCCAAAAAGCTTTTGGACAGCCTGCAATGATGTTCTCTGGCGGTTCAACCCTCGGCCTGTTTCATACAGGCGTCTGCAAGGCGCTGATGGAACAGGACTTAATGCCTAAAGTGCTGTCTGGTTCGAGTGCAGGCGCTATCATGACAGGCATGCTGGGCGTGTCAAAGCCATCTGAGTTTATGGAAATTTTAAAAGGCCATAATTTTTACAGTGAAGCCTTTCACTTTAGAAAGCTCAGCGATTTGCTGCGCGGCAATGGCGGATTGGCGGATGTGAAATATTTAAAGAATTTTCTCAAGGAAAATTTAGGGGATATGACCTTTGCAGAGGCGAGAAAAACCTCGGGTCTGAACATCAATATTGCAGTTGCGCCCTATGATGCTTCGCAGGATGCGCGCATTATGAATGCATATACTGCGCCGGATTTGCTGGTGTGGAGTGCTGTTCTGGCTTCTTGCGCAGTGCCAATTCTATTTCCGCCAGTTAAGCTGACCAGCAAGCGTTATGATGGTCAATTCACGCCTTATATGGCATCTACCCGTTGGGTGGATGGCAGTGTACGCAGTGATTTTCCGCAAGAGAAAATGGCGCGCTTATACAATATCAATTATACGATTGCCAGTCAGGTGAATCCGCATATTGTGCCCTTTATGCAAAATGACATTTCCCGCTTCCGCAAAGACATGCTGAGTTGGCCTGAGCGGATTATCCGCCGGCAGGGCAAGGTGATTACCAAAGGGGTGATGGATTTTGCCCGTGAACGTGTAGGCAGTGTGCCGCCGATACGCCGTTTGTTGGATCATGGCTATGGCGTGGTAGATCAGCGTTATTATGGCGATGTGAATATTGTCGGTAAACAGAGCCTGCGCCATTACAGCTATATGCTGCAAAACCCGCGGCCATATTTATTTAAAGTGCTGCAGCGTGAAGGTGAACGGGCGACTTGGCCGAAAATTTCACTGATTGAAACCCATGCGCGGGTTGGAAAAACCATTCAGCATTGTTTAGAGCTGCTGCATTATCAAAAATCACCTGAAAAGCAGCATGCAGAATTTATTGCAGTGTGATCAGGATTTATTGCAGGCAGCTGTATATAGCTTAAAAGCCAAAGCCCAGAGTTTGAGCTTTGGACGGTATTTGTATCAGCTGCAAAAAGCGTCTAACGGTGATCAAGTTAATTCCTCCTGTTTTTGGCTCAAAGGGCAGTCCATGCGGGAAGATGGCTTTCAGCATGCGCAGCAGGGGTTTTTACAGGAACAGATGCTGTATCAGCAGTGGTCTCTGCAGGGTCACAGTTTTTTGTTGCCGCATCGCTTTATCTCAGTCAATCAGCTGGATCATCGGCAGTTAATTCAAGCAGACCATCTGCATCCGCAACTATTGCTATTGCCTCATGCAGAATCAATCTTTAGTCAGGATTCGAACCAATTCACTTCAAGCCAAATTAAAGCGCTGATGATAGAGATTGTTAGCGTCTTAGCGCAGTTAACTGAGTTAGGATGGCTGCATGCAGATCTCAAAGCAGGGCATTTTGTGCGCTATCAAGGGCAGGTGAGGCTGCTTGATTTTGAACAGGCCGTACTGATAGCGTCTGCAAAGCGTCCACCTATGAACGCAACACCGCGCTATATGGCGCCGGAGTTATTCCACGGGCAGCCCAAAAGTGTGCAAAGTGATCTTTACGCCTTAGGCATTGTGCTGCTGGAATGGCTGACTGCTCAGCGTTTGCAGGCCCATACATATAAAGATTGGGCTGTTTTGCACTGTCAGCGGTTAACAATTGATCTTCCACAGCAATTTATATTTTTCGAACCGATATTGCGAGATATGCTTGCGAAGCAAAAAGCGCAAAGAATGCGTGATTTTTCGCAAATAAAAATGCGCTTAATATCTGAAAATGTTTAAGAAATCCTCAAATTATCTTTTTTGTTTTTTATTTAATCAATCAAAATGCTTTTTTCTAAAAAAGGCTTGTCATGTACAGGTGATCTCTATAATATACACAGCCATTGGGGACGTGGCGAAATTGGTAGACGCACTGGATTTAGGTTCCAG
>NZ_JAPEQW010000025.1:0-48679 GCF_026168575.1 Acinetobacter entericus
GAGTATCACTTATAGGAGTTGTTCAAATTTCCGGATCCATCTCTAACGATTTCATGTCAGTATACCTATATAAATAGGAGGATCCTTGTCGAAGTTTGTCTCAAGCAAAAATAAATGAGGTTGGCTTATTTGAAGATAAACTTAAGTGTAGGATTTTTAAAGTTAGGATTAATGAGATATATATTTTTGTTTTAAATAGATGGAGAGGATTAGGTAGACTTTATTCCTCCATTTTTCATAAAAAAGAAAAACGGTAAGTATATTTATTTTATGAATTTTATACATAAAAGCTACATGTGAAATATTTTTCGGATTGAATGGAATAGAATCCTTAAAATTTACTCGAGTCTGATATTTATTTTATAGGGTAAGATTAATGTAATTAAGAATGATTATTTTTATTGGGTGCTGGATGGTATTTTTTAGCATTTGATTTTTTAAATATTTTAAAAAATTAATTTAAATTTAAGGTTACTTTTATAATGTAATAATATCAATTTATATTTTTGAATTTTGGGGTTGTTATGAAAAATAAATATCCTTTTCCAATAATGATTATGCATTGGATTACACTTTGCCTTGTGGTGTTGGCGTATCTCACAGGTGGAGACCCAACCGTACATCTAAAAAGCGGAGAACTCCATGTTTTCGCTGGGATATCCGTATTTTTGCTATTTTTTATCAGAATTATAATGATTTTTACTTATAGAAAAGATATTCCGCTGAACAAGCCGATGAATAAATATCAAAGAACTTTATTTTTGATGGTGAAATACACACTTTATTCATTGTTGTTTTTAATTCCTGTACTGGGCTGGGTTACTTTATCAGGTTTAACAGAGAGTTATCAGTTTTCTGGAATGAGTTTACCTCTCATAAGTAATTCATGGGATGTTGAAAAAATTGGAGAAATCCATGAATTTCTAGGTAATTCTTTCATGGTGCTGATAGGCTTTCATGCATTGGCTGCATTAATTCATCATTATGTATTTAAAGATAACGTTTTGAAAAGTATGCTTTATTTTAAAAAGTGAACCAAGAGCTTGAAAGATTATGATTGAATCAAATATTGATCTTGAGTTAAGGGCGAAAGCTGCTTCAAAGTCAACGTGGATCAGTGTTGCTGTGAATATTTTCTTATCGATTGGGCAGATATGGATTGGTCTGTTTTCTAAATCACAAGGTTTAGTTGCAGATGGTATTCATACTTTAAGTGATTTAGTTGCGGACTTTATTGTATTAGTGGCCAATCGTCATAGTCAAAAAGCACCAGATGACGTTCATCCTTATGGTTATCTTCGTTTTGAAAATGCAGCATCTTTTATACTGGGTTTAATTTTACTGTCCGTTGGGGGCGGAATGCTATGGACAGCAACCCATAAAATTCTTCATCCTGAGCAAATTTCCCAAGTTCATAGCATAGCACTTTGGGTAGCAATAACTGCATTGATCTGTAAGGAAATTTTGTTCCGCTATATGCTCTCTATTGCCAAAAAAGTAAAATCGAGTTTATTGATTGCGAATGCTTGGCACGCACGTTCAGATGCGGCATCTTCTTTTGTTGTAGCATTAGGGATTATAGGGAATCTTGCGGGATACCCAATTCTTGATCCAATCGCGGCGTTAATTGTCGGTTTGATGATTGCTAAAATGGGTTTTGACTTTAGCTGGACGGGCTTACATGATTTGATGGACAAGTCGGCAAATGAAGATGAGATTGCTGCTATTAAAGAAACCTTATTGAATAAAGAGGGGATATTGGGCTTACATCAACTCAGAACCCGTAAAATGGGTGATATGATTATTGTAGATGTTCATTTAGAAGTCAGTGGTGAGCAAAGTGTAAGAGAAGGACATAAAATTGCAGTAGATGCCAGAAATGAAGTCCTCAAAAACCATAATGTGATTGATGTGGTTACTCACATTGACCCGATATAATTTGAAAGTGGACATAAATAGGCATCAAGAATAAATAAGATTCAAGATACCTGAATTTAAAAAGATTTATTGAAAATTTCCAATGAGTTCATTTGTTTCAATTAAGCTTTGAATTCGTATTTTTTTAATCACATTTAAATAAAATTCTTTTGTATTACCTCAATATTTCAATCACATTGTTATCACGAAAAGTTTAAGCTCAATTGCTTAAAAAGTTTTCGATCAATTGGAATACTTTTCAGCACAAATTTCATTTTTAATATCCGTACATTGCCTTTTATAGCATTAGATATATGTCCTAAGAGCAACAAGTTCTAGTGTAAATTTTTACAGTGAAGAGAGCGTATGAGGTCGATTTAATTGTTAATGGTTGTGAATATAACCACAGCATTGAATTTATTCTACTTCATCATACATAGCATCATTTTCATAGGTAACCCGAATCTCAGATAAGAAATTGACTTGAAAAATAAGAGAACTAGAGCCATCAGTTGAGTTACCACACCAAACCTAAAGCTCTAGTCCTAATGTTCAATAGTACCGAATTACTCTGTGTAATCGATGATTTCTTTCTTAAATTTGAAGCAACTTATTGGAAGTTTCTCAAACAAATCCGCCACTCTTTAAGAATCAGAACTGCACAGCTGACCATCTCGGAAATTAGCTTTATTGCCATTTGGTATAAGTGTTCTCATATCAACAATTTCAAAGCATTCTTTTCATGGTTGAAACAGGATAAAAATCATTTATTTAAAAATTTACCCTACTACCAACGGATGATTCACCTCATCAATATGCATCAATATGCATCAATTGGCACTACATGCTTTACATGTCGCCTTAATGAAAGGCCAACGTAGCCAATATTTATGGGTTGATTCAACCACTTTACCTGTCTGTAAAAATCAACGCATCCAACGCCATAAATCATTAGCCAAAATTGCATCACGTGGTAAAAGTTCGATGGGCTGGTTTTATGGTTGTAAATTACATATCGCGATGAATCAATTGGGTGAAATCGCTTGTTCTGCTTTATCTAATGGACATGTGTCTGACATCAAAATGGTTGAACATTTGGTTGAAGGCTTAGAAGCAAAGCTTTATGCGGATCGTGGCTATATCAGCCAAGATTTAAAAAGCAAGTTAAAGAATCAAGGTATTGATTTAATTACCTATCATCGAAAGAATATGCGGACTGTTCAACTCTGTGAACAAGATGAATATCACTTAAAATAACGTAATAAGATAGAAACGTTATTTAGCTTATTGAAAGGTCAATACAATTTAGTGACGAGTAAAGCACGTAGTATTCATGGATTTCTAAGTGGGATTTACGTATCGTTATGCGTATATCAATTAACTCAACGAAATAAGCCAAAAATTCAAATTATGGAATCCTTGGCTTAAACAGGATTCGGGTTATTTATTGTCAAAACTTATGCACGGATTACGGCTTTCTTCTTTTGTGGATGATAGCGGAAGTTGGAGAGGTCTCAACAGGAACTGGCAAAGTTATTCCATCTTCTAAAGAGCAAGTTATTCAGTCTCTTGAAGGTGGTATCTTAACGAAGCTCTATGTGCATGAGGGCGAAATTATCGAAAAAGGGCAAATACTGGCTCCGCTTGATCCGACTCGTTTTGCATCAAATGTTGGTGAATCAGCATCCTTACTTCTTACTTCTCAAGCAACTGCAGCGCGACTACGCGCAGAAGTAAATGGGAATGCTTTAGTATTTCCAAGTGAAGTATTAAAAGAGCGTAGTTTAGTTGAGGAAGAAACAGCGCTGTATCATTCGCGTCGATCTAATTTGGAAGAATCCTTAGCTGGATTGAAGCAGGCACTTACTTTAGTTGAACAAGAGCCACAAATGACTGAGCCTTTGGTTGCGAAAGGTGCAGCAAGTGAAGTGGAAGTTTTAAGACTTAAACGTCAAGCGACTGATTTGCGCAATCAAATGAGTGATGTGCGAAACCAATATTCAGTAAAAGCTCGTGAAGAACTAGCAAAAGCAAATACAGACATTGAAACTCAGTCTCAGGTCGTAAAAGGGAAGTCGGACTCTATTTAAGTCACTAGTGAGAGGGATTGTAAAAGAAATTGATGTTATGACTATTGGTGGTGTGATTTCTCAGAATGGAAAGCTGATGACTATTGTTCCACTTGATGAAAAACTTTTGGTTGAAGCGCGTATTTCGCCTAGAGATATTGCCTTTATTCATTCTGGACAAGAAGCACTCGTAAAAATCACTGCATTTGACTATTCTATCTATGGTGGATTGAAAGGGAAAGTTTCTATTATTTCACCAGATACATTGAGAGATGAAGTTAAGCAAGATCAATTTTATTATCGAGTTTATATTCGGACTGATTCAGACAAGTTGATCAATAAAGAAGGGCAGAAGTTTAATATCACACCTGGAATGGTTGCAACGGTAGATATTAAAACAGGTGAAAAAACGGTGTTGGATTATTTAATCAAACCATTTAATAAGGCGCAAGAGGCATTAAGGGAGCGGTAATAATTATTGTTTCCTAGCATAAATTTATGATTACTAGCTCAACACAGCAAAACAAATTCCCAAGATCCATTGCAAAATAGGTTCTCAGGTTAAAAATCTTCTTTTCCTGCCGTAAATTTTTAACCTGATTATGTGTTTGATGCCACATAAGCAATCAATTCACAAAATTTGCTTGAGTCGTAAAGAAATCATGCAGATCTGTAGTCAGGATATCCCCAAAATCCTGCCCATTTTGCGCACGTATTCGAACAGATGATTGTTGCATTTCTTGCTCCCCAACAATGATCAGATAAGGTATTTTTTGTAGCGTATTTTCACGGATTTTATAGTTCAATTTTGATTGACTTAAATCTAATGTTGCCCTAAAGCCATTCTGTTTAAGTGATTCTTGGACTTGTTTGGCGTAATCATGTTGTACATCTGTAATCGGTAAAATTGCGATTTGGACAGGTGCAAGCCAAAATGGGAAGTGCCCCATATAATGCTCGATCAAAATACCAATAAAGCGCTCAAGAGATCCAAATAAAGCACGGTGCAACATCACAGGCCGTTGTTTTTCATTATTTTCATCAATGTAATGAATATCAAAACGTTCTGGTAAATTTAAATCAACCTGAATTGTTCCGCATTGCCATTCACGACCAATGGCATCTTTTAAGGTAAATTCAAGTTTAGGGCCATAAAATGCACCTTCACCGATATTTAATGTATAAGGAATATTAAGCTGTTCGAGAGATTGTTTTAGTGTATTTTCTAAGAAATCCCAAATTTCTTCCGTGCCGACACGATGATCAGGCCTTGTCGATAATTTAAGCGAAACTTCATTAAAGCCAAATTGCTCATAAATTTTATAAATGAGGGCAATTGTATTTTTACATTCAGATAAAAGCTGGCTGTTAGTACAAAAAATATGGGCGTCATCTTGGGTAAAATGACGAACACGCATTAATCCATGTAAAGATCCAGATGGCTCATAGCGATGAACTTTACCAAATTCCGCCATACGTAATGGTAAGTCACGATAACTTCTTAATTCATGTGCATATAGACAAACTGCGCCAGGACAACTCATAGGCTTAAGTGCATAACTTCGCTGATCTTCAGTGACGGTGGTAAACATATGCTGCTGATAGTTTTGCCAGTGTCCCGAAATTTCCCAAAGTTCACGATCCATGACATCGGGAGTATTAACTTCGATATAACCCGCATCATCTTGTTGCTGGCGTAAATAATCTGATAATAACTGAAATAATTTCCATCCTTTCGCGTGCCAGAACACGGCACCTGGTGCTTTATCATCAAAATGTAGTAAATCAAGTTGTTGTGCTAATTTACGATGATCTCGTTTTGCGGCTTCTTCAACTTGCTTTAAATGTTTTTTTAATTGTTTTTGGTCAGCCCAACATGTGACATAAATCCGCTGTAACATCGGTTGTGTAGCGTCGCCTTGCCAATATGCACCAGAAACATGAGTCACTTTAAAATATTCTAAAAATTCAGTATTTGGAACAAGTGGATATAAGTAAACGTCTGAGAAATCATTATTTTGATGGAAAAATAAGTCGCTTGATTTACTCGTATTTTTTAAGTATTGATACTTAAAATCCAAATCTTGCTGTTTAAAAAAATTAGCTGCTTGATCGGCTGTAATCTTTTCAGTACGAATATCTAAATGTTGTTGTACCCACTCATGCATTTTCAGTTCAATTTGTTGTAAATCATTCTGATTAAAATACGACGTATCGGCGAAATCATAATAAATACCTTGATTGGTAATTTGATATTCTACAGGTTGAGCAGCAGGGTATAACTGATAGACAGCCTGTGCCAATAAATAAGCATAGGAGTGTCGCAGTAGAATTAAATTATTGTCATCGTTCAGACTGAAAAGTTCGATGTGACAGTCATGTTGGATGACATGATGCAAATCAACGAAATGAGCATCAATTTTGGCGAGAAAAGCTTTTTTATAGCCTTGAATTTTGAAACGGGACAAGGTTTCAAAAATCGACATTGGTTGCTCAAGTTGAAGATGCTGTGTTGAACCAAGGAAATTAAGCTGGATATTCATGTAGAGTCGTCTAAATACAGGTTGGGTTATTGCAGATTAGCGGTCAATTTCTAAGGCTTGACCCTGACAGTTAAGATAAGGTTGTTGTTGGTGCCATGCGAGTTGACCAGAAATGATGGTTGTGTCCACCAGATAGCGGAACGTTTTCTCTTGGAATGGTGTCCAGCCGCAACGCATAAAATTAGTCTGTTCAGCTACTGATTGTTTTTTTTGATTTTCGCGGACGAGGACTAAATCAGCCCAATAGCCTTCGCGGATATAGCCTCGATCTTTAATACGGAATAAATCGGCAACCTGATGAGAAGATTTTCTTACCAGCGTTTCAATTGATAGTTTCTGATCTGCCACTAATTCTAATAATGCGGGTAAGGCATGCTGAACTAGCGGTAACCCTGAAGGGGCATTAAAATAAGTTTGCTGTTTTTCTTGCCAAGTATGCGGCGCATGGTCTGTGCCAATAATATCTAAACGCTCACTATTGGCGACAGCATCAATGAGGGTATGCTTGTCACTGGCAGTTTTTATTGCTGGATTACATTTAATTAAATGTCCTAAATCTGCATAATCAGACTCATCAAAAGTTAAGTGATGTATACATACTTCAGCAGTAATATGCTTTTTATCCAATGGTAAATTTTTAAATAAGCAAAGCTCTTTTGCTGTCGTCAGATGCAATACATGTAGCTGTGTACCAAATTCTTCAGCGAGTGATACGGCTAATCGAGAGCTTTCAAAACAGGCTTGTTTATCCCTAATTTTAGGATGTAAGTTTGCTGGAATATCTTCGCCATATTTATCACGATAAAACTCTTCCAGCTGTTTGATCCGGGGCGTGGATTCGCAATGTGCTAATAAAATAGTGGGCACATTAGCAAATAAGCGCTCTAAAATTTTTGGATCATCAACCAACATATTACCCGTTGATGCTCCCATAAAAACTTTCACGCCGCTAACCAATTTAGGATCAAGCGCTTCAACAATCTCTAAATTTTGTGCACTTACCCCAAAGTGAAATGCATAATTGGCTATGCTATGTTGAGCTGCAATTGCTTTTTTATCGTGTAGTGCAGTTAAGTCCAATGTAGCAGGATTGGTATTGGGCATATCCATAAAGCTGGTAATTCCACCTATTGCAGCTGCCAAAGATTCTGAGGCAAAACTCCCTTTTTGTGGTGAGCCTGGGTCGCGGAAGTGGACTTGATCATCAATCATGCCTGGGAGTAACCATGCGCCATCAGCCTCGATGCTCTTGGCATTGTGGATACCCGTTATATTAGATTGTATTTTACGAATACGGCCTTGCTGAATAAGGACATCACCGATTTGTTGCTGCCCCTCATTAACCATATTCGCATTACGTATGATTAGATTTGGGAGTTGTCTAAAATTCATTTTGTAATGCCTTATAACCTTGTACTAACTCAATATTGGTGCTCACCACACTTTCAGAAAATTCACTGATAGAAATATCGATCGGTTGGTACTGGCTTAAGTCGGTTCGGGCATTGATATAGCTCATCGCAGGGACATAAAATGATTTAGGCAAATCTCGGCCATCGACCACGGCATTGTGACGGACGGCACTATGATCACCGACCTTACAATTAAATAAGACACTGTTAAAACCAACGAATACATGATTACCAATTACACAAGGGCCATGAATAATTGAACGGTGGGCAATCGATGAATTTTTCCCAATAGTGACTTGCGCACCTGCTTTTGAATGGATAACAACGCCATCTTGAATATTCGAGTTTTCACCGATGATAATCGGTTGCATCTCACCATTTTCATCCACTTCATCTGCACGGATCACCGCATAAGGACCGACAAATACGTTAGCTTCAATAATGACTTTTCCACAAATAATTGCGGTCTGATCAATATAAGCGGTTTGGTCAATGACAGGGAGATGACCAGTTGGATTTTTACGAATCATGGTAATGTCTTCAATGTTATATAAATTAGCTAAATGATGGGCTGAGTTAAAATTGTGGCGTGTTGTGTGTTTAATCCAAGATAAAAACAACTGGGACGATTAGTGTGGCAGGCTGGTCCAGCTTGCTCGACCAAAAAAAGGATGCTGTCACCGTCACAATCAAGTCTGGCTTCAATGAGTTTTTGACGATGTCCTGAACTTTCGCCTTTTCGCCATAAGCATTTCCGCGAGCGAGACCAATAGCAAACCTGTCTTGTATTTAGGGTTTCAAGTAGTGCATCACGGTTAATCCAAGCAAGCATTAAGACATCTTTACTTTGTCCATCTTGGGCAATGGCAGTGATTAGTCCATCCTTGTTCCAGGGAATGGCATCAATAATGCTTTTCAGTTCATAACATTGCCCCATCTTTCCTTGTTCAATGTCTAGAAAAACTGTTGAACCTACCATTGCCATGATCCCTGAGCGACTGCATCGTGAGCATGTAGACTTTCAGCATGAATGACTTTGAAGTTAAATCCTGAAATACCTGAGTAGTTGACAAATGCGTGGTATAAGCGGCGTAAAGCATCTTCACAGAACATTAAATTTTGACCATTTGCTAATGCGAATGCTTGCTCATCTACGCGTTTGACAGCTGTCTGAACAGGTGTTGTCAAGGCTTGTTCTGCATGTGAAATGAATTGCCGAATTGGAATGGACTGTAAACAAGGGGCTAATTTAAAACGTAGCTGAGCAAAACTTCTTTGGCTGTGTGGAGTTGCTACAATCGCATCTGTTGTACCTAACCACGCCATAACTTCATCGGTGTTTTGTGGATTTATTTTTTTTGTATCAATGGCATCTTGAAAGCTTTTTTGAATGAGGTCACGTACTAAAGCAGCAGAACAAGGACACGTTGAGGAATAGGTGATTTCTATTGCTAATTCTGCTTCAAAAGTATGCTCACTTAACTTACAGGATAAGTTAAATGGATAACTTTTCCAGCCCGATAGTGCGCTGACTAAAGCAGGTTGTTCTAAATTAAACTCCGCTTGAATATCAAGGCGGGCTTGTTGAGAGAGCTCAGTATGGCTCGCTAAAAAATCTTGAAGCGCTTGATAAATTTTACTTAAAGTTAGGTCAGGTAGGGCATGGAGTTCCAACAGTCGAGTATACAGTCTAGACATATGAATGCCTTTAGCCTGAGGATCATCTAAGCTGACATAGGCATTCACTTTACTTGCGCACAGTGTATTTTGAATTTGAATAGGTAAGGCGATATTCTCCATTCCGACCCAATCGAGAGGATAGGCATGCATATTCAGAAAAGGTTCAGATGAGACATCTGGGAGCTGCAAGGCATTCATAATTGAAAGTATCTGTTAAATGTTATGTTATAACATAACATTTAACAGATATTGTTTCTAGTATGCTTTTGATAAGAACTGATAAATAGTCGATTTTTATTTTACTTAGTTGAATTTCTACAATATCCAAATAAGATCAGAGAATGTCCTGTGAGTTGAAAATCATGCTTTGTTGCAATATCTAGAAGTAATTTTTCAATTTCCTCATTCTTAAACTCAATGATTTGGTTTGTTTCTTGACAGACAAGATGATCGTGCGAAGTATCTTGCTTTATCTCAAATACAGCATGATTGTGATCAAAGTTATGGCGTTGAATAATACCTGCCATTTCAAATTGAGTTAAGACACGATAGACCGTTGCTAGTCCAACATCCTCATCTTGCTCCAATAGTTTTTTATAAATATCCTCCGCACTCAGATGGTGAGGAATTGAGTTTTCCAATATTTCTAAAATTTTTATTCGCGGAAGAGTGACTTTTAGTCCTGCTTTTCTCAGGTCTTGATTGCTAATCGCCATATGTGTAATCCGTATTTGATAAAGATGGGGAGGATGAATCTTAATAAGTAAACATCATTCATTATTGATTGAGTCTCCAAATTGTTTGTGTCTGGGTATCCTCTAAAAGGATGCCACTTTTAAGTAATTTCTGTCGAATTTGATCTGCTAAAGCATATTGTTTATTGCTTCGTGCTGTATTTCTTGCCAGAATCGCTTCTTGGATTTCCTGCTCGGAAAGGGGAGAATCTTGTTCACTAGCTGAGTGCTTTAATATTTTCTCAGGATCATACTGAAAAATATTTAGAATATTGCCGATCCAAAGAAGTAACTGATAATTTTTAATAACGTTTTCTTGGTTCTCTTCTTTTAAGGCTATGTTCAGCTGCTTCAATAAGTCAAAACAAACAACTAAAGCTTCTGGAGTATTAAAGTCATCGTTCATGGCTTGATTAAATTTTTGTATAAAAGGATTACTATTTAGTTCTGTTTTAATAGCATCATCTTTTGATGTGATAAAGGGTTGTGCGTGGTAAATTGCTTGATAGAATCGAGACAATACTTTTTGTGTATCTTTTAAAATATGATCAGAGAAATCAATCGGATTACGGTAATGCGAACTGATCACCAGTAAGCGAATGACTTCAGGATGATAATCCTTGAGCGCATCACGTATGGTAAGAAAATTACCTAATGATTTCGACATTTTTTCTCCATTGACATTGATGAAGCCTGTATGCAACCAGTAATTCACATATTTTTCTCCAGTTGCAGCTTCACTCTGTGCTATTTCATTTTCATGATGTGGGAAAATTAAATCACCCCCACCGCCATGAATATCGAAATGGTTGCCAAGATGACACATTGACATTGCCGAACATTCAATATGCCAACCTGGTCGACCATTTCCCCAAGGCGATTGCCAAAAAGGTTCATTGGGTTTTGAAGCTTTCCAGAGTACAAAATCAAAAGGATGACGTTTTTCTGTTTCTAAACTGACACGTTGGCTCGCACCAGCTTGCATATCTGCTAATTTTCGACCAGATAATCGTCCATAGTCAGGATAGCTTTCAACAGAAAAATAAATATCGCCATTTGATGTTTGATAGGCGTATTTTTTTTGGAATAAGGTTTGAATAATAGTTTGAATATTTTGAATAGAATCAGTTGCTTTAGGCTCTGCATCAGGAGAGAGGCAGCCTAATGTATGAAAATCTATATGCATTGCTTGAATAAAGCGATCCGTCAATTTGCCGATGGATTCGTGGTTGTCTTGTGCTTTATGAATAATCTTGTTATCGATATCCGTAATATTACGAATGTATTTTACTTTCCAGCCCTGTGATCTCAAAAAGCGAACAATAAAGTCAAAGGCGACCATGGTTCGTGCATGTCCAATATGACAATAATCATAAACGGTGATTCCACAGACATAGAGTTTGATTTCGTTTGTTATGATAGGTTTGAAGCGCTCTTTGGATCGAGTTTCAGCATTATAAACATACAAATCAGACATTGTTTTTCCCAGTTAGCGCTCTATTAATTGCACAGCAGAATCAAATCAAAAACCAATGTTCTTCTTTGAATTTGAGATAAAGAAGAACTTTTAAATATTTAAGTTATGTTATAACATTACATTATAGGTGGCAAACTTATTAAAATTGCCCATTAGGCGTTTTAAGATTCGAGATTGAAATAAGTGGCTATGAAACATTTTTTAATTATTGGTTTACTGTTCTGTCTTACAGCATGCAGTCAGAAACAAACGGGGCAATTGATTTACTCATCAAATGCTTCGGGACAACATAACAATGTAAAACGTAAATCTGTACAGCCGAAACGATCGTATCCAAAAAATGCCCCAATAGAGTATCAGCATTGGATTTCGCAACCTTCACATAAAGCTCAAGTGAATCGTTATCAAACATTTTTAAAAAAATATAATTTACTGGGTGTTGTACCTGAATTTGAACTATTTCAAACAGCACGAGATTGGCAAAACTGCCATGCATCAGAATATGAAATTCCACCGCAAGAAATTTGGAACAATATCGTACCGACTTTAAATATTTTTAAGGAATTAATTAATGACAATGTGATTGATGATTTTACAGTCACTTCTGTTTACCGTAACTCTGCCCTAAATCGCTGTGCGAAAGGAGCAGATTCTTCCAAACATGTTTTTAATGCTGCACTTGATTTTAGGATTGGTCCAGAACAGCCAATACTAGAAGAACTTACAATGATTCAGCAAACAAAAACAAATTTGTGTCAATTTTGGGTCAAAAATGGTGATCGCTTGAATATGGGACTCGGAGTCTATGCTTCTGGTCAAATTCATATTGATAGTGCTGGATATCGCACATGGGGACCCGATCATAAAAGTACCTCATCTCCCTGTATCACTCAGCTTTTGTCTAATCGAAATGATAAAGGAAATGTAGATGAGTGAATTAAAACTTAGTGCGATACAGCAAAGGGTATTAACAATTTTGCAAAATGAGCAGAAGGCAATAAGTGCTTATGCTTTATTGGAAAAGGTAAAACCTTACGGCTTGCAATCTCCAGTACAAATTTATCGTATTTTAAAAAAACTATCAGGCCATGGCTTAATACTTAGACTTGATACATTGAACAAATATTTAGCATATGAATTGAGAAATAAGAAAAATTACTTACTCGTCACAATTTGTACAGAGTGTCAGACAGTTCAAATTCTTGATTCACCTCAGTTTACTCAAGTGATTGAACAGTCACTTGTTCATCAGGATTTTAGCCCTAAGCATCATTGTTTAGAGCTATTAGGTCAATGTGCTTTATGTTTTTCCAAACGTAACAAGCCTTTTATTAAGATAAGTGAGAAAGCCAATGGATAATTCTTTAGCCACTCCAGCCAAATTACCTGTAACTGTGCTGTCGGGATTCCTCGGTGCAGGTAAGACGACGTTACTCAATCATATTTTAAATAACCGCGAAGGTCGTCGTATCGCGGTCATTGTTAATGATATGTCGGAGGTAAATATTGATGCTGCTTTAGTACGAGATGGTGGTGCAGAACTTTCCCGTACTGATGAAAAACTGGTAGAAATGAGTAATGGTTGTATCTGCTGTACTTTGCGGGAAGATTTACTGGTGGAAGTTCGTCGCCTCGCTCAAGAGTATCGTTTTGATCAATTAGTCATTGAGTCAACGGGAATTTCTGAGCCATTACCCGTAGCCGAAACTTTTACTTTTGAAGATGAAAATGGTGTGTCACTGAATGAGTTTGCACGACTTGATACCATGGTGACGGTTGTAGATGCCTTTAATTTTTTAAAAGATTACAGCTCGTATGATAGTTTGCAACAACGCGGAGAGTCGTTGGGTGAACAAGATGAGCGTACTGTGGTTGACCTATTGATTGATCAAATTGAGTTTTGTGATGTCATCATCTTAAATAAAGTAGATCTGATCAATGAGGATGATAAACAACGTTTATTTGCAATTTTAAATAAACTTAATCCACGAGCAAAAATTGAAATTTCTGAATTTGGTAAAGTCAATTTAGATAAAGTTTTAAATACAGGGCTTTTTGATTTTAACGAAGCTTCTCAAGCTCCAGGTTGGCTGAAAGAATTGCGTGGTGAACACACACCTGAAACAGAAGAATATGGGATTAAAAGTTTTGTATATCGTGCGAGACGTCCATTTCATCCACAACGTTTTTATGATTTCATCAATTCCGAATGGAAAGGTGTGGTTCGTTCGAAAGGCTATTTTTGGTTGGCTTCAAACCCTGAGTTTGCTGCTTCTTGGTCACAAGCGGGTGCAATGGCTAGACATGGTGTTGCCGGCTATTGGTGGGCAACGGTTCCTGACGAGCATTGGCCAGAGGATCAGCAAAGCCGTGATGAAATCATCAGAAATTGGGATGAGCGTACTGGGGATGCACGACAGGAAATTGTAATGATTGGAATGGATATAGATGAACAGGGTTTAATTCAACAGTTTGACCAATGTTTACTGACGGATGTGGAAATGGCCGGAGGACCTGAGCAGTGGAAGCTTATGGTTAATCCATTTCCTGAGTGGGAGAACTTAGAGCAATCTTCAGATAATTGATTTGAAAAAAAGTAACAGACTTTTTTGCTTGAAAAGTGAGCATAAGAGTCTGTTATTCCAAATGTGAAATATTTTTAGGGAGTTAACATTTCTAGTTCGAGTCCATGTCATTCATACAATATAAGCCGTATAGGGTCTGCATGATTTGTAATATTCTCATATCACTAAATTGATAAAAGATTTGTTTGCCTTCACGGCGTGTCGATACCATTTTACTTTTTCTGAGTATCGTTAGTTGTTGTGATAATGTTGGTTGGCATACCTGAGCGGTTTTTTCAATTTGTTGAACATTCAGCTCACTATCAATTAAGACACATAAAATTTTAAGACGATCAGGATTCGATAAGACTTTTAGACAATCAGTGACAAGGTTGACTTTTGAAAGATCTATTTTCATTTTTAATTCATTGGTTTTCATAAGCGTATCCTAAAAATCATCTTATTATTATACAAAAAAATAAAGTAATACTTGTATATTATTTAATTATATAATATTAATAAGTATATTGTTTGGCGTGATTTGAATTGTATGTATGACTATTTGATTTCCTTTATGGGTGGATTATTGCTAGGTGCAGCTGTAGTTGGCTACCTATATGTACATGGTCGTATTGCTGGAGTTAGTGGATTAGTTGCACAAATTCTAAACCCTCAAACGATATTTAAGACACCTGCTATTTGGTTTATGTCAGGTTTGATCATTATACCCTTCATTTATGGGCGATTTGTTCAGCCAGAAATTGAATTGAATGCCAGTCCGTTGATGATGATTATTGCTGGGCTATTAGTGGGTTTTGGGACACGCTTAGGTTCAGGCTGTACCAGCGGTCATGGCATTTGTGGGATCAGTCGCTTATCTAAACGTTCTATTCTAGCCACCATGAGTTTTATGTTCGCTGGATTTGTTACGGTTTACATGATTCGCCATGTCACAGGAGCTTTCTAAATGAAGAATTTTCTTGCTTTCATTTTCGGCGGTTTATTTTCTATAGGTTTGATGCTTTCAGGGATGTCCAATCCAGAAAAAGTTCTAAACTTCTTAGATTTGTTTGGTGATTGGGATGCGAGTCTAGCTTTCGTAATGATTGGAGCGATTATGGTTGCAATTATTCCTTTTCAAAAGGTGGTACGCAGTCAGGCACCCAAAACCGTATTTAATGAACCAATTGAATTACCAAGTAATCATAAAATTGATCCTAAACTGATCTCGGGCAGCCTTTTATTTGGTATTGGTTGGGGGATTGCTGGGATATGTCCTGCGCCTAGTTTTACCTTGATTGGTCTTGGGCATTATCAAGTTCTGTATTTTATTGTCGCGATGCTTGCAGGCGTTTTGCTTCACCGTAAGTGGACAGGAGCTTAATCATGTTAAATTCCCCTGTTGTAAAAGATTTTTTTCACGAAGATACGAATACTTTCAGTTACGTGGTGAGTGATCCCGCTACCAAGTCATGTGCAATTATTGACAGTGTACTGGACTATGATGCTGCATCAGCCACAACATCTACCACACATGCCGATCAGATCATTACCTATGTCAAAGCGCAGGGTTTAACAGTCGGGTGGATTTTAGAAACTCATGTTCATGCCGATCATTTAACTGCTGCACAATATCTCAAAACCAAATTAGGCGGAAAAATCGCCATGAGCCAGAGAATTGCTGTAGTACAAGAGACCTTTTCTGCGATCTATCATTTGGATATCAAACAGTGGAATACCCAACAATTATTTGATTACCTGTTTGATGATCATGAGCAATTTCTAATTGGTTCAATCGAAGCATATAACATTCCCACCCCAGGACATACGCCTGCTTGCCTGAGTTATGTCATCGGTGATGCCGTGTTTGTGGGTGATACCTTATTCATGCCAGATTATGGAACAGCGCGCTGTGATTTCCCGAAGGGAAGCGCATCAATACTTTTTGATTCAATACAAAGTTTGTATCAACTGCCTGAGAAAACACATGTATTTCTCTGCCATGATTATTTGCCAGAAAAGCGCGATACCTATATGTGTGAAACGGATATTCAGACTCAAAAAAATCAGAATATCCATATTCACGACGGCACGACCAAAGATGATTTTGTTGAAATGCGTAATAAGCGCGATGCGGGTTTAAGTATGCCCAAACTGATTTTACCTTCGATACAGATCAATATGAAAGCAGGACAATTCCCTGAACCCGAAGAGAATGGTGTTTCTTATTTAAAACTTCCACTGAATTACTTCAAATAGGCAAATTTTAAGATTAAACAACAAGTTTTGTTTAATTGGTTTGGTAATAGAGGGGGGCAGTAGCGATGTGGATGCTAATACTTGAAGGACTGACCATCGGTGGTTTGCTTGGGTTAACCGGTGCTGGTGGTGGCATTCTGGCCGTACCCGCACTGATGGCAAGTCAAGGGTGGACGGTCGCACAAGCTGCACCTGTTGGCTTGCTTGCAGTCACTTTATCTGCCTTGGTTGGAACATTTGAAGGCTTATTTAAGAAGATAGTACGCTATCGGGCTGCGCTTTGGATTGCACTGATCAGCATTCCTTCAGCACGTTATGGTGTGCATCTGGGAGGAATAATTTCTCCTGTATGGCTTACCTTAGCATTCAGTTTAGTCATGCTCGTGGTTGCTTACCGGATTTTTTTTAAAAAAGTGAATGACCATACAGGTGTGCTGTGTAAAGTTAACCAAACAACTGGTCGTCTGATTTGGAACATGAAAACTGCATTGTCTCTCGGCGCCATTGGTGTCGTGGCAGGTTTATTGACTGGTTTGCTTGGGGTAGGTGGGGGATTCGTGATTGTTCCAGCACTGAGTAAAGTAACTGATCTTGATATGCGCAGTATTGTTGCGACCTCGTTGATGATTATTTTCCTGATAGGTGGTGTCAGCATTTCAGCTCATATTTTAGATGGTTTTCAATACCCCGTTTCGGTCACGCTGACTTTCGTTTTAGCTTGCATGGCTGGGATGTTGATTGGTCGAAGTTTGATGCCTTTAGTTAAGAATAGTCAAATCCAAAAGGTTTTTGCCATAACTGTCATAAGCGTAGCATTTTATTTAATTTCTACAGTCATCATAACTTAATACAAGCAAGAGATTAGAGCCAAATTTAAAAACTGCATTTTAAAGACATGAATATTTAATCAGAGACCAGATTTCTAAAGATCGGAAGAGGTAAAGAGTAATGAAAACAGCAGAACAATTAATTTCAATGGCAAAAAACCGAATTCAAGAAGTGACGGTCGCAGACTTACTTGAAGCCATGAAAAACCATAAAACCATTCTGATTGATGTTCGGGAACCAGATGAATTTCAGGCGGCAGCGATAGACCGAGCCGTGAATTATCCTCGTGGTGTTTTAGAAATGAGAATTCACCAGCATCCTGTGGCGAGCCATCATTGCGATACCTTGCAAGCACTAGAACATCTTAAAGATCAGCCGATTTATTTGATTTGTGGGACGGGTGGCCGATCAGCTCTGGCTACAGATACTTTACAGAATATGGGATTTACTCAGGTGAAATCTGTTCAGGGTGGATTCCAAGCATGGCTAGAGCAGGGTTATCCAGTAGAGAAATAACTAGATTTCTATTTTAAGTCTAACTTAAGTTTATGGACATTCAAGTGAGAAAATCATGAAGTACAAAGAATTAACTCAAAATATTTCAGGCAGTTTAAAGACATTAGCGCAGGATTCTCCTGATTTAATGAAAAGTTTTAATCAATTGTCACAAGTTGCAATGCGAGATGGTGTTATTGATCCTAAAATAAAAGAACTGATTGCCTTAGCGATTGGTGTTGCAGCACGATGTGATGGATGTATCGGTTTTCATGTCAGAACCCTAGTCAAAATGGGAATGACATTGCAAGAATTAGAGGAAGTGCTTGGTGTTGCAGTTTATATGGGGGGCGGTCCTTCATTGATGTATGCCGCTAATGCATTGGAAGCATTTAAAGAATTCACAGCTTAATTTTTTCAATCATTGGGAAACGATATGAATCAGCACTGGGATAATCTTTATTCGCAAACACAGGATCTGTATGGCATTTCGCCCAATCATTTTATTCAACAGATAGCAGATCAGGTTCCAATTGTGGGAAAAACTCTTGCTATAGCAGAGGGTGAGGGGAGGAATATCCTTTATTTGGCTAATAAAGCGAAACAGCAAAATGATTCATTTTCAGCAGAAATATGGGATTACTCAAAAGTTGCTTTGCAACACTTATCTGCAAAAGCCCAACAAGCTGGTTTTGACTTCACACTTAGAAATATTGATCTCAATGATGTCGAATGGCCAAGAGAGTGTTATCAAAATGTGATGTGTGTGTATGGGCATTTTGACGAAAATACTCAATTCAATGTTCTCACTGGGATACGTCAAGCATTGACAAACAATGGCTGGTTTATTGGAGAGCTTTATTCTAAAGAGCAGATTGATTATCAAACCGGTGGTCCGAAAGATATTAACTATTTGTACGATCCAATGTCGTTTCTTTCAGTATTTAAAAATGATCATCTTTATCATTTTTATGTGGGAGAACAAGAACGTCATGAAGGCAAGTTACATAACGGAAAATGTCATGTAGTTCAATTTGCAATTCAAGTGCAGAAATAGGGTCTAAAACGTTTCAAGCACGAGTATGGCTCACATGCTCATTTTATAAAAAAGAGAGGTTTACGATGTCAACACGTTTTAATAATAAAGTGGCTTTAGTTACAGGTGCAGGTTCGGGTATTGGGCGAAGTACAGCGCTGCTTCTTGCTCAACAAGGGGCAAAAGTTGTTGTTTCAGATATTAATCTTGATGCGGCTGAGAAAGTTGCAGCTGAAATTATAGCTGCTGGCGGCCATGCTGTTGCTAATAAAACAGATACATCTCATCCAGAAGAAATGAAGCAAGCTGTTGAGTTTGCCGTGGAAAGCTTTGGGGCTCTGCATTTAGCATTTAATAATGCGGGTATTTTAGGTGAAGTCAATCCGATTGCTGAGTTGAGTATTGACGCTTGGCGTAGAGTCATCGATATTAATTTGAATGCTGTTTTCTATGGGCTGCATTATCAGATTCCAGCAATACTTAAGTCAGGTGGTGGAGCAATTGTTAATACCGCATCAATCTTAGGTTTAGTCGGGACAAAGAACATTTCAGGATATGTTGCAGCGAAGCATGGTGTGACTGGTCTAACAAAGACTGCTTCATTAGAGTATGCTGATCAAGGTATACGTATTAATTCCGTTCACCCTGGTTATATCCAAACCCCATTAATTGGAGAATTTGAGGAATCAGAATTAGTGAAACTTCATCCAGTTGGTCGATTGGGTAAGCCAGAAGAAGTTGCTCAGGTAGTGGCTTTTCTATTATCTGATGAAGCTTCATTTGTGACCGGCAGTCAATATACTGTTGATGGTTCTTATACTTCACAATAATAAATTAAATAAGAAAACCCTGCATCTGCAGGGTTTTCTTATTTTGTTCATGATAAATTACAGCTTCTATCCAGACTTTTATTTGGTTGAAATTAAACTGCAGATAAATTGTTCTGGTTCAATTTCTGCTGTTACCATGACATGAACACCAATATTTCTGAGTTTTTCTCGTAATCGATCGCCCATTCCCGTAGTTACGAATATATCCATAGGCAGCAGTTTTTCGAGTACTTCACCAGACTGGGAAAAGGATTGCTCCTTTTCAACTTCAATAAGTTGCTTGTCAGTCACTTCTCCATCTTTTAATTCATATTTCCAGAATTTCCGACATTTTCCCGCATGGGGAGTAATATGACGTCGGTTTTGTGATGTAATAACAATTATCATAAATATTTCTCCAAACCGATACGACCACTTTTTATGGTCATGTATCGGTTCATAATGATTTATAAGTTACTAATAAAAGCTATTCACAAATCTAGCTAATTGTTTTCAAGCAAGATTTTCCAATACAAACTGAGGTGACTTTATAAACAATTTTATTAAAGCTTGCGCCGAACTTGAAGGATGCCGAACACCTCTTTCCCAACTTTCTAGCGTTCTTGGAGATATGCCAAGTTTAGATGCTAATTGTTGTTGAGAGATATTCATTTTTTTGCGAGCTCTAATGATTTCCTGAGCTAATGTTAAATTAACGATATATGGGAAGTCATGATTAAAATTCACATGGTGCTGTTGAAGTAGATGCATAATATCCTCTTCTTTCCAAGTACCTAATAAGCAAGTTGAAGTAAGAATCTAAAGCTCATAGCAATAACCAATAAACTTAAGAAACCGGCTAGCCATAACAAGATGAACCATTGAAATTTAGATAATTTCATTAGGAATTCCTTTAATGATAACCTTCATCCCCAACACGAACTTTATCTCTAAATACCCAGTATGAAAGGGCGGTATAGACAAGTATGATTGGAATCAAGATCAGTGCCCCAATCAGTGCGAAAAGCTGGCTATTGGCAGGTGCAGCAGCATCCCAAATGGTAATTGAGGGCGGGATAATGTAAGGAAAAATACTGATACAGAATCCTGTGTAAGCCAGAAATACGAGTCCTAAGGTATATAAAAAGGGCATAGCTTGATTTTGCTTGATACATGAGCGCACCGCTAAAATGGTACAAACTAGAACAAGCAAAGGGACTGGGCTAAAATAAATCAATTGAGTGGGATTAAACCAGCGCTCAGCAATTTGTGGATGTGCGATTGGCGTATAGATACTGACAGCAATGAAAATAACCAACAAGCTAATCAAAAGCTTGGGCATTAATTTATACATATGCTTTTGTAGTACGTCATCAGTCTTCATGATGAGCCAACCACATCCCAATGCTGCATAAACGACTACAACACCCAAACCTGTAAGTAATGAAAAAGGTGTTAACCAGTCAAAGCCACCACCAGCGTAGCGATTATCAACAATATCAATACCCTGAATATAAGCTCCTAAGATTACCCCTTGTAAGAAACTGGCAACAATAGAGCCCCAAATAAATGCATTATCCCAAATGTACTTTGTTCGATTGGCTTTGAAACGGAACTCAAAAGCCACGCCTCTAAAAATCAAAGCTATTACCATCAAGATGATAGGTAAATATAAGGCTGACAGAACCGCTGAATAGACAATAGGGAAAGCCGCAAAAAGACCAGCACCACCTAAAACCATCCATGTCTCATTACCATCCCAAACAGGGGCAACGGTGTTCATCATGACATCACGTTCTTGCTGATTTTTAATAAAGGGGAATAAAATCCCGATACCTAAATCAAAGCCATCAAGTACAACGTAAATAAAAACACCAACTGTAATAATGACAATCCAGATTAAAGATAAATCAATCATGAAGATGCTCCTTGATCCTGATCATCAATTTTTTCATCAATGGCGCTCAGAGGTCGCATTGGTGTTTTGAAATGGCCAACACCTCCAATTTCTTCTGGTGCGTTATGTAAAAACTCAGGTCCTTTATGCATGAGTTTGAGCATGTAATAAATGCCCACACCAAAGACAATGAAATACACGATCACAAAAATAATCAGAGTTAATCCAACCTGTTCCGCCGAAACAGGAGAAAGGGCATCTTTAGTCCTCATAACGCCATAGATAATCCATGGCTGACGTCCTACTTCTGTGGTGAACCAACCTGCGAGTAAGGCGATGAAGCCTGAAGGGCCCATCAGGATTGCAAAGCGATGAAACCACTTACTCTCATAGAGGCTGCCTTTTTTTCTGAGCCATAGGGCAGTGACTGCAAGGAAGAGCATAAGCATACCTAGCCCAACCATGATACGGAAACTCCAAAATACTATTGTTGAATTTGGGCGATCTTCAGGCGAAAAGTCTTTTAATCCTTTCACCGTCCCATTCATGGAGTGGGTCAGAATTAGGCTTCCTAAATGTGGAATTGTAATCGCATATTTCGTGCGTTCTTCTTGCATATCAGGAATACCAAATAAATATAAGGGCATCCCATGATCATGGTTCGTTTCCCAATGGCCTTCCATAGCAGCAAGTTTGGCTGGTTGATGTTTTAGGGTATTTAAACCATGGGCATCACCTATAAAAATTTGGAGGGGAGCTAAAATGAGGATTAACCAAAGTGCCATAGAAAATGATGTTTTGACTAATGCATCTCTACGGCCTTTGAGTAAGTGCCAAGCAGCAGTAGCAGCAACAAGTAGAGCTGCCACTAAAAAGGCTGCAAGTGCCATATGGAATAAGCGATAGATAAAGGACGGGTTAAAAACAATAGCAAACCAATCTTGAGGTACTACAATTCCATTTTCAATGGTGAAGCCTTGAGGTGTCTGCATCCAACTGTTTGAAGACAAAATCCAGAACATTGAAATACATGTACCGATGGCGACCATCAATGTGGCAAAAAAGTGTGCTTTTTTGCCGACTCGACCCCATCCAAAAAGCATGATGCCTAAAAATCCAGCCTCTAAGAAGAAAGCACTTAGAACTTCGTAGCTCAGTAGTGGGCCTGTTATTCCTCCTGCAAATCGAGAAAACTCACTCCAGTTTGTACCAAACTGATAGCTCATCACGACACCAGAAACGACACCCATGCCGAATGATAATGCAAATACTTTCACCCAGAATTTGAATAAATCATGATAAATAGAATCGTTTGTTCTAAGCCATCGCCATTCCAAAACAGCAAGAAAACTTGCCAGTCCAATAGAAATCGCAGGGAAAATAATATGAAATGACACCGTGAATGCAAACTGAATACGTGCTAACTCAAGTGCCGTAAATCCTAAGGTCATAGCAACTCTCCACATCCGAAGCGTGCTCTAGATTGCATATGCTCTGATATGAGTGTGCCTACACAGATACGTGCATTTTTTAATAGTAAAAACATAGCGATTAGTCTCTTCAACTAATTAAATTTTAAAACAATAAGGAATTGCCAATAAATTTAGACAGCAAAAGAGACAGGAGGGGCTCGACCTTGAGGGATCAGAAATAATTGTTTTAAAAGAAAAAAGATATGAAAGAAAGCTTCTTTAAAAGCTAATAACCGAACTTGAATTCTCACGACTACTTCTTTAACACCCATGCCTGGTAGTGGAACGACATGTGCGTAAACTACACAGTACTGACATTGATGATTTGCATCGTGATGATGGCTAGATGAAGCTTTTTGTTTGAGATATGCATGATTAAGCTTTTCAGTATCATGATTAGCTAAACCCAACTCTTGATGAGAGTGATTATGCGTAGAATGATGTGAGCTATGCTCATGGTGAGAAGTATCTAATTGAAGTGCATGGACAATAGTTTCACAGACAGGAGAAATTTGATATTTCTCTGGAAGTAAAGGCTGTAGAAAAACAGCAATCTGTAACAAGATTGCAGAGAGTGCTAGCAATCTTCCTAAAACCATGATCACTTAGATGGTCTCAATTATCCAAGTAAGGAAAATGGATTGTAGCAGAATATATATTTATTAAAAGTACATTGTATTAAATTGAAAGACTTAGATTTTTATTTAATTTTGTCTACTTAAAGTATTTTAAAAATAGATTATTTGAAATTAAGTATTTGATTTTAATCTGAATTAATTCAGATTAAAATCGTGCATGATTAATTTTGCTTTTAAAAAATAATGATTAAAATTTATAAAGTAAAGTAGGTGAGAGTATTTTCCCTACATTGTAGGGGTATTTATTACACATTCGATTATTATCTAAATCTTTGTGCTTTAAGATTTTCTATTTTTTTAAATTGAATTATTTCATCAGTTTTACTCATTAGATATCTTAAAGTAATAATGGTATTGTAAATTATGATTTTACAATTTATGTGTTGAATTGAGAGCTGCATTTGTCCTTGCGATAGTTGCGATGTTGTTGCAAATAACCGTTTTTATGCAACCTTTACTACCAGAGAAATTTCAATTCTCACTGGTATGCGTAACTATTTCCGATTTAAAAGCTCAGATACAAAATCAAGAACTACAGCATCAGCATGTATCATACCATCACGATGTTGATGCTATTAAATTAGAAACCGCAAAAACTGCACATCATCATCAGTTGGATCATCAATGTATGTTCTGTACTGCATATGGTCATTTGGTCGCAAATTTAGAGATTGATCTAAACCCCATTTTAGATCGTATTCAAATTCGTTTACTGTCTTTTCAGAAAGCATTTAAACATGTCTATTTTGTACTCCAGCGACTTTTTCTAACGCCTCAGGGGCGTGCACCTCCTTTATTTGCTTAGATTCCAACCTCTTATGTAAATGGAACATTGATGAAATGTTCCAATGGAAACTTATGCTTAAAAGGAATTGAAATGCCTCAATTCAAATTGAACCCTTATTTAAAAGGGAATCATTCTATTGTTTCGCCTCAAGTAACAGGGCTTAAACACAATCAAGCCTTAATTGATTTAGTACATCGTTCTGTTGTTGCACTATCAATTTGTGGTTTTGGTTTACAACTAAGCTATGCTCAAGATAGCTCAGCGCAATCTATGCAATTGCCTGTTTTAGTGATTGAAGCTCAAAAACAAAGTGCTGTTGACCCACTCCAGTTGAAACAAGTTAACTCAACGGGGAGTCGCTTAGGATTAACAGCTCAAGAAACCCCTGCAACAGTACAAACCATTACTCAAGAAGACTTACAAGAAAAAGGCTTAAGAACGGTTAAAGAGGCATTTGGCAATGTGACAGGTGCGACTGTAGGTAATGTGCCGGGTAACCCAGCTGTGCTTACGATGCGTGGTTTTTCTGGTAATGCCAACACGGTATTGCAGGATGGCGTTCGTGTGGGGGCTTCTACCTTCGTAACAAGGGATTTAGATGTTTGGAAGTATGAAAAGATTGAGGTTTTAAAAGGACCATCATCCGTACTTTTTGGTGAAGGTGCTTTAGGCGGTGCAGTTAATTTAGTCACACGAAAACCTAATTTAGAAAAGAAAACTGTGGAAGGGCTGCTTAACTATGGCAGTTTTAATACGGTAAGAGCCGCTATTGGTGGGAATCTGCCGATAGATGATGAGTTGGCTATTCGCTCTGATGTAAGTTATTTAAAATCAGATAGTCTGTATGATATTGATGATCAAGAAACGACTAAATTCGGTGCGGCAGTGAGTCTGCTGTATAAGCCTAATGATGATTTATCAATGCTGTTTTCAGCAAATTTTGATCATGACAAAGAAACTTCAAGCTATAACGGCTCACCGTTAGTTTCAGCTTCGACAGCTAAAAATCCTAGTCACATCGTAGATAATCCTTATGGTCTAGTCGTGGATAAGACAACAAGGCATAAAAATTATAATCCAGACAGTGGTGAGTTAAGTGCTGACACAACGACTCTCTCTTGGTCGACGGATTATCGCCTTTCACCATCATGGACGTTCAATAATATTGCAACGTATTACCACGCAGATCGAAAATTCTATCTATCCCCAGAACAAAATTTTGACAGCCAAACGGGGCTATTCAAACGGACAGTTCAGCGTTGGAGCCATGATCATGATGTATGGAGTAATCGCTTTAGTTTCGGTCATGATCAATTGATTGCAGGGAAGTATCGTAATCGACTAAGCGTAGGCTCTGAATACAGCTATACCGATTTTAGTAGTCCCCGACCAAGTGGAAACCTAAATGCTGTAGATCCGTATCATCCGAATGTTGGAGAGATGCCTACCAGTGATTGGGCGGGATGGACGAGTTACAATAAATTTTCAACTCAAATTAAGAATTGGTCTGTTTTTGCAGAGGATGCTTTTAACATAACGCCAGATTGGCTTGTTGTCGGTGGGGCACGCTATGAACGTCTTGATGTAGAGCGAACAATTGATAACATCCTAACCGATAGTCAGCAGCAATTTAATCCTACTTTTAACCCATTCTCTTGGCGTATAGGCAGTGTTTATAATCTAACGCCAGATACCCAACTATACGGTCAATATAGTACAGCGGTTACCCCCGTTTCTTCTTTACTTGTGATCTCGACAGCGAATGGAAGTTTCGATCTATCAAAAGGGAAATCGGCTGAACTTGGTTTTAAGTCGAGTGTATTAGACGGCAAGCTGGACATGATTGGTTCAGTTTACTGGATTGAATTAAATGATATTTTAACTCGTGATCCGAACAATATTAATTTAACTGTTCAGGGAGGACAGCAGGTCTCTAAAGGTGCTGAATTTACAGCCTCTGCTGCGATTACACCGCAGTTAAAAGCGAGCTTAGGTTTGGCTTGGGTTGATGCAGAATACAAGAAATTAATAGAAGCGGGCGGTGCGAATCGTTCAGGCAATCAGCCGATTAATGTTCCCGAAAAAGTTGCCAATGCTTCATTAAGTTACCAGTTTAGTACTTTACCAATTACGGTGAGTGGATTTGCAAAATATGCGAGTGGTTTCTACACAGATACAGCGAATACATATTTCGTAGATGGCCATACGACGTACGATACGTCCTTAGCATATGACCTAAAAAATATGACTTTTACACTATGGGGCCGAAACCTGACCGATGAATTTTATGGTGAGTATTCAGGCTACTCCGCGAAGCAAATTTATATTGGTGCACCAAGAAGTGTCGAACTCGGCGTCACATTTAAATTTTAAGCACCAGATTTCATAACCCTATATCAGCATATACACATTCAGAGTCACTTATGTCTAAATTTTTATTTAATCCACTGACGTGGAGTATTTTACTTGTTCAACTTTCAACCCACGCTGTGTCGGCCGAAAATGAATCTGCTTCAAATCAAATTGTAGCTCAACTGCCGAGTATCACGATTACTGCAGAAAAACAGGATGAAAGACATAGTTCTTCACAAGCGATTACGCAGTTCAATCATGACCTGTTAGAAGTACCGTTTACTAAATCACATGTATCAGCACAAGATATCCAAAATCATAATGTTCAGCGTATCAGTGATGCGCTTTCGTTTGTAAATGGTGTGGTTTATCAAGACAGTTATGGCGGAGGTTTTTGGGACAATTACTCATTTCGCGGATTTAGTACCGATCCGAATATGGGTACGATTTACATGCGTAATGGTTTGAGCTCTGTGAGTGGTATCCATACCGCACGAGATATGGTGAACATTCAAGCGATTGATTTCTTGAAAGGCCCCATGGCCGCGATGTATGGGCAAGGTGCGGTAGGCGGGATTATGAATATCACCACTAAGCAACCTGAATGGGAGAAAAAAAGTGATTTAAGTCTGAGCGGAAGTACGCTTGAAGAATATCGAGCTGCCTTAGATACCACGGGTGCGATTAATCAGGATTTGGCCTATCGCCTTGGACTAGCCTATGAGAATAATCAAAGCTTCCGTGATCATGTTGATAATCAGCATTATTACATTGCACCACAATTAGCATGGAAAATTTCAGAGCAAACCCAGTTAAATCTTGATACTGAGTTCTCAGAGTCTAAAGGCGTTTTTGATCGTGGCGTACCGATGGTGAATGGGAAACTTCCTGTCAATAATAAAACCTTTTTAGGTGAGCCTAGCGATGGTGATATTGAGATTAAAGATCAAATGTATCAACTGCGTTTAAACCATGAATTTAATGAGGATTGGAACAATACAACAGCAATCACTTACAGTCATGGTGAACGTGCAGGTACATCAACCGAAATTTCGTCCATTGCATCAGATGGAAGAACGGCAAATCGCTTCCGTCGCTCCCGTCAATTTGAGACAGACACGACCAACTTTCAATCTATCTTAAGAGGTAAGTTTGATACTGGGGTAATCAGACATGAACTGGTTACAAATGTCGAAGCAGGTCATTACACCATTGATCAAGCGCAAAGAAGAAATGCAGAAGGAACGAATAGTCCGATAGATATTTATAATCCTATTTATGGTCAAAACCTTCTTCCATTAACTCGAATAAGTAAAGATATGAAAGAAACCCAAACTATGATGGGTGTAAATCTTCAGGATCAAATTTTTTTAAATGAGCAATGGAATATTTTGCTTGGTGGTCGTTTCAATCGCTTAGAACAGCAGATTGAAAATCATCTAACGGCAAAATTAGCTAAACAGACATTTACACCATTCACACCACGTGCAGGGATTAATTATCAGCCGACTGAGCAGTTGTCTTTCTACAGTAACTGGGGGAAGGCATTTGAACTGAATACAGGGTTGAATAAGGACAATGAACTGTATGAACCAGAGAAAACAGAAAGTTGGGAAGTCGGTGGTAAATATAAATTTTTACCGCAAAGTTGGTTCGGTCTAACGTATTTTGATATGGAAAAACAACATCTGCTCACTGAAGGCATTACTGATAGCTATGTAGATAGCGGAAGAGTGCAAAGCCGTGGTGTTGAGTTAGAACTACAACATCAATTCACTGACAAGCTACGTGTTAATGCTAACTATACTTATACAGATGCTGAAATTGTAGAAAGTGAAGTTGAGGATAAGGGCGCAAGGCTTAAAAATATTCCTAAACATACGGCAAACTTAAGTGCTGACTATCAATTTGACCTTGCAGGACATGATGCTGGCTTGGTTGGCAATATTAATTACTACGGTAAACGCAGTGCAAATTATATTGATAATGGAACCAGTCTTCCTGATTTTACTGTCGTTAATATTGGTGGCTATGTGCAGCTACGACCAGACCTACGTGCGCAACTGAATATTGATAATCTTTTTGATCAAGATTACTACGTCGCAAGCTATACAAACTATTGGGTGCAGGTGGGTGAACCGCTCAAAGCAACACTTAGCCTAAATTGGAAATTCTAGTCTGTGGAGTCAGGAGGGACAGTGTCACAAGATGTGACCGCTCCTTCATAGTTGCTAAGAGATATCGTTTATGAAAAATACATTATTATGTTCTTTTGTTTTTGCTAGTTTGTGCCTCGGATGTAGTCAATCTGAACCTAACCCTAAATCGAGAGAAGCTTCGACCAAATCCATAAAAGTTATTGATCCTGAATTACAGAAATGGGTAGGCCAATATAAAGGAATTTTACCTTGTGCAGCATGTACTTCTTTCTGTGAAGGGTGCGAAGGTATGACTGTCGATTTAGATGTTAAGGAAAACCAGACATTTAAATTGGTTAGAACCAGTAATAGTGGACACAATAAACCCGAAGTACACGAAGGACAATTTGTGTTTACTGATAACGGGAAACTTAAAATTCAGCTCAATGGCATATCTGAGCGGAATACAGTTTTATGGCAGCAGGGTTCTGTGGAAGTTCTTGATGCCAAGACTGGTCTACCTTTCGAAGCCTATTTAGATTTTGAATTAACGAGAAGAGTTTAATGAATAGCTCCCACTTTCATATAAAAAGTAGGAGCTTAAATGGTCTGTTAAGCTTTTTTCTCTTTAACGCCACTAATAAAGATAGCGACTAATGCTACAACTAGACTTAAACCAAATAAAGGCAGTAGTAGCCCAAGAATAATCAATATAGTTCCTAGAGTAAGTCTTTGAAGCGTTTTTGCACTTTTCCATGTACTTAAGAACAAATTTGAAAACTGTATTGTCGTCTGTTTGAGGCCTGTTCTTTTGTACCAAGCTAAATATGCATAAAGAATCATTACACATAGTGCTAGTGAGTAAATAATGAGTATCAACTGGTTTATCCAACCAAATAAAATTCCAATGTGGGCATCAACTCCCCAGCGTGTCAATTTAGCTATTAATGGATAGTCATCAAAATAAAGCTGATCAATTACGCTGTGATTTGAAACGTCAATTGCAATGCTATCTGCTTGAGTAGGCCAACTGCGTTGAATCTCAGAAATACTCCATACTTGATCTTTTTCTAAAGGTGGTTTTATTTGTACCTGAGAAGCATCTATTCCATGCTTTCTAGCGAGATCTAAAGCTATGTCGAAATCACCAGAAGTGACTTGTACTGAAGCATGATTATGTACCATTGAATGATCTTCATGGTGCATAACCATTTTTGATGTAGGTTCGGCTTTGATAGATGTTGATAGAACAGGTGTTTGCCAACTTAGCGCTTGGCGAAATATTCGAATATTTTCACCCGCATATTCAGACCATGTTAAGCCAGTAACTGCTACAAAAAGTAGTAATGGGAAAAAAATTAAGCCGATAGTGCTGTGTTTTTGAATATATTTATTATGCTTGATTTGGTTCTTCTCAGATGCTTTTCGGCGTTTATACCATTGGTAAAAGCCAGTAAATATCAAGACAGCTAACCAACTTGCTGCAAGTTCACTATAAAATCTTCCCCAGCTTCCTAGCAATAAATCTCGATGTAAGTGATCTAGTTTAGTTCTAAACGGAAGTAAACCACTTGTGCCATATACAGCTAATTGACCTTTTACTTCAAGTGTATATGGGTCAATGAAGATGGCTTCATTTTGCCACCCTGATTCAGGATCTGAAAAAATAATCCTTGTAGTCTGATTTTCTGTTGGTGATGGACGTACTTCAGTTATTTGCGCAGTAGGAGATAAAAATTGTCTAGCTTTCTCAATTTGCTTGCTGAGAGACTGTGTTTTTGAATCGTTATGTTCGATGTATAAAATATCTTTATAAATAATTTTTTCAATTTGTGGGGTAGCAGCATAAAAAAAACCAGTTAGGGCCGCGATAAAGATAAACGGGGCAATAAGAATACCAGCATACGCATGTAGTAAGCGAACTAAAGTTTGCCAAAGATGAAAGTTCATTCTGGAACAATAACAAATTATAAGTGTAAAACCTTACTAGAATTTAAAGCATATATATATCCTTTTTTTGAACAAAAAATATTTTCTTAGACTTTTTTGCACAAATATTTAGAAACTAGCTCTGTCCTAAACTATTTAGATTCAAGTGACAACTTAGGTGTGAGATTAACTTAATTCATTGAATATATTTAGGACTGTTACACACTTTAGTTTACAGTCTCTTTTATACATTCCTGATGGTTTTGGAGCGTTATCCAAGAGTTTGGATATTTCCTTGTATCTTTTTCTATTTGGCTTATGCCTTCTGATTAAATGGGTCTGATTGGGTATGCAAGTAATACAGGATTCTATAGACTTCTTTCATAAATTATTTTTTACTCAGTTCTATATTGTAGATTCCAGCAATTAGATTAAACCTTAACTCCAGTCTTTTACCTCGATTCCGATAACGCCCAACAAGAATCTTAAAGGAATTGAGCTTGCCAAATACATGCTCAATTCCTATTCTTCTTTTATTAATTTCTCGGTTGTAAATTTTGAGTCTAGGATTCAATTTACAGCATCTTTTGGCTTTTAACGGCAATAAGCTATTCGCAAAAAAAGCATAGATTCCTTGATAGCCTTTATCTGCAAGAATAAAAGCGCCCGCAGGAATTTGATTTAAGTTACGTTTGAATAGCTCAAAATCATGCATAGCACTATGACGACTACATAAACTCAAAATTTTCCGGGTTTTGTCGTGAATGATCATCTATACTTTAAAGGTATGTGCCTTTTTCTTGCCGCTGTAGCTTTTCTTCTGTTTTTTAGGTCTTTGGATCGGAATTTCTGTGGCATCTACAATCGCCACATTCTAGTGTATGCTTTCAGCTTCAGGTAATTTTTTCGGTAAATTAAACAAATTAGACTGAATTAGGCAGTCTTCAATATGACGTGAAATTCGGGATACCGCTGGCTCTGAAACATCATAACTTGTAGCAACGTGAAATAAGATTCGGTATTTACGCCAATAGCTGAGACACAGTAAGGCCTGATCTTCAATACAAAGTTTGGTCGGTCTACCATTCATTGGGATCTACTTTTTCATGTATTCAATGATTAAATCAAAGGTTGACCATGAGATACCTGTCTATCGCTTAAACAGGGTTTCAGGAAGATTTCTAAAGTCGAGATATTTCATAGGGTGATTATGCTTGAAAAGCCTAAAGTTATTCTAAATACAGATTGTATCATCAATCTTGCTTGACAAAATCCTGCATGGTTATTCATTATATATTTATATCATATTTATTGATTCATATTGAGTTGAAATTCTATGACCCTCACACGCCACCAAAAAATCTTTTTACAAAAGCAAAAGATATTGGAGGTAACGGAACAGCTCTTACTGGAAAATAATCAGGATATTGTTGTTGGTGACTTGGCTACAGCTCTCGATATTGCCAAGGGTACGATTTACAAGTATTTCCATAGTAAAAATCAGTTGTATCTAGAATTGTTGATCATGAATGAACAGCGGTTGCTGGATATTGCGAAAAATGATCAAGCGGATGTGAAAAAAAGTATTACAACTTATATGCTTTATCATTTAGAAAATGCTAATAGAACCGTTTTATTTCACAATATTGAAGAACAGATTACTAGTCAAGAACGGGGACTAAAGAACAAATTTGAACAGCTCTATGCAATACGAGAGCAACGTATTTTAGAGGTAAAGGATATTACTCTTGAGTTTCTAAAATCCTGTGGTAGTTCAATTGCTGTGCGCGATTATTTGTCCTATGTCTGGACCATTACTCATGGTGCCTGCTTACTATTAAGCTCCACTTATTATCAAAAATCGGTGGGTGGGCGCACTGATTTAATGAACTTCTATATCAAGCAGGCGTTGAATTTATAAATGGTTACTGATTAATCTTCTGGCCATTTTAATTCTAAAATCCGTCGTAGTTCCTGAACATTTTCAACCCCAATATACTGCTTAAGTTCTTCTTCTGCTTTATTAATTTCAGCAATAGCAACAGTAGCCATTTTCTGTCCTTCCTGACTGAGCTGTACCATTTTGACTCTTTTATCATTTGGGCTGTCGAGTAATTCCAAAAAACCTGAATGAATGCCTTCATTGACCAGCTGATGTACTGCCTGTCGGGAGATTTTTAATCTGCGTGCCAGTTCAGACATGGGCACAGGGGCATTCCCTAAATAGCTATATAGCCGTGCCATCGACGGGGTGATATAGCCATAGCCGTTCTTTTCAGCATTCTGCATTAAATGTTCTTCAATCCACTCAAGGCGGGTGCGTAGCAATACTCTTAGTGATTTCACAATTTTTTTACGTTAAAAAACCTTTGATCAATATAACAAAAATTTCAGTTTTGTGACTGCTAATACCTTTGGCTAATTTAAATAAACGTCAAGTTTGCTTGACAATATATTCAAATCAAATTAATTTGTTTTTGCTAGGACAGCAAAACAAAAAAAAGGGTACGTTGCATGGAACAACAAAATACACAGCGTAATGCTGTAATGACGATCTTGATCTGTTTCCTCATTGCATTTATTGAGGGAATTGATTTGCAGTCTGCAGGAGTTGCAGCTGCAGGTGTAGGAGCACACTTTGGTCTGGACAAACCGGCTTTAGGCTTATTTTTCAGTGCTGCGATTCTAGGTTTATTACCAGGTGGCCTGGTGGGTGGACGTCTAGGAGATCGTATAGGCCGTAAAAAAGTCCTGATTATTTCCGTTACATTATTTGGCTTATTTTCAATTTTGACTGCATCGGTCAGTTCATATTCCGGTCTGTTATTCGCACGTTTTATGACTGGTGTCGGCTTGGGTGCTGCCTTGCCGAACTTGGTGGCATTGGCTTCTGAAGCAGTCAGTGAAAAAGCACGGGGTCGTGCCATTTCTCTCATGTATTGTGGCATGCCAATTGGTGGAATTGCCGTATCTTTATTGGCCAGCAGTGCACTGGCAAGCGACTGGAAAGTGATTTTCTATGTGGGTGGTGTACTGCCTTTACTGGTGATTCCACTGATGATGTGGTTTTTACCTGAATCACGTGCTTTCTTGGCAACCCAGCAAGCAGATGCACAAATTGAAAAAGCCAAATTCAGCGATTTATTTAACGCATTTTTCCGCCTGCCTACGCTGCTGCTTTGGGTAGGCTACTTTTTCACCATGATGGTGGTGTACATGCTGTTGAACTGGCTGCCGTCTTTATTGATGGAACTGGGTTTTCAAAAACAGCAAGCGACCATGGTGCAGATGTTCTTCTCGGTAGGCGCCTTCATTGGAACAATTGTACTTGGTGTACTGGTTGACCGCTGGAAAATGAAAAACGTCATTCTATTGATGTATAGCGGCATTGTTATAGGTCTGGTAGCACTCAACAGCTTTGAAACAGTCACTGGAATGTACTTTGCCGGGGCACTCGTGGGCTGTTTCACGATCGGCGGTCAAATGGTGCTATATGCCTTGGGTAGTCAGGTTTATCCAACCCAAATGCGCGGTACAGGTGTAGGTACAGCCATGACAGTTGGACGTTTTGGTGCGATGGCAGGACCTGCAGTTGCAGGACAGTTTTTAGCAATGGGCAACGGTGCAACAGGTCTGATTGCCACCTGTATTCCAGGCATCATCATTGCTGCAGTTCTGATTCTCATTTTACTGGGCACCATGCAAAAACGTGCCCAAGCACAAGCATAAAACCCACGATACAGTATTGAGTATGGACTTGGTGCTGCAGTTTTTTAAACGAATATATGGAAGATGAGCATGAGTTCTGTAAATCAAATTCTGATTGAAAAACAAGGTAAAGTTGGCATTGTCAATTTTCAAACAGATAAATTAAATGTGCTCTTGCATTCACTGCGCGCAGATTTGTATCAAGCGATCCAACAATTGTTGGCAGATGCAGAGGTTGAATCAATCGTCCTGGCAGGTTCAAACAAGGCATTTAGTGCAGGTGCAGATATTGCCGAGTTTTCTGCAGGGACTTATCTCAATTTTCCATCATTGCACGATTTAGTTCATTTAATTTCAGATGCCGCGAAACCTGTAACAGCTGCAATTTCAGGCACCGCACTAGGTGGTGGATTAGAACTGGCTTTGGCTTGCCATCACCGCGCTGTTCATGCAAAAGCGCATTTAGCATTGCCAGAAGTTCATTTGGGTTTACTGCAGGGTGCAGCGGGCACACAGCTGTTACCGCGTTATATCGGTGTGGAAACCGCTTTGGACGCTATTTTAACGGGCAAGCCACTGAAGCTCAGTGCTTTAAAAGATTCCGCTTTGCTGGATGTTCTGACTGATGCTGATGTAAAACAGGCAGCAATTGAATTTGCATCAGCACTCGGTACGCAGCCAGTTCATATTAAACATCAACGTATTCAGTCAACAGATGCACTTAATGACCTGCTGCAGCAAAAACGTGAAGCAGCAGGCAACAAGCCGCAGCATATTGTGCAACATGCGATTATTAATGCGGTGCAAGCAGCTATGGACTTGGACTTTGAAGCAGGTTTTGCTCAAGAACAACAACTATTTCAGCAGCTGACTTCAAGTGATATTTCTAAAAGCTTGCGACATGCTTTTTTTGCAGAGCGTGAAGCCAAACATATTCCCAATTTAGATGCTGCTACAGCGGCAAAAGCCATTGAACGTGTAGCTGTGATTGGTGCAGGTACTATGGGTAGCGGTATCGCGATTTGCTTCTTGCAGGCAGGTTATCCAGTCACGCTCATTGAAAACCAGCAAGTGGGTTTAGACCGCGGTTTAGCGTTGATCGCTAAACACTTTGCAGGACAAGTGGCAAAAGGTCGTTTGATTGAAGAAACAGCCGCCGCCATTCAAGCGAACTTACAGACCAGCTTGGAATACAGTGCATTGGCGCAAGTCGATTTAGCAGTAGAAGCAGTTTTTGAAGATTGGGATGTGAAAACAACAGTATTACAGCAGATGGATCAGCATTTGCCAGCGCATGCGGTTTTGGCCAGCAATACTTCGACTTTAGACCTGAATCAATTGTCACAGCAAACCTCACGTCCTGAATCTGTGGTTGGTCTGCATTTCTTTAGTCCTGCGCAAATTATGCCACTTCTCGAAATTGTCCGTACAGACAGCACCGATCAAGCCACTTTAAAAACGGCTTTAGACATAGGCAAACGTCTGAAAAAAACCGCTGTGGTGGCTGGTGTTTGTGATGGCTTTATTGGCAACCGTATGCTGAATGCCTATTTACGTATTGCTGGGCTTTTGATTGATGCAGGTGCATCGCCGTATCAAATTGACCGCGCTTTGGAAAATTGGGGTATGGCGATGGGGCCATTCCGCATGTGTGACATGGCGGGTAATGACATTGATTACATGATTCGTAAGCATCAGTTGAAGCTTAATCCAACAAAGAAATTCTCAGGTTTTGCAGATCAGCTATTTGAGCTGAAACGTTTTGGACAAAAAACACAAAAGGGTTGGTATGACTACAGTCAAGGCAACCGCCGCGGAGATGTAGACGCAGAAGTGATTGCTTTAATTGATGCCTATCGTGCTGAACAAGGTATTACTGCAAAAGCATTTAGTGATGAAGAAATCGTGGCACGTTGCATCTATGCCTTAGCCAACGAAGGATTCCGCTTACTCGAAGAAGGCATTGCTTTACGTCAGTCAGACATCGATGTGGTGTATTTGGCGGGTTATGGCTTCCCGCGCTGGCGTGGCGGTCCTATGTTCTATGCACAGCAGACTGGTTCTGATGTCATGACGGCTTCTATGCAGCAATTTGCACAAGACCCATATACCGATGCAGATTTTTGGCAGGTTCCAGCGTTGCTGGCGCAGGCTGCAGCTTAAACGTTGCGTGCATAGAACAGAATTAAAAGGATTTGGTGGCCCAGCAGAGTGAATCACTGGGCACAGAGGATAGAAAAATGAGCACATTACATTTCAATCATTGGCCGCGTCATTTATCACAAAATTTATCGTACCCACAAACGGGGCTGTATGAGCATTTGACGACCAATGCACAGCGCTATCCAGATAAAGTGGCGGTGAACTATTACGGCAGCCAAGTGAACTATGCAGAGCTGAATGAACGTGTAGAGCGTTTCGCTGGCTATTTACAGCAGCAGACAAATGTTCAGGCAGGCGATCGTGTTGTGATCAGCATGCAGAACAGTGTCTCATTCATTATTGCCTACTATGCCATTTTGCGTTGCGATGCAGTAGCGGTTCCTGTCAATCCAATGAACAAAGCTTTGGAATTGGAATGGTATGTATCCGATACAGAGTCGAAAGTTGCAGTGGTCGGTTCAGAATTAGTGAGCGAATTTGAAACCTTGTTGGGCAAAACCTGTTTAGGAAAAATTATTGCAGCGCGTTATGCAGACGATTTATTTACCTCAACAGAATTTGTGATTCCAGAAACGGTTTTGCAGGCGCCTGTAGTAGAAGAAACTACGCAAGTGGTGAATCTGCAAACAGCATTGCAGCATGCGCCTATTTGCACTCAAGCAGTACGTTCAGGCGAAGACTTAGCTGTGGTGTTGTATACATCAGGCACCACAGCACATCCCAAGGGCTGCATGCTGAGTCATCGTGCTTTAGTGGCGCAAATTTTGACGCAAATCAACTGGAGTCCTTGGAATAACACCGCAAAAGTATTGTCGGTTACGCCATTTTTCCATGTCACTGGCATGATCAATGCCATGTGCTTGCCCATTTGGCTGGGTGCAACCACTTATCTTATGACCCGCTGGGACCGCCTTTGTGCAGCGCAAGTGGTCGATATGCATGGCTTAACGCATTGGTGCTGTATTCCAACCATGGTGGTGGATCTGCTCGCAATGCCAAATGTGAATAAATTCAATTTTAAATCGTTCACTCATGTCTATGGTGGCGGCACAGGTATGCCGCATGCCATTGCGCAAGATTTTGAGACCTTAACAGGAATCGAATTTATTGAAGGCTGGGGCATGACCGAAATGGCGGCGGGTGTGCATCTTAATCCTTATGGCCGCGGAAAGCGCCAATGTTTGGGTGTACCGCTGTTTGATGTAGACACTCGCGTGATTGACCCAGAAACAAGTGCAGAGCTAGGCATTCGCCAAAACGGCGAGATCATTTCGACCAGCCCATGTTTGTTCAGCGGTTACTGGAAAAACCCAGAAGCGACAGAAGCTTCATTTATTGAACATGACGGCAAGCGCTTCTTTAAAACGGGCGATGTTGGCTATTTTGATGAAGAAGGCTACTTCTTTATGGCAGACCGCTTAAAACGCATGATCAATGTGTCGGGCTATAAAGTTTGGCCATCCGAAGTAGAAAGCATTCTGTACCAAAATGAAAAGATTTTAGAAAACTGCATTATCCCATGCAATAAAAATGACCGTGGCGAAAGTGTAAAAGCCATTGTGGTGTTAAAAGCCAATCAAATGATGACTGAAGACGAATTAAGACAGTGGTGCCGAGACAATATGTCGGCCTACAAAGTGCCGAAAGTGGTGGAGTTTGTAAATGAACTGCCAAAAACAGCAAGCGGAAAAATTAACTGGCGTTTACTGCAAGACAAGGAAATGAGCGCATGAATAGCTACAAAGCCCCTCTCAAAGATCTAAGCTTTATCTTCAACCATCTTTTAGATCAAGAGCAATTGGCTCAGCTTCCGGGTTTAGAAGACTTAGGTGTAGATCTGTACGAATCTATTTTAGATGAAGCAGGTAAATTTGCCACCAATGTGCTTGATCCGATCAATGCCAGCGGTGACCGTGAAGGTTTAAAAATTGCCGATGGTGTAGTTACGACACCGAAAGGTTTTAAAGAAGCGTATGCGCAGTACACGCAAGCAGGCTGGAACAATATTTCCTTAGAGCTTGAGTTTGGCGGTCAAGGCTTACCTTATATTTTATCGACTGCGGTCAATGAAATCATGATGTCTGCGAACAAGTCCTTTGTGATGTGCTCAGGTTTGACCATTGGCGCGATTGAAGCGATCAGCCATGCAGGTTCAGATGAACTGAAGCAAAAGTATTTGCCAAAACTGGTATCAGGCGAATGGGGCGGTACCATGAACCTGACTGAGCCGGGTGCGGGTTCAGATGTCGGTGCGTTAAAAACCAAAGCCATTGATCAAGGAGATGGTACTTACCGCATTCATGGTCAAAAAATCTTTATCACTTTTGGTGAGCATGATTTTACCGACAACATCATTCACTTAGTGTTGGCACGTCTGCCTGATGCACCTGAAGGTGTGCGCGGTATTTCGCTATTCCTAGTACCAAAATTCATGGTCAATGATGATGGTTCATTGGGTGAGCGCAATGATCTGCGCTGCGTATCCATTGAACATAAGCTCGGCATTCATGCCAGCCCAACCTGTGTGATGGCCTATGGTGATAACGAAGGTGCACAGGGTTATTTAGTTGGCGAGAAAAACAAAGGCCTTATGGCGATGTTCGTGATGATGAACATGGCGCGTTTAACTGTAGGCATGGAAGGTGTTGCTTTAACCGAACGTTCTTACCAAGCGGCGCTTGATTATGCGCGTGAGCGTTTACAGGGCGTAGACGCTGAAACTGGGCAATCAGTTGCGATTATTGAACATGCAGATGTACGCCGTCAGCTGTTGCAAATGAAATCTAATGTAGAAGCCATGCGTGCGCTGTCGTTATTTATTGCGCAAGCGCAGGACATTAGCTTCCGCCATGCAGATGCAGAGGTATGTCAGCACAATCAGGGTTTAGTGGATTTACTGATTCCAGTCTTTAAAGCATGGGCGACTGAAACAGCATTAAAAACCACAACCACAGGCATTCAAGTGCATGGCGGCTTGGGCTTTATTGAAGAAACGGGTGTAGCGCAATATTTGCGTGATGCCGTGATCAGCGTGATCTATGAAGGTACAACGGCTATTCAAGCAGCCGACTTAGTGGGCCGTAAAGTGGTGAAAGATCAGGGCAAAAACTTAGGCGTACTGATTGGCTTAATGAAGCAAACTTTAGCTCAAGCAGAAGCCAATGCAGATCTGGCGGATATTGCCTTTGAGCTGAAATATGCCATTGAACTGCTGGAACAGCATAGCCGCGCAATTGCAGGGCAGTTTATGCAGTCAACTAAGCAGGCGCTTTCGGTTTCTGTACCGTACTTAATGCTGACGGGTTTAGTGACAGGTGCATGGCAATTGGCGCAAAGCGCTGTCAAAGCATCTGAGCTTTTGGCCGCAGGCGATAGCAACGTCAACTTCTTAAAAGGCAAAATTGAAACGGCACGTTTCTATCACAAAGCGGTATTACCAGAAATCCGTGGGTTGGCTTATACGGTGAGCAATACAGGCAGTGTTATTACAGGTTTTGATAACGCCTATTTTGGTGAATAAGTTTTGGAGAATAAGACCTAATGGCCTTTGATTTAAAAGCATGTATTGACAGTTTACAGCCCCCAGCAATTCATACTTTTCTTGGCGGAAAGATTGAAAGCATTCAGCAGGATGAATGGCAAGCGGTGATCAGCTATCAGCCGCGTCCTGAATTTGCCAATCCAATGGGCCAGCTGCAAGGCGGCATGCTGTGTTCCATGCTGGACGATGCTATGGGGTTATTTGCTATGCTGGCGCAAGAAGGTGCTCCTACAGTCACAGTGATGATGAATATTTCATTCTTAAGACCTTGTCAGCTGGAACAGGTCGAAGTGCAGGTATCTTTTGTCCGTCAAGGCCGCCGCTTTTCAAATATTGAAGCTGTGGCTTATCAGCACGCTAAAGCCGTGGCAAAGGCAACAGCAGCATTTACACCTGTGTAAAGGGTAAATAGCCAAATACAGACCATGATCTTTGCCTGCTTCCGATGTGGGCAAAGAGTAACTATATCGCTTTACAGATTTTTTTTTAATGCTTAGGCATGTATGAATGAATGGCATCAGGATGATGCATCGGGGAAGCAGGGAGAATCATTTGAAAGCACGTATGACTTAAAGATCATGAATTAGCAGCTGTCTAAAACAGCACACCATCTCAGGTATCAACTTAAATTTCTATTGGCATTTGCCAATGGAACAGGGAACTTTTGTCTAAGGATTTTGAACATGAAAAAAACAGTATTGGCTGCACTGTGCACATTAACATTTGCCTCAAACAGTGTCTGGGCGGACTTTATAGACGACAGCAGTGTTGCTGTGACGGCGCGTAACTTTTATTTAGACCGTAATTTTACCGATCCAGAAGTGAAGCAATCTGCTGCCCGTCAATGGTCACAAGGTTTTATTTTAAATGCTAAGTCAGGTTATACCGATGGCCCAGTTGGCCTAGGTGTAGATCTGTATGCAGGTGCAGGTTTTAACCTATGGGGCAAAGAAGGTTATCAAGGCACCTCATTAATGTCTGTAGATAAAAATGGCGATCCAGCTGATTCTTTTGGCAAAATTGGCCTAACCGCAAAAGCTAAAGTGTCACAAACTGAAATTAAGGCGGGAACACTATTTCCCAACACACCTGTTTTAGTCGGTTCTCCAGCACGTTTACTTCCGCAAATCTACCGTGGTGTAGCACTAGAATCAAAAGATTTAGAAAACTTCAAACTAGAAGCGGGTTATGTAGACCGTGTGACGCATCGTGATTCGACCAACTGGGAGAAAACCAAACTTTCAGGCGCGAACATGAAATATCCTTCAGTAGAAACGTCTGGCTTGCATTATGCGGGCGGCTATTACTACTTTAACCCTGAACGTGTGGTTGGGTTATTTTATGGCAATCTGCATGAGGTCTATGATCAATATACGCTGTGGGTGAAAAACACGTATCATTTTGATGACCGTTATAGCGTATTTAATGACTTCCGTTATTTCCGTACAGTCGATGAAGGTGCAGCTTTAGCCGGTAATATTGATAATCATCACGGCAATATGATTGTAGGCGTCGGTATTGATAACCATAAAATCAGCGGCGGCTATATTCATAACTCGGGCGATACAGGCTTTCCTTACTTAAGCGGCGGCGAAGCGAATACCTTTATTGACTCTTGGGCGAGCGACTTTTTAAACCCAAATGAAAAAGCGTGGTCCATCCGCTATGACTACGACTTTAAAGATCAACTGCCAGGTTTGAAATTGATGACGCGCTATACCAAAGGCTCAGATATTCATCTTGAAAATTTAAAACCGGGTCAGGAGCTGGAAGAGCGAAAATTTGGTATTGAACTGAGCTATCAGCTGCAAAGCACACCGTTAAAGGGTTTGTTTATCCGCTTGCGTCATGAAGACTACAAAAATGATTTCGGCCCAATGGCGACCTTTAAAACAGCCAAAGAGCAACGTGTGAATATTGACTATACGTGGAAGTTTAAATAAAAGGGCTTTATAAACTGCATTAGTAATGTAGTGGCATCATTAAAGAATGGCAGATTAAATGCGTTATATGAATGGACGATTGATTTGCCATTTTTTTTAAGTACTTAGATTAGCATTTGAAGTGCAACAGCATGTTCTTGGAATAATCTACTTAAAGTAGATAAAATTAAAAAAGATGATATCTAGGTTAACATCGTAGAATTATCCAATAAGTTGGTTTTGATCAAAGTTGAATCTTTAATTAATTACAATTGATTTTTAACGGTATTTAATACGGTATATTTGATTCTATAAAAAATAATTTATATTCAAAACAATGTGTTATTAAATATTTCTTGTGCGCGCTGAGTGCTCCATTGTTGGTGGTTATTAAAATTTACATATTCCATGCTCATAAATAAACTTTGCTTCATGATGAATCAAAGTTGACAAGGTGATTTGATTTATAATAGAAAATGCAATCAATGATACAAAGACTTTTAACATCGTACTAGTTGATAGGGCTTATAAGCGCTTTTAAAGATTTAAACAGTCAATGCTGATCTAATTTTATTTTTAAACATAATCTAATCGCTTCAGTTGTGCTCATAAATGATATATGAAAATACGAAATATAAAAAAGCAATGTTATTACATATTATTTTATCTTAAAATTATGCATGTTAAGATCAGTAACTAAATTCAAATTCAATTGATAGCTTTGAATTAAACTAGTTTGGTGTCTTAAGACACTAAATCGAAAATGGGTAAAAATTAGGTACAGCTTTTTTATTGCCTTGTTTCCGCCGCATTTGATTTACTTGTTAATTTTCAAATTAGATTCATCAGCTCGGCTCCAAGAGCTTTTTCCTTGACAGTATTAATCAAATGAATGAATTGAACGCAGTGAACTGCCGAAAGCGGCTAAAAAGTTAAATCGAAAAATTTGGAATATATGGCCGGTGAGCATCAACGATGTTGGGGCAATATCACGATGTGCTGCATTATATTTTATAGGGCAATGCCTCTCAGGCAGCAAACTGAATGCAATGTTGAAGTCCGGTTAATGTAATTTTTGCTCATGCCGCTGTAAAGTGAAATGCCCGCGGCTGCGGGCACTTTACTTTAAGTCTTTTAAATATAGCAATAATTCAAACGCAGTCTTTAAGCCGTGGCTTGAATGACGTTGGCGATCGAATCTGCTACATAATCAATATTGTTTAAATTTAAACCCGCCACGCACATGCGCCCGCTGCGCACTAAATAAATGCCGTACTGATCTTTCAGCTGATCCACTTGAGCCGCGGTTAAACCGGTATAGCTGAACATGCCTTGCTGTTTCAGCAAATAGTCAAAATTATGTTCAGGCAGCGCTAAGCGCAATTTACTGCTGAGCAATTCACGCATATGAATGATCCGCTCGCGCATTTCATTCAATTCAGTCTGCCATAAGGTTTTCAGTTCAGGCGTATTCAAGACATTTTCAACTAAAAGAGCGCCTGTTGTGGCTGGGCTGGAGTAAATGCGGCGCACAGTGGCTTTCAGCTGGCCTAAAACTTTTTGTGCAGTGTCTGCATCATCGCAGACAAAGGTTAAACCGCCTACGCGTTCGCCATACAGGGAAAAGATTTTAGAAAATGAATTGCTGACAATAAAGTTCAGGCCGGATTGATCCAGTGCGCGGATGGCGTAGGCATCCTGCTCTAAGCCTTGACCAAAGCCCTGATATGCGATATCCAAAAATGGAATTAAATCCTGCTGTTTTAATACTTTAATGACTTGATCCCATTCAGCTGGCGTTAAATCCGCGCCTGTCGGGTTATGGCAGCAGGGGTGCAGCAGTACAATGCTTTTTGCAGGGAGCGTGCGGAGGGTGTCCAGCATGGCCGGCAAATTTACGCCATTCGTCTTTTCATCAAAGTATGGGTAAAAGTGAGATGCAATGCCTGCGCCATTAAAAATCGCAATATGGTTTTCCCACGTCGGCTGGCTGACCCAAACATCAGACTGAGGAAAGTATTTTTTCAGAAAATCTGCACCGACTTTCAGTGCGCCTGAACCGCCCAGCGTTTGAATCGTGACTGCACGGCCATCACGGCGGGCTGGGCTGCCTTCGCCTAGCACTAATGCTTGCGTTGCCTGGTTATAAGGCTTTAAGCCATCCATTGGCAAATACAGCTTAACCTTGTCATTGCCTGCTTCAATATTTTTATAAGCGGCTTGGACAGATTTTAACTGCGGCACAATATTACTTTCGTTGTAATACAGCCCAATACTTAAATTAACTTTTTGAGTCCGTTCATCTTTCACAAAGTCTTCCATCAAGGAAAGAATTGGATCACCTGCATAAGCATCTACATGTTGAAACATGGTTTAACCTTCTTTTTCGTGTTTGCGCGCCGTCGTTATAAAAGACGGACATTATCCTTGGACAGTATTGCATGATCAGCGGTTTTTTTCTTTTGAAAGAAATAGGCAATCAGCAAAATTGAAATCCAGATGGGAATCATCCATACCGCAATCCGCATATCCGGTGTCAGGCTCATAATCAATAAAATGCCGCACATAAAGGCAATGCACAAATAATTGCTTAGCGGATAGGCAATGCTGGGAAACAGCGTCGGCGTATTTGTCGCAATCATGCGCTGTTTAAACTTCAGGTGCGTATACGAGATCACCACCCAGTTAATGACGATAGCCGCGACCACCAGCATCATCAGCAGGCTGAAGGCTTTTTCTGGAAATAAGTAATTGATCAGTACGCAGAGCAGGGTAAAAAATGCAGAGGCCATCACCGCATTTACAGGAATGCCGCGGTCATTAATTTTGCTGAAAAGCTTAGGCGCATTGCCTTGTTCTGCTAAACCCAGCAGCATGCGGCTGGTGCAGTAATTGGTGCTGTTATAGACAGAAACTGCAGCGGTCAGCACGACAAAGTTCAGCACCGTTGCTGCGGTTTGGCTGCCTAATGAATCAAAAATCAGCACAAAAGGACTGCCGCCTTGCGCCATTTGATTCCATGGGTACAGCGATAAAATAATCACTAGGCTCAAAATATAAAACAGCAGTACGCGGTAGACAATTTGGTTAATGGCTTTGGGTAAAGTGGTTTTTGGATTATCGGTTTCTGCAGCGGCAATGCCAACCAGTTCAATCCCGCCAAAGGCAAACATAATCATGGCCATCGCCATTACAAGGCCCATGACGCCATTCGGGAAAAAGCCGCCCAAGGCCCACAAATTGCTTAAATTGGAGCTTGCGGCACCGTTGCCGCTGGCCAGCAAGTAACTGCCGAATGCAATCATGGCAATAATCGCGATGACCTTAATAATCGCGAGCCAAAACTCCATTTCGCCAAACAGCTTTACATTGAGCAGGTTAATGACATTAATAAAAATGAAAAAGCCTAAAGCCGAGACCCAGGTCGGAATATCGGGCCACCAGTAATGAATATATAGGCCAATCGCGCTGAGCTCAGCCATGCAGACCAAAATATTCAGCACCCAATAGTTCCAGCCCGACATAAAGCCAGCAAATTTGCCCCAATATTTATAAGCAAAGTGGCTGAATGAACCGCTGACCGGTTCTTCAACAATCATTTCGCCTAATTGGCGCATCATTAAAAAAGCGATCAGGCCTGCAATGGCATAGCCGAGAATGACCGAAGGGCCCGCCAGTTTGATCGTTTGCGCAATGCCAAGGAATAAACCGGTGCCGATTGAACCGCCTAAAGCAATCAGCTGAATGTGGCGGCTGCTTAAACCTTTTTTCAGGTTTCCTTGTTGATGTTGAGGTGTTTGAGGCATTTGCTTCCATCATCCGTGTCGTGATCGTACTCTATCATTGAATGTCCGTATTCTTATTGTTTTGCTTGGGCCATCAGAGCAGTATCGTAATTTTTTGAAGATCATGCTCATAAAAAGAGCATTGCCTAGGCGTGGTTTGATTAAATGCCTAGGCAAGCCGCAGCATGGCTTTACAGTGCATACCTAAAATCAAGCATTGGAAATATCCAGTACGCCGCGCTTAATTTGGTCGCGTTCAATTGATTCAAACAAGGCTTTGAAATTGCCCTCGCCAAAACCGTCATCATCTTTGCGCTGAATAAATTCAAAAAAGACTGGGCCAAGCATATTTTCAGAGAAAATCTGAAGCAGCAGGCGGTGATTGCCATCTTTTGTATTGCCGTCCAGCAAGATGCCGCGTTTTTGCAGATCTTCTGTCGGTTCGCCGTGATTTGGCAGGCGTTCCGGCAGCATGTCGTAATAGGTGCTAGGCGGCGGTGTCATAAATTTAGCGCCCAATGCTTTCAGCTTGTCCCAAGTGCCAAGCAGGTCATCAGTAATAAATGCGATATGCTGAATGCCTTCACCATTGAATTCACTTAAGAATTCTGCAATTTGCCCATTGCCTTTGTCGGAGTCTTCGTTCAGCGGGATACGGATTTTACCGTCTGGCGCAGTCAGCGCTTTAGAGGTTAGGCCGGTATATTCACCCTTAATGTCAAAGTAGCGGATTTCTTGAAAATTAAAGATTTTCTCGTAGAAATTGGCCCAATAGTCCATACGGCCTTTATAAACATTATGGGTCAAATGATCGATTTCTTTGAGGCCAGTTCCAGCGGGGTGCGGATCTTGGCCTTCAGTAAAGATAAAATCACTTTCATAAATATCACGGTCAACCAAGAAAATAGGGGAACCGCCAATACCTTTAATGGCTGGAATGTTTAATTCCATTGGGCCGATTTTGCTGTAAATCGGTTCTGCGCCTAATTCAACGGCCTTATTGAATGCTTTCGCTGCATCTTTAGTTCTGAATCCCATTGCGCAGGCAGAAGGGCCGTGCTCTTTGTAAAAAAATGCCGCATAGGATTCAGGCTGATAATTCAAAATGATGTTGATATTGCCCTGACGCCATAAATACACATTTTTAGATTTATGCTTTGCGACTTTGCTGAAGCCGATGGTTTGAAAAATGGCATCCAGTTCACCGTCTTGAGAGACAAACTCAATAAATTCAAATCCGCAGAGTTCTAAAGGATTTGCTAACTCATTCATAAAACGTCCTCATTTTTTTCAGGCAATCCTATTGCCGTATTTAAGTTTGTTGTATAGCGCAAATGGACGTGCATATTTATGATATCTAACTAATTTTTATGACAATTCCATTTGCCTAAGTTTAATTTTCCGAACTTGCTGAAAGCAATTTCATGAAACATATTTGATAAAATCAATCTGTTGTTTCATCATAAAGCGGTGATAAAATTATTCAATACATAAATTAATTACGCAATTCGTAATAAGTGTATTTTATTGAGATGTGTATAATATAAAGTAATGAAATTAATAACAAAAAGTTTTAATTTTTAGAACAAGTTTGTGCTTTTATTAATTGTTAAGTTTTGTAAGTAAATTCAGTGCTGAATTTCTTGCAGCGCAAGGGCAGCTGCGTAAAATAAGTTGGATGCGCGCGTGCATGCGGGATATTAAGCGCCATGAAGCGAAATTGGTTTTTGACCATCTTAAAGTTGCAATGCGCTAGAATATACTGCTGTAATTTAAAGTTCTAAAGACTTGTTGTCCGCATCCAGCAGCCATTTCTGGAAATGCATTAAAGACCATTCAAAGTCTGCTGTATTGCGCGTTGCGCATTCCCACCAAATACAGACTTTCCAGCCAGCCTGCAGCAGCTGCAAGGTATGGGCCGTATCCCGTTCAACATTTTTAAGGATCTTCGGCTGCCAATAGTCCAAATTGCTTTTGGGCCAATGAAAATATTTGCAGTCATGCCGATGCCAAAAGCAGCCGTGTACAAAAATGACGGTATTGTACTTTTTCAGCACAATATCCGGCTTGCCTGCTAAGCCTTTATCATGCAGGCGGTAACGGTAGCCCAAATGATGCAGCGCTTTACGAATCCGAATTTCAGGCTTGGTATTTTTAGAATGGATGGCGGCCATGTTTTCCGACCGGGTCAGCGGTTTTTTCTCAGCTTTTTTTGCTTTGGCGGACATGATTGCATTCCTTTCTTTAGCCGGTTCAGTTGGCGGATGGTGAAAGTCAGAGAATTAGTGCCGTGCCTGCTTGAATCTTCTTGCTCATCTGTCAATTTACCGCATTTCTGCCGTCTTCAGTTCTGTATTTGCATAGCGCTAAGCAGGGCATGCATACAGGTTTTAGCATGTGCTGAAAACTTAGCACTTTGGGTGCGGATGAACCAGGCTCCGCATGGGAGTGGATAATGCAAGACGGTTTCATATTGTATTGGCTTTGTTGCACAAACCTATCGTTAAGGGCTTATTCCACAATA
>NZ_JAPEQW010000026.1:0-47803 GCF_026168575.1 Acinetobacter entericus
CGTCGGTATGGGGTGCATTCTAGAGCATTTCTGAATCATTGCAAGCGCTTTTAACAGCTTGTTTTACTGTGTGTTTCTTTTTTATGCGCCAAAATAGCGCATAAAAAAGCAATTAAAACACTAAGACAATGATTTTAAATCAGAAATATAAATATTTTATTATTTATTTTATTTTTCATTTTTTTGTGCTGCTGGTGCTTTTATCTTCACACTTTGAATCAGCACAAGGCTTTGCGGTACATTTTGATGCACGCCGCGATTAACAGTGGGCACTTTTTCAATTTTATCGACCACATCCATGCCTTTAATCACTTTACCGAAGACCGCATATCCCGCATTCATTGCACTTTTATTCAAAAAGTCATTGTCTACTGTATTAATGAAAAATTGACTGCTTGCAGAATTTGGGTCATTGGTGCGGGCCATTGCCAAAGTGCCCCGTAAGTTCTTCAAACCGTTGTAAGATTCATTCTTAATGGGCGCGCGTGTTTGCTTTTCTGCCATTTGCGCATCCATACCGCCGCCCTGAATCATAAAACCAGGAATCACACGATGGAAAATCGTGCCCCGATAAAAATCCGCCTTAATATAGTCTTCAAAGTTTTTTGCAGAAATTGGCGCTTTGTCATTATAAAGCTCTATTTCAATAGTGCCCTGATTGGTCTTCATTTCTACAATACTGTTATCGGCCCATGCATTAAGGCTTATAGCAGCAACCGTGGCAAAAAGTGCTTGTTTTAACATGCGTTGACTCATCTCTTTAAAGTTGTATTTATTGCTGGCGATATTTTAGCCTCTCATACAGAATAAAGCAGTAGCTTTGGCCTATATAAATGAGAAAAATAATGAAGCAGAATTTACGGGACAGCCGGACGCTGACCCACCCCCCTCCCTGGCGCCTCCAAGGAGAGGGATTTATTTTAAACTACTGGCTAAAGCCTTCCTTCATACAGAGGTGCAGGCATTTCCTTCAGGCTGCATCACCTCTTGGCCGCATGGTTCAAGTTTTGCTGGTGCGCTATCACAGCTCACCCATTGGGCCTTATGATGAGCTGCTCATTCTGGATCATCCATTGATCTCCAAATTGCGCCTCAATTCTATTCCCAAAATTTTCGTATCGACTGAAGCCTCAGTAAAGCATGGCCAGCAGTTTTGGGGGATTCCTAAAGAACTGGCGGAATTTAAATGGGAGGAACAAGGGCAGGAAACCTGCTGTACAATTCAATTTGCGCAGCAAAGCATGCAATTGCACTTAAAAAAATCAAAAAAGCCATATAGCTTTTCAATTCGCAGTGACCGCCTTCCAAAAGCCGCTTTAAGAATTCGCCAGGCATGGCAAGGAAAGCGTTATCAGTTTTCGCCCCAATTTCACGGACATTTAGCTAAACTTCATTCAGCACAATGGACAGAAACGCAGGATATGTTTCCTGATTTTTCTCAAGCGCGTTATTTGCAGAGTTTTTATGTTTCAGAATTTGAGTTGATTTTTCCGGAAGCGCAAATACAGCAGAAAAAAGAAAGGTGTTTCACGTGAAACACCTTTCCGATGCTTAACTGCCTTTTTTATCCCAAAATTTGCGGAAATTTTTACTGATCTCAATCACGTATTTTTTAGCACGGAAAGAAACAGGCGTTAAATTGATAAAGCCATGCGTCTGATCGGCATATTCCTGATAATGCACCTTAATGCCATGCTGACGCAGTTTATGCGAATAAATCTCTGCCTCATCATGCAGTACATCATGACCCGCTGTAATGATGTAAGCTGGCGCTAATTTTTCAAATTTGCCGTATGTGGGCGAAATCAGCGGATCATCCAGCGCTACTTGGTGCTGTTCTGCATAATAATCTGTGACGCAATCTATATCCGCCGCTGTCAGCACTAAACCATCCTTATACGCAAAGAAGGAAGGATGGCGGCTTTTAAAATCCACCACAGGGTACAGCAGCAGCTGCGCTTGCGGCGCATAGGCTTTCTGCGCTGTGCGCTGCGCAACCACCGCTGCAATATTGCCGCCTGCGCTATCACCGGCCAAGGCGATGCGGCCTTTTAAAATTTTCAATTGCCGGCTGTTTTGATACACCCATGCCAGCGCATCTTCACAGCACTGAATCACCTGTTTTGGGCCAGCTTCAGGCGCCAGCGGATAGTCAATACTGAGCACTTGCGCTTTGGCATGCACAGCCAGCAGCCTGCACACTTCATCATGCGTATCTATATTGCCCACCACAAAACCGCCGCCATGATAGAACACAATCATCGGCAGCTTCTTATTCGGCGCAGAATGGTAATGCCGGGCAAATACGGTACCGCTTTGCAAAGGCAAACGCAGGTCTTCGACTTGCTTGACTGGTGTCGGCTTAACTTTAATCGACTGCATCTGCAAATCAAATGCCTTGCGCGAACGCTGCACATCTGCGCCGATGAAACCCGTTTTCCCCTGTTTAAGCTGAGCCGCCATCATGCATTTAATCAAAGGATCCAGTTCTGGAAATACATAAGGATAGCCCAAGCCTTTCGCTAAGCGCTCCTGTACAAAACCCGGCAGCTTATCCAATGCGCGGCCTGCCGCGCCTTGGCCCTTTTCCAAAAAACCTTGCATTTTCTGATTAAACGCAGTCATTGCGGACATCCTTTTATCCATTCTTCATAATTTCTACATGATCAGCCTTTGTGTGACCATTTTCTTATACAAGTCTAAACAAGCAAATACACAGCCTATCGCATCCTAAGCTAAGCTTCTTTCAAGAGCATGTCATTGACAATTTTCATTCAATTTTTGGAGTTTTTTGCTGCTCCATTTGACATAGGATCCAGACCATGGCTAAAAAAATTATTCTGCTGTCTTTGGCGACAGCATTTATGGCTGTTGGCTGCGTCGCTTTTCCAGATGATGGCTACCATGATGGCCGTTATGATCATGGCCGCAATTATGGATACGGCTATGACCGCGGCTACGATTACCGTTATGACCGTGAACGGGACCGCCAGCGCTGGGAATACCAGCAGCGCAGCCGCCTTGAACAGGAGCGGCGCAGACAGGAAATTGAACGCCGCAACTGGGAACAAAACCGTAAAAACCAGCAGGACTGGGAGCGTAAAAAAAATGCAGCTGAACGCCAGCGCTTAGAGCAGCAGCGTCAAAACGCGCAGCATGACCGCGATAAACGGAATGAATATGACCGTAAAAAACGCGATCAAGCTCAGCAGCATCTGGAACAGCGCAAGCAATGGGATCACCAGCGCCAGCAGCAAAACAAACGATGGAATGATTCACAGCGCCAGCAGAATGACTAATCCAGCCCTTTGCTCTCTTTAAACAGCTTGAAAATCAAAAGAGCCCTGATGGGTAGGCTTTTTTGATTTAAGCATTTGGGTATGGATAATGCATAAAACCCAACCTGACAGAACATCTTGTTCCTTACAGCCCCACTCGCATCTTCTGAATATCACAGTCTAAGCCCGCCATCCATGAGTGAAAGAGAATGCCTGCGCATGCATAATAACTGTTTAAAGCCTAACAATAGTATCTGTTTACATGTTGACTGTTTCATTAAATACCCCCTCAAAAGGCATGCTGAAAACTCAAAAAAATTCCTGCTGCGCTGCAGGCTGCTCTGTCACTGAAAGTCACTTGAGCCGTTTCAGGCATTGCGCGCTTGCATTTGATGTGCAGCTGACAAACTGCCGCATTTTAAGTTTACAAGTATGGCCTGCCTGTTAAACGCATATCGGCTCAGCAAAAAAAGGCTGATTCAGAAGATGAATAAGTCATGAAAAAACACATTTCAAAAAACAAGAAGAAGCTACAGCAATAGAATCTAGCTGCAATCATAAAGATTTGATCATTTTTGTGAAATATTTTATCACACTGCTATTAAGCGCTTTTATGCACAAATATTGATCACACTTAAAAAATGATCCGCAGCGGCAATGATCCAGAAAGATCCTGCAAATTTGACGGCAGTCACCATCTCACTCTCCTCAAAGATATGGCCGCTCTCCATGGGCGATATTATGCTCCTGACTCTCTGGAAGGGAAACAGCTGAAAATTATCAGTAGAACCTCTTTTAACAATTAGAAACCTATTGCTTACTAAAACAATCATTTATTTTTTATAAAAATAAGTGAAGATTCACAGTCTTTCCTATGATTTAACCCACTTTTATCATAAAAAGTATTAATTAATGAGTCTGTTCGCTTGAATTTTTACAGCCAGCCCCGACTTCTTTACTAATCATGAAATTTAGCAAATCATGGCAGTTCAGAATTAACGCAGTTAGAACTGGCACCAACAGGACTGTACATGTTTAAGAACCCATTTAAACGGAGTAAATCAATGGCGACTGAGCACAACCAAGACGTTCAAGATCTAGAGCAGGCTGCAGAACCTGAAGCGAAAACTCAGGCTGAAGTTTCAGTTGAAGATTTACAGGCAACAATCACCAACTTGGAAGAAAGCTTAAAACTTGAAAAAGCGCGTACTGCTAACGCAGTTTATGAAGCGCAAAAAAGCGTAGAGCGTATTCAGCGTGAAGCAGAAAAACATAAAGAAACGGTACTTGAAAAATTTGCTAAAGAATTGCTGGATTCAGTCGACAACCTGGAACGCGCGATTGCCGCAGCCGGTGAAGAAGAATCGGCTGTTGTTGAAGGCGTCAAGCTGACCCTGAAATCATTACTGACCACACTGGAAAAATTTGGTGTGGCGGAAGCCGATACCGCGAATGGCTTCAATGCTGACCTGCATCAGGCAGTCGGGATTGATCCAAATGCAAAAGCCGGCCAAATTGGCACCGTATTGCAAAAAGGCTATACCTTAAATAGCCGGCTGCTTCGCCCTGCCATGGTCATGGTTGGCGGATGAGCCTTTAAATTCGAGAGTTTGTGAAAAATTTTTATCAAAAGAACTTGAAAAAATTTGAACGGCTCTCATATCGGATAACAAGCAAAAACATTGCAAAAAAAATTTTGGAGGAAATCATCTAATGGCTAAAATCATTGGTATTGACTTAGGTACAACAAACTCTTGCGTAGCCGTACTTGAAGGCGACAAAGTTAAAGTCATCGAGAATGCTGAAGGCGCTCGCACAACCCCATCTATTATTGCATATAAAGATGGTGAAATTCTGGTAGGCCAGTCTGCTAAGCGTCAAGCAGTGACTAACCCGAAAAACACATTATTCGCAATCAAGCGTTTGATCGGCCGTAAGTACCAAGACCAAGCGGTGCAAAAAGATATTGGCCTGGTTCCTTACAAAATCATTCAAGCTGGCAACGGCGATGCATGGGTTGAAGTCAACGACAAACAGCTTGCGCCGCAGCAGATTTCTGCTGAAATCTTGAAAAAGATGAAAAAAACAGCTGAAGATTACCTAGGCGAAACAGTAACTGAGGCAGTGATTACTGTTCCTGCTTACTTCAACGATGCTCAGCGTCAAGCAACTAAAGATGCAGGTAAAATTGCAGGTTTAGAAGTTAAACGTATCATTAACGAACCAACTGCTGCTGCACTTGCGTTCGGTATGGACAAAAAAGAAGGCGACCGTAAAATCGCGGTTTATGACCTTGGTGGCGGTACTTTTGACGTATCAATCATCGAAATCGCTGACCTTGATGGCGACCAGCAAATCGAAGTGTTATCTACAAACGGTGATACTTTCCTTGGCGGTGAAGACTTTGATAACGCGTTGATCGAATTCTTGGTTGAAGAATTCAAGAAAGAACAAAGCGTAAACTTGAAACAAGATCCGCTTGCACTTCAACGTTTAAAAGAAGCTGCTGAAAAAGCGAAAATCGAGCTTTCTTCTTCTAATGCAACTGAAATCAACCTTCCATACATCACAGCTGATGCGACTGGTCCTAAACACTTAGTGATCAACGTAACTCGTGCGAAATTAGAAGGTCTTGTTGCTGATTTGGTTGCCCGTACCATTGAGCCTTGCCGTATTGCGCTTAAAGATGCGGGTCTTTCGACTTCTGACATCTCTGACGTAATTTTGGTTGGCGGTCAATCACGTATGCCAATGGTTCAGCAGCAAGTTCAAGAATTCTTCGGTAAAGAGCCACGTAAAGACGTGAACCCTGACGAAGCAGTTGCAATTGGTGCAGCAATTCAAGGCGCGGTACTTTCAGGCGACAAAACTGACGTACTTCTTCTTGACGTAACTCCGCTTACTCTTGGTATTGAAACTATGGGCGGCGTGTTAACAGCAATCATCGAGAAAAACACCACGATTCCTGCGAAGAAATCTCAAGTGTTCTCAACTGCTGCTGACAACCAGCCTGCTGTAGACATTTCTGTGTTCCAAGGCGAACGTAAAATGGCGCAGCAAAACAAATTGCTGGGTAACTTCCAATTGGGCGATATCCCGCCTGCTCCACGCGGTGTGCCGCAAATTGAAGTATCATTCGACATCAACGCTGATGGTATCTTGAAAGTATCGGCTAAAGACAAGAGCACTGGTAAAGAACAATCAATTCAAATTAAAGCAAACTCTGGTTTGAGCGATGCTGAAATTGAAGCGATGATCAAAGATGCTGAAGCGAATGCTGAAGAAGACCGTAAATTTGAAGAGCTTGCAAAAGCGCGTAACGAAGCTGATGCCCTTGTATCTTCTGCTCAAAAAGCAGTGAAAGATCTTGGCGAGCAAGTAACTGCTGACGAAAAAACAGCGATCGACACAGCAGTTTCTGAGTTGGAAGCAACTGCAAAAGAAAATGATGTAGATGCGATTAAAGCGAAAACTGAAGCGCTTCAAAATATCATTATGCCGATCACGCAGCGCGCTTATGAAGCGGCGCAAGGTCAAGGCGGCGCTGAAGGCTTTGATCCAAACGCATTCCAAGGCGGTGAAGGTCAACAGCAAAAAGCGGATGATGGCGTTGTAGATGCTGAGTTCACTGAAGTGAAAGATGACAAAAAATAATTTGTCTCTTTGATCTGATTCAAAAGAGTTAAAAAAAACCGCGCGAAAGCGCGGTTTTTTTATGCCCATAATGATTTTAAAACTGCTAATTTTCAGTTAAATTACATGAAATACTAAAATTTATAATGACTTATGCGCATTGTTATTATTGCTTTCATCATACTGACTCTACTTTTTTTTCACTTTCAAACGAGAAATAATTTTCAGCTGCGCTATAACGCATGGTCTGACCGCATCATGCATCCGCTGGATACCCGCCTGCGCTATCAAATTGCAGAAGTTGACCCCCGTTTTGGCATGAGTAAAGAACAAGCGATTCAGCTCAGCAAAGAAGCCATTCAAATTTGGCATGACGGGACACAAAAACAGCTGTTTGTATATGATGACAAGGCCAAACTGAAAATTAAGCTGATTTATGATGCACGGCAGGAAAACTACAATGCCTTTAAAAAGACCCAGCAGGAACTGGATCAGGAACACAGCAGCAATCAGCGCATATCCGGCAATTTAGATGTCTCTAAAAGCAGTTTAGAGCAAATGCAGCAAAGCCTGCGTCAAGAGCAGATCCAGCTGCGGGCTGAAGCTGATTATCTGAATCAGCAGCGCATAAGCTGGAGCCGAATTGAAAATGAGCAGGGAGAAAACCGCCAGCGTATTGAAGCGCAATATCAAGCCCTGAAAGAAAAAGCTCAGCAGCTGCAGCGCAATATTGCCTACTATAATCAAATGAATGTGCAATATAATCAGCAAGTGGGCCAGCACAACAGCAGCATTGAACGCTACAACTGGAATGTCATGCAGGCCAAAAACCGGTTTCCGCCGCGTGAATTTCATAAAGGTGTCTTTATGGGCGACCAAATCCAAATTTATCAGTTTGATACCGAAGACGATTTACGCCTTACCCTGGCGCATGAATTAGGCCATGCGCTGGGCTTAGGCCATCATGCCGATCCAGAAGCCTTAATGTACCCTGTTCTAGGTGAACAGGATCTGCAGCATTTTAAGCTGAAGCCTGCCGACCAAAGCTTGCTGTACGCGCGCCGGTAATGCTCTACAGATGTAAAAATCCTTAATTTTTCTATGTCTTTATCACGGATTTAAACTACAAAAAACTGAATTCATGCTATTGTAAACAGTCAAACCAAATCTAAATACATTTGAGTGGAGAGCAATGTGAGTTACTACCATATCTTAATTGAAGTGAATGACCACATCAGCACGATTGAGCAAACCCGTGATATCGAAATCTTTGATATTATTGAGATTCAACCCTATCTCCATTCAATTTTGCTCCCGTTCTTTAATGAGCAGCTGATTGAGCTGGAAGATGAAAATCTAGAATTTAAAGATGTGCTGCATTTGGAAGTGAAGCAAACCCTGCTGCCGATTAATGATTTAATCGAAGAAGAACAGAAACTGCTGCCCAGCGATACAGATGTGACCATTACCGCTTATGAAATTTTCAATAACCGTGATTTAAGCCAAGATGTCACCACCATTATTTTTGACCTGCTGGAAGCGATTAAACTGGATCCGGAAGCCTAATTCTTTTCAGGCAATGCCATTTTAAAATGCTGACAGCATAAAAAAAGCCCTCGGAAAAGGGCTTTTTTTATGAACCGTTGTTCAGTCTTAGATAGAGAAAGATGAACCGCAGCCGCATGTGGTTGAAGCATTCGGGTTTTGAACTATAAAACGAGAACCTTCCAAGCCTTCGATATAATCGACTGTTGAACCCACTAAGTATTGGTAACTCAGTGAATCCACCAGCATTTTCACATCGCCATTGCTGTATTCCGCATCATCTTCATTTTGGCTTTCTGCAAAGTTGAAGCCATAAGAGAACCCCGAACAGCCGCCGCCTGTTACATAAACACGCAGCATCAACTCCTGATTACCTTCACTGTCACGCAGTTGACGTACTTTATTGGCTGCATTTTCAGTCAGCACAAGTGCTTGGGCATTCATGGTCAATTCCTCTGTTCGGTTCAGATCTTTAAAAAAAAGACTATATTTCAAGTATAGCATACTCGATATATGGGCAGTCTTGCAGATTAAAAGTCAATTCAGAGCAATTCTATCAGGATTGTTTATAATTCTCATCCTGTAAGGCGCATTCGAAGTTTTTCGGGTCCTGCTTGCAGCGGAATTGCCACAGCAGCTTCATCATGCGTTTTTCATACACGCCGCGCTTAGTTAAATCAATCCGCGCTTCACGCATCATTTTTTGATAACCTGGACGGTCCGCCACTGGCACATCCATCCAGTATTTGCTTGGAATATCTGATTTCATTTTGCCTAAAATAGAAAAGGCGCGCGGCAGCTGGCCTTTCACCCAGTCTCGTGATTTTTGGCCATAACCTTCAGGAAATTTATCTGGACGGATAATAATATTGCCTGTCACCTGCAGGATTGGATAATTAACGATAGCGCCTTTAGCGCCCAGGCCCTTGTGCAATTCCAAGGGTTTGAACACAGCGGCAGGCGCGCCGATAATATCAACCTGGCCATTATTGAATTTAGCGCCAAAGTTTGTCACGTCCGCGCTGACCGCTTGCGCGCCGACCTGCTGTACCATAATTTTTTGCGCCTCATCATAGTCCAGCACTGCAATTTTTTTACCTGCGGCTTTCGCAACCGTATTAATGCTGCGGTCATTCACCAGCAAATAGGCATCCCCCACAGGAATTACCCCAGCAACTTCGTATTTGCCATGCACCATGCTTTTTGAAAATGCAGGATTTGCAAGCCCTTGCATCACTTTTACAGCAAGCTTCAGATCCGGAATTGCGCCAATTGCATCCAATGAGCCTGTAAACGAGTTAAATTGACGGCCGCGCATACCTGTTACACTGATGCCGTCACATTTGCCTGCTTTAAAATCTTCAGCAATCACTGCTTCATTCTGCCCCACACGCAGCTCTATATCAGCGCCCCAAGTTTTTGCGGCCAGCTGATAGTCTTTCATCAGCGCATATACATCACCGCTCTTACCCACCAAGTCAAATACGCATACCACTTGTTTCGCCTGAACAGCGCCAGCGGCGGCCATTAATCCTGCAGTTAATGCACATGCTTTCATCCATTGCTTCGCCATGTTTTTCTTTCCTTTTGAGTGCTGCTATTCTTGCTTTTATATTTGGGTTTATTTTTATGCCCATTGTTTTGCTTATCGGCATTCTGCGCTTTTACTGTTCCGCATCATAAGCTGAAGAACCTTCTGCATTGATATCATTGCGCGCTTCACCATTCTGCTCAATGGCGAAACTGACAAATCATCATGTAAAAAAAGCCTAGAATCATCTAGGCTTTTTTTGTTAAAAATCAAACTATTCACCGCCAAGTGAACATTCAAAATTTGCCTTATCGACAGAACAGCGCGCTTTTTTCAGCACTGACATCATGCCCGGATCATAAATACCGCGCTTGGTCATATCCATGCGGCCTTCACGCAGCAGTTTTTGATATTTGGTTTTGTCTTCCGCTGTCAGATTCAGCTTATATTTTGCTGGAATGCCTGCTTCTAAACGGCTGATCATAGCAAAACTCTTCGGCAGGTTTTTCACAAACCAGTCCCGTGACTTTTGGCCAAAGCCTGCTGGAAACTGGTCCGGACGCACAATAAAGTCAGCAGTCACCTGCAGTACAGGGAAATTGAACATTGCGCCATTGCTGCCTAAACCTTTGTAAATTTCCAACGGCTTATAAGCATATGCTGGCGCGCCAACCATATCGACCTGCCCATTATTGAACTTCGCCACAAAGTTGGAAACATCTGAAATCACCGCCTGCGCGCCCACACGCTGCACCATGATTTTTTGCGCTTCGTCATAGCCGAGCACAGCAAATTTTTTACCGGCCGCTTTTTCAATTGAGTCGATTTTTTTATCCCGGACAAAAATGAAAGCTGAACCTAAAGGTGCAATGCCGGCAACTTCGTATTTTTTACCGCCTAAATTGCTGACCATTTTGCTTTCATTGCGCTTGTCCAATGCAAAGGTAATCGCGCGCTTGGCAATTTCATTGCTTGGCGCACCGCCTAATGCATCAATAGAGCCGGCAAATTTATTGTATTGACGCGCGCGCATGGCCGTCATAAATACACCGTCACATTTTCCAGCTTTAAAATCATTATCCGCAACAGCTTCGTCCTGGCGCGGAATCAAATTTACTTCAGCACCCCAGCCTTTTGCCGCCAATGCCCATTCCTGAGCCATCTGAAAAGATTCACCGGATTTCCCCAGCAAATCAAATACGCAGACATCGACTTTTGCTGCTTGTGCAGTTCCTGCAAGTCCAATTGCAGAAAATGCCGCCAATGAGAGTAGTGTTTTTTTCATTGTATTTATCCTTTTAGAATCTTTTTGTTTCAAGGGTGTCCGTACACACTGCAAATATTAAGCAAGTTATTTTTAAAAAAATAGAGCATTTGCTCCATTTATTTATGTCATTTCAGTCTATTCTGCCAATTCAGCCGCATTAAATTTAAGATATTTATTAAATTTTAATTATTTATTAATCACTTATACTAGATTCAATTTAGATCAATAATCGCGCTTAATTCTCTTATTTTTACAAACTTATAAAATAATGCTGCTTATTCGCCGCTGAGGGAGCATTCAAAATTGGTTCTTTCTACGGTACAGCGCGCTTTTTTCAGCACCGTCATCATCACAGCGTCATAAGTTCCCTGAGCTGTTAAATCTATGCGGCCGTCACGCAGCAGTTTTTGATACGCTGCTTTCTCCTCTTTCGTCAGCTGTATTCTATATTTGGATGGAATCTCAGCTTCCATGCGTTTCACCATCGCAAAACTTTTAGGAAGCTGCTTCACAAACCAAGCGCGGGACTTGACTGCATAGCCTTCAGGAAATTCACTTTGACGCAGCACCAAATCAGCGGTGACATTCACGACAGGAAAATCGATCATGCCGCCTTTGCTGCCAAGGCCTTTGTATATTTCCAATGGCTTGAATGCATAAGCCGGCGCAGCGACAATATCTACGTCATTTTGATTAAATTTTCGGATAAAATTTGAAATGTCAGACATCACCGGTATAGCGCCAATCCGTTCCACCATCTGCTTCTGCGCGCGGTCATAATGCAAAATGGCAAATTTCTTTCCTTTGGCTTTTTCAATAGTATTCAAACTGCGGTCTTTAACAAAAATATAGGCCGAACCGATCTGGCCAATGCCTGCAACTTCATAAGCATCATTGCCCATTTTAGTCACAAGACGTTTGTTGTTGCGGCTATCCAGCACATAGGCAATGGCTTTTTGCGCAATTTCATTGCTTGGCACACCGCCTAATGCATCAATTGAACCCGCAAATTTGTTATAGGCTCTGGCGCGCATAGAGGTCATGTAAAATCCGCCGCATACTCCCTCTTTAAAATCTTTTTCAACTTTGGCTTCATCCTGATAAGGCAATAAATTGACTTCAGTCCCCCATGTTTTGCTCAGCAGCGCCCACTCTTCCATCATTTTATAAGACTCACCTGCCTTCCCCAGCAAATCAAAGACACAAATATTCACTTTAGCTTGAATTTGCATGGAGCAGGCCCACATCCCCAGTGCGGATAAAATTAAAATTCCTTTTTTCATTTTTCCTAACCTTGTGCAGTTTACTTATTTTAGTCTTTGAATATAGGCAGATTTTCCAATAGCGCATAGAGCGAAACAGAACTTTCCGACAAATGCGAAATCAATCACACTCAAGTTTTACCCGCTGCTTTCTGCCGCGCAAAAATAAAACAGGCGCATTTTCCATTTTTAGGCCAGCTTCCTTTAGAATAGGCGCATCTTTTGTGTGTGCTTTGACAGTTTCATGATTCAGTTAGATCAGCTTTCTATACGTCGCGGTGGGCGTGTTTTATTTCAAAAAGCGTCCATGCAGTTGCATCCAGGATGGAAAATTGGCTTAACCGGTGTAAATGGTGCTGGCAAGTCCACACTGTTCTCGGCTTTATTGGGCGGTATCGAATCTGACAGCGGTTCACTCACCCGGCCTGCAGTATGGACTGTGGCGCACATGGCGCAAGAAATTAAAGCCTTAAATATGAAGGCCATTGATTTCGTTCTGTCCGGCGATGAAGAATACTGGGAAATTCAGCACCAGCTCGAACACCCGGAACAGCTCGACAATGATGCATTGGCGCATCTTTATGGCCGTTTTGATGAAATCAACGGCTACTCTGCCCCAGCCAAAGCCTCACAATTGATGGCGGGTTTAGGCTTTTTTGAGCACCAGTCTCAATTAGATGTTTCCAGTTTCTCAGGCGGCTGGCGCATGCGCCTCAATCTGGCGCGAACATTGATGAGCCGTTCAGATCTGCTGCTGCTGGATGAACCGACCAACCATTTAGACTTAGATGCCATTTTATGGCTGGAAGACTGGCTTAAAGCGTATGAAGGCACTTTGGTGCTGATTTCACATGACCGGGACTTTTTGGACGCCATTACTGATCATATTTTGCATATCGAAAATCAAGAATTGATTATGTATACGGGCAACTATTCAACCTTTGAGCGCACCCGCAGTGAACGTCTGGCGCAGCAGCAGCAAGCTTATGAGAAGCAGCTGGAAACGCGCGCGCATTTGCAAAAATATATTGACCGTTTTAAAGCGCAAGCTACCAAAGCGAAACAGGCGCAAAGCCGGATTAAGCAATTGGAGCGCATGCAGGAGCTTTCCGCAGCTCATGTTGATACGCCCTTTACCTTCAGCTTCCGTGAACCGACTAAAATGAGTTCACCTTTGCTGGAACTGGAAAATGCAGACATTGGCTATGGCGATAAATTAATTGTCACCAATGTGAATCTGCAAATCACCCCCACCAGCCGTATTGGCTTACTGGGCATGAACGGCGCCGGCAAGTCAACGCTGATTAAATCCTTGGTCGGTGATTTGCCGCTGCTGCAAGGCCTGCGCAAAGATTCTGAACTGCTGAACATCGGCTATTTCGCCCAGCACCAAATGGATGCCTTGGACGGCAATGCAAGCCCCATGCTTCAATTGGCGCGGATTGCCGATAAAAAAATCAGTGAAGCCAGCCTGCGCTCATTCTTAGGCAGCTTTGGCTTCAGCGGCGAACGCATGGACACGCCAAGTGAAAGCTTTTCCGGCGGCGAACGCGCCCGCTTAGCCTTGGCGCTGATTGTGTGGCAGCGTCCGAACGTGCTGATTCTGGATGAGCCAACCAACCATTTAGACTTAGATATGCGTCATGCTTTAACGATGGCGCTGCAGGATTTTGAAGGCGCCGTGGTTTTGGTATCACATGAGCGTCAATTGGTTGCCAGCGTCTGTGATGAATTGATTTTGGTGCATGGCGGTCAAAGCCGCGAGTTTGATGGTGACTTAGTCGCCTATGCTGACTGGCTGCGTCAAGCGCGTATCGACATGATGAAAAATGGCCAAAAGCCGGCCGCACCAGTAAAATCATTAGTCGAAGCTAAACCTGTTATTTCTAAGCTGGATAAAGAAGCGCAGCGCAAAGAAGCAGCGCGGCGCCGTGAAGCCAGCCGGCCGATCCGAAAAAACATTGAAAAATGTGAACAGCAGGTTGAAAAAATGCAGCCCCGCTTGGCGGAAATTGAGAATCTGCTGGGTGACAGCGCCCTTTATGATGCCGGCCGTAAAGATGATTTGCTGAAGCTGATGAATGAGCAGACTGAACTGAAAGGCCGATTAACGCAGTCTGAAGAACAGATGCTTGAACTGATGATGGAGCTGGAAGAGCTCGAAGCTTCTTTTGATTAATATGCTCGCCTGAATGTTTAAGGACCTGATTAAAAGCCCTGCTCTGCAGGGTTTTTTTTATTGAACACATAAATATCCAAAACAGTTTCATCGCATTTTTCTGCAAAATCATACGAAACACAATAAAAACTGATTTTTATAGCCAAATCACAGCCAAAATGATGCAGAAAAAAATTCCATGCAATCGAAAGAAACGATTTTTAGGAAATTAATATTTAAAATCAGATACTTAAAATAAAAATTTAAATTATTAAGTTTTTCTTAAATATACAAAATACATATTGTTAAGATTTTCTTAATTGGTGAATTTTTATGGAATTCTCGTCCAAACCAATACATCAGCCCTACAAAAGCCGAAAAATAGCAGTACTTCACTCAGCAAAGGCCAAAAAAATCTTCTCAGCCTTAAATAAAACAAGACATTGGCTCCACCCAAGCGACGCACAGCAATTTAAATTCAAAGAGAATCAGTGCAAATAAATTTAAATAGCATTCTTGTTTTTAAATTCAGATACGGCGTTTATTTTTTAAATTCATTCTTTTACTTATCTACAGCTGTGGATAAAATTATACGATGACTGCGCTCAATTTTGTAGTTTAAATTTAAAATTTATCCACAGCTGCTGCGGTTTAACCACCCAAATCGCATGCATTTTTGGTCAGGCTTCCAGCTTTTCCAGCCTGTGGACAAGTTAATGAAGCACAACTTTTTTGGCCTTCAAAAACCTTAATTCTCGAATTTTCCACGTGCCGTCAAAGACCCAAATTTCTTTAATTTGCTGCTGATTTTCTTCTAAGCCAATCAGCACACAGCATTCAGTCTGATCATGATTGAACTCATATTCTTCATATTCCACATCAGGCTTTTTAGGCTTCCATACGCCATTTTTTACCGCATGCGCAATGCGGTCATAGCGGGTATAATTGCTTTCCACACGGCCATCCTGCTCATAAATAGCCTTAAAATGCTCATCCTCATACTGCGCCAATACTTCATAATTTCCCGTAAAAAAAGCATTGACCCAGATATCACGAACTTTTTCCAATTGATTATCCATCATAATGACCTCGCTTTTACCGCATCAAAAATAGCCGTTTTCAGCATCATGACACGTGTATAAGTCAGTTTAATAACAGTCGAACTGATTATAATTCAATCAATTTATTTACCATAGCACAAAAAAAACGCCCCGAAGGGCGATTTTTTAAGGCTAATCTGTAAGCAAATTAGGCATCAATATCAGCATTTAATGCATTCTCTTCAATAAATGCGCGGCGCGGCTCTACATCATCACCCATTAAGCAGGCAAACATGCGGTCTGCTTCTATCGCATCCTGAACTGTTACCTGCAGCATGTTGCGGTTTTCTGGATCCATAGTGGTTTCCCAGAGCTGTTCCGCATTCATTTCACCCAGACCTTTATAACGCTGAATCATCATGCCGCGGCGTGAATCCTGCAAAATGTGCTGCCAGACTTGATGGAAGGTGCTGACCGGAATTTTACGCTCACCCTTTTGCAAGTAAGCGCCGTCTTCAAGCAGCGTAAACCAGCTTCTTGAATTTTTCAGCAGGCGCGCATATTCGCCCGAACCCAGCAAGCCTGAATCCAGCAAGTAATTGTGCGGCAAATTATGAACATAGATCGTAATGCGGGGCAGATAAGTCTGAATTTTATGACCGTCTGCAGTTTCTTTATCCAAAATTTCCAAAGATAATTCTGGACGCAAGCTCGGCTGCGTTTTCGCAATAGATGCGCAAACCTGCTCCCCCCATTGCTGCACATAATCCTGATCTGCAATTTGATCCAGCTTAAAGCCGTCAACCGCAAGCAATGCATCCAATAGGCTGGCAGGATAGCGCAGCGTTAAACGGTGCAGGCTCTTCTGTGACGTCTGGTAATCAGCAATGACTTTCGCTAAAGCGTCACCGCGGATAGCCGGCGCTTCCGCACTGATATGCAATTCCAGCTCATCAATCGCATTTGAAATCAGGTACGTTTCCAATGCGTCATTATCTTTGATGTACTGTTCCTGCTTGCCCTTTTTCAGCTTGTATAGCGGCGGCTGGGCAATATAGATATAGCCGCGTTCCACCAGCTCAGGCATTTGACGGAAGAAGAAAGTCAGCAGCAGGGTACGGATATGCGAACCATCCACATCAGCATCGGTCATGATGATGATTTTGTGATAACGCAGTTTGTCCGGATTGTACTCTTCACGGCCAATACCGCAGCCCAAAGCAGTAATTAAGGTGCCGACTTCCTGTGAAGAAATCATCTTGTCGAAGCGCGCACGCTCCACGTTCAGGATTTTGCCTTTCAACGGCAAAATAGCCTGCATTTTGCGGTTACGGCCCTGTTTTGCAGAACCGCCAGCGGAGTCACCTTCGACCAGATACAATTCAGACAGTGCAGGATCTTTTTCCTGGCAGTCCGCCAGCTTGCCCGGCAAGCCTGCAATGTCCAAGGCGCTTTTGCGGCGGGTCATTTCACGCGCCTTGCGCGCTGCATCACGGGCACGCGCTGCATCAATGATCTTGCCTGCGATAGACTTGGCAGCGGCCGGATTTTCCAATAAATACTCAGAGAACGCTTTATTCATGGCCTGTTCAACCGCAGGCTTCACTTCGCTGGACACCAGTTTTTCTTTGGTTTGCGAAGAGAATTTAGGATCAGGCACTTTTACCGAGACAATCGCAGTTAAGCCTTCACGGGCGTCATCACCGGAAACCGCCACTTTCTCTTTTTTGAGCAAGTTTTCGCTTTCCATGTAATTGTTTAAACCGCGGGTCAACGCTGCGCGGAATCCGGCCAAATGCGTGCCGCCATCTTTTTGCGGAATATTGTTGGTAAAGCAGCGGACATTTTCCTGATAGGTATCATTCCATTGCAGCGCCACTTCAACGCCGATTCCGCTTTCAGCCTGGGTTGTAAAATGGAAAATTTCATTCAGATGCGTTTTGCCCTGATTGATATATTTTACAAACTCAGATAAACCGCCTTCATAATCAAAGACATGCTCTGCATTGATGCGCTCATCGCGCAAAACAATGCGTACACCGGCATTCAGGAATGAAAGCTCACGCAAGCGGCGCGCCAAAATGTCCACGTTAAAAATGGTCTGGCTGAAAGTTTCCGCACTTGGCCAGAAACGGACAGTCGTCCCGGTCTCATCAGTATTGCCCACAATTTTCAGCGGATACACAGGATCACCGTGCTTATATTCCTGCTGATGGATATGCCCGGCGCGCTGAATAGTCAGTTCCAGTTTGCTTGAAAGCGCGTTTACAACTGACACGCCCACACCATGCAAGCCGCCGGATACTTTATAGCTGTTGTCGTCAAACTTGCCGCCGGCATGCAGAATAGTCAGAATCACTTCCGCTGCGGACACACCTTCTTCCGGGTGAATATCGGTTGGAATACCGCGGCCATTATCTGAAACACTGACCGACTCATCTTCGTGAATAGTCACCAAAATTTCATCACAGTGGCCTGCAAGCGCTTCATCAATGGCATTATCCACCACCTCAAACACCATGTGGTGCAAGCCTGAACCATCATCCGTATCGCCAATATACATGCCTGGACGCTTACGAACTGCATCCAAACCACGCAATACTTTGATGCTAGAGGAATCATAAGCTTTTTCAGTGGTTTGTTCTGTTTGAGAAGCAGCTTGTTGATCTTCTGAACTCATGGTTTCTCCCTAGTGGAAAAATAGGTCTATCCCAAGACGGGTAAAATCTAAAATCATTGTGCGACAGCCTGAATTTGACCGTTTTCGACTTTGAATAATTGATAGGAAATAGACAAATCACGCAAGTGATTCTGTACAGATTCACGGTCTAAAGTGGTTACAAAAACCTGGCTGCCAAGTTGGCTCAAGCGATCAATTAAACGTTGTTGTGCGGTTAAATCTAATTCTGCTGTCAGATCATCTAATAATACCACAGTTTCCCTGTTGCACGCATGCAGCATTGCAATCTGTGACAGTTTTAAGGCCATAATCAAGAGCTTTTTCTGACCGCGGGAAAGCACGGCTTCGGCGTCGCCCAGAGGGGTTTTTAAGCGCAGGTCTGCACGGTGAGGGCCATATTCAGTGTAGCGCCGCTCGATGTCCTTATAATGGCTATTGGTAAGATCATTCAGCAAACCTGTGCCGCTGTGAAATCCTGGGCTGTATTCTAAAGCAATTGCCAAATCCGGCAAAAGCCGCTTTAAATCCTGTTCAAAAAAAACCTGCCATTGCTCAACAGCGCCGGCGCGCTGCATATGCAGCACCTCGCCATAATCACTGAGCATTTTGTTCCACGGTTCCAAATCCGACAGGCTGAGATTGCGGCGGGTTTTCAGCAGGCTGTTGCGCTGCTTTAATGCGCGTGAATAATACTGCCAGGCATGATAGAACTCCGGTTCCACGTGGAACATCATCCAATCCAGCATCTGCCTCCGCGGCTTTGCGCCATGGTCGATAATATCTGTGCTTTGAGGATCAATCAGCTGCAGGGGCAGGATTTTTGCCAGCTGCCCCTGTGTCGCGACCAAATCGCCGTTCACTTTAATCAGCTGTTCGCCAGACTGCATTTTCTGCATGCCGATTTTGTCAGTTGCAGACTGGGCAAATACAATCGCATCCGCTGCATCAGTTTGAATATAATGCTTCGGAATGTGTGTCCGGAAAGAACGCCCTGTCGCCAGTAAATGCACTGCCTCAAGAATAGAAGTTTTGCCTGAACCGTTTTGCCCGTAAAAGACATTAAACGGCTGCAGCTCAGAGAGTGCAACCGTTTTTAAATTACGAACACGTTCTACATGTAAACGCGCAATATGCATAATATTTTATAAAAAAATTAAACGCGCATCGGCATCACAACATAGGTTTGATCCTGCTTTGTCGGATCCTGCACCAATACTGACTGATTGGCTTCCGTCATGGTCATTGAAACATCATCGCCATCCAGCACGCTCAGCACATCCAGCAGATACTGCGCATTGAACGACATTTCCATTGGCGCATCAGCATATTGGATCGCCAAATCCTCAATCGCCTCATCTTGTTCAGGGTTATTGGCGCGCAACTGCAATGTATCAGCATCAAAATTCAAAAACACGCCGCGCAATTTTTCATTACTCAGAATTGCCACACGCTGCAAAGACTGCTTAAACACATCATGCGCAATCACCACATTTTTATCGCCGCCGCGGGGAATAACACGGCGGTAATCCGGAAATTTTCCGTCAATCAATTTAGTCGTGAAACGCACGGTAATGTCACCCTGCTCTTTATCACGGTTTGGAATGCGGATGGTCACATTCAGCAGTTCACGGCCAATCAGCAAAGATAACTGTTCATCTTCAACGCTGAGCAAGCGCTGCAGCTCACCCACTGCCTTACGCGGCGCAATCGCTTGAACCAGCTGAGAGGAATTGGAAGATGCGGCAGTTTCACACAGCGCCAAACGGTGGCCATCAGTCGTCACTGCGCGCAGCTGATTTTGATCAATTTCCAGCAAAGTGCCCGTGAGGTAGAAACGCACATCCTGCACAGCCATAGCAAAAGAGGTTTTTTCAAATAAACGCTTTAATTCACGCTGCGTCACTGTTACCTGCGTGCCCTGCGTATTTTCTGTATTCAGCAAAGGGTAATCTTCTGCCGGCAAAGTGCCCAAAACAAAACGGCTATTGCCTGACTTTAAGATACAGCGCATATCTTCAGTAATCTGCAAATCAATCAGCGCTGCTGAAGGCAAAGATTTGCAAATATCCATTAATTTCCGCGCAGGCACAGTCGTTTCGCCAGCCTGCAGGCAAGCGCCTTCTGCAAGCGGTGTGCTGGCAACCAATTCAACTTCCAAATCTGAACCGGTAATGGTCAGCGCCTGCTCAGTAACCTGAACCTTCACGTTAGATAAAATGTTTAAGGTATGGCGACGTTCAACCGCTCCTACGACATGTGATAGAACATTCAGTAAGTTTTCTTTCGCGATTTTTAAACGCACGATACTTTCCTCTAAAAATGAAGATTATGAACAGATAAATTGATTTTTAACAGTGTACTATGCGGCAGAATATGCCGCATTGCAAGAACAGAATTTAAGCAAAAATACAATCAGCTTTGCAGTAAACGGAGCAGGTTTTTGTAGTCTTCATTGAAGATCGGATCCTCTTCACGCAAGCTCTGCACTTTTTCACAGGCATGCATGACCGTACTGTGATCGCGGCCGCCAAATGCCATGCCGATTTCAGGAAAACTGTCACCTGTCAGCTCACGGGCAAGCCCCATGGCGAGCTGGCGCGGACGGGCATAAATGCGGGTGCGTTTCGGGCCAATCAGTTCTTTTAAAGGAATTCTAAAATATTCGCTGACCACACGCTGGATATTTTCCGTACTGATTGTGCGCGCGCGGATCGCCAAAACATCCTTCAAAGACTCACGCACCACTTCTAAATCAATCGGTGTGCCCTTGAAACGCGAAATCGCAACAACTTTATTGAGGGCGCCTTCCAATTCACGGACGTTTGCAACCACTTGCTGCGCAATAAACAGCGCGCAGTTGCGTGGCAATTCCACATTATTGCTTTCAGCTTTCTTCAGTAAAATTTCAATCCGGGTTTCAATATCAGGAGGTTCCACTCCCACCGACAGGCCCCATGAAAAACGGGACACCAAACGCGGGTCAAGTTCAGTCAATTCCTTTGGATAACGGTCTGAAGTCAAAATAATTTGCTTTGATTCATCGAGCAGCGCATTAAACGTATAGAAAAACTCCACCAAGCTCGCCTCTTTACCGGCAAGCAAGTGAATATCATCAACCAAAAGCAAATCCAATGAGCGGCAATTTTTCTTGAATTCCTCAACTTTCCCCTGCTGAAGCGAACTGACAAAGTCCTGAACAAAACTTTCTGCAGTCATATACATCACGCGGGCATTAGGTTTTGCCTGCAGCAGAGCATTTCCGACAGCCTGCATTAAATGTGTTTTACCTAAGCCTGTCGGACCATACAAAAACAGCGGATTATGCTGTGATGCGCCTAGCTGAGTAAGCACTTTGCGGCAAGTTTCAGCAGCCATTTGGTTAGAACGGCCTTCAACAAATAAAGAGAAGGTAAATAAAGGATTCAGCTGGCGCTTGCGGCTGTTCTTTCCTGCTGTTTCCTCTTTCTCTTTTCTAGGCTTGACCATAGGTGCAGGAACAGATTCCAATGCAGCAGTGGTGGTTGCAGGCTGTTCATTTGCAGACAAAATTGCGCCCGGCCTTGAATCGACCAAAATTTCAACTTTGCGCACGCGGCCTTCAGACAGCTGTTCCGCTAAAATTGAAATCAGCTCTAAATGATGCTCTTGAATATAGCGTGTCCAATAAGGATTTGGCGCAAATAGACGTAAAGTGTCTTCTGCTTCTTCTGCCACTAATGGCCGGATCCACATTGTAAAGACATTGCCGGATAACTCTTGGCGCAAACGAGTTAAGCAATCTGTCCAAAGCATGTGAAACCCCTATTTCAATCCATTGTGCATAAAAAAATACGTTCTGCCCGCCCAAGCGGGCCGCCATTCTAACCAAGTTATCCACATCTGTCATGGTTAATTCAGTGTTTTTTGGCTAAAAAATCGCAATTCAGTCTAAATTTAAATTTAAAACACAGTGTGGATAACCTTACCCACAGGTTGTGGATAAAATATATCATAAAGTTATCCACAATGTATCAAAATTATAAAAACAGAGTTATTCACAACATACTGTTTTGTTATTTATAGGCTTATCACCGATTTCCACAGAAAAAACGGCCCTTAATAATAATAAATTTAAATTTTTAAATTTGAATTTAATAATAACAGCGTCTATTTTTGGGGATAACTTGAGTTGCAGATTAAATTCAAATTTAAACCGCAATGAAAATTCAAAGCCAGGCACTCATTGTGGATAACCCTGTTGGTAAACTTGAAGATAAGTTATTAACTTATTATAAACAGCATCTTACTTTGTGTGTAACTTTTTTGGGTTTAATTGGTAATAGAGAGATATAAATTACAATTTAGGCTTAATTTTGAAAGAAAGCCTGTTTTTCATTGACAGCTCAAGCAATGAGCACTAAAATCGCGAACCTTTATAGAAAGATCACTTTTGGAGTTTCGACATGAAACGTACTTTCCAGCCTTCTGAATTGAAACGTAAACGTGTTCACGGTTTCCGTGCCCGTATGGCTACAAAAGCTGGCCGTCAAGTATTGGCTCGCCGCCGTGCTAAAGGCCGTCATAGCTTAACTGTTTAATTTAATCAGTTAGCGCTATAGCGACTTGGGCGTTATGACAGCACTTTATGGCTTCAGCACAGATGTACGCATACACTGTGCTGCCGATTATAAAAGTGTCTTCGATGGTGCGCTTTTTAAAGTGCATCAGCCCCATTTCTTATTTCTTGCAAAACATTCCGAACTGCAGAATAGCCGTTTGGGTATTGTTGTTGCCAAGAAAAAAGTGCGCCGCGCACACGAACGAAATCGAGTAAAACGCCTTGCTCGCGAAAGTTTTCGCTTGCATCAGCAGCAATTAAGTGAATTGGATATTATCGTCATGCCCAAAGCTGGCATTGATGCAGTACCTAATGCTGAATTGCATCAGCAATTACAATTTGCTTGGCAAAAGCTGAACCGCCTTGCCAAAAAGCATTCAAAAATAGCTCCCTCCCCGCAAAAGTAGAGATGGCCAATGGTACATTTACTGCATTGGTTGATCCGTTTTTATCAGATTGCGATTAGTCCGCTGCTCGGACCCCGCTGCCGCTATATTCCTACGTGCTCACAATATTCATTGGAAGCAGTCCATTTGCATGGCGCTGCGCGTGGAACTTGGCTGTCTGTTAAGCGCATTTGCCGCTGCCATCCTTGGGGCGGATCGGGCTATGATCCTGTGCCGAGCAAAAAAGCTGTCCGTTTTATTTCATTTCAGCAAATAGATTCTCAAACGCTTCACGTTGCTGTACCCTTTCGTGATCGTTTATTGAACCAAAATCACTCTAACCACTTGGGGTATTAGATATGCAACAATGGGCCAGGATTGCTATTCTCGGGGCCATGTTTGTTGTCGCATATTTGCTCATTTTGGCTTGGCAAAAAGATTACGGTCATGCAGACAGCAAACCGCAGCCAACCGCTGCTGTTGTGTCACATGAAGTATCTGCAGATTTGCCAAACAGCCAAACTGCCGCAGCATCATCCGATGTGCCGCAGGCAAATATTGCAGCGCAGCAGACAGCAGACGCCACTGCACCTGTAAGTCAACAGCTAGTTTCAGTGAAAACTGACCTTTACCACCTTTGGATTAACCCGAAAGGCGGCGATATTGTTCGTGTTGAATTACTCAATCATGACAAAAATAAAGACAGTGATGAACCTTTTGTCATGCTGGAAAGCGATGCCAAGCGCACCTATGTCGCTCAATCGGGCCTGATTGGCTTGAATGGTCCAGACAGTGCGCGCACTGGCCGTCCAACGTATGAAGTTGAAAAAGCTTCTTACAGCCTGGCTGATGCGAAGTCTGCTCAAAGTAAAGACGGTAAAGCTGAAAAAGTTTTAACTGTGCCGATGCTGCTGAAAACAGCTGACGGCGTAGAAATCATTAAAACATTCACCTTTAAGCAAGGCGAGTATCCGATTGTCGTCAGCTACAAAATTGTGAACCGCAGCAGCCAAAATTGGCAAGGCCAGATGTTTGGCCAGCTGAAGCGCGATAACTCGGAAGATCCTGGAAAATCAGACCAAGGTATTTTCACTTTGGGAACTTTCTTGGGGGGCGCTTGGGGGTCACCGGATGAAAACTACAACAAGCTGAAATTTGCCAACTTCAATGATGAAAAATTGAATGTTGACGCTAAAGGCGGCTGGGTTGCGATAGTGCAGCATTACTTTGTCAGCGCATGGATTCCTGGTGAGTTAAAATTGACTCAGGCGGATGGCCAGCCATTTGCTGCGAAATTAGAGTCACGTAAATCAAATGATGGCATGAACATCATTGGCTTTACCTCTCCGGCGATTAATGTTCCTGCCGGCACGGCAGCGGAAGTGGATGCAACTTTCTATTCGGGTCCAAAAGTTCAATCTGAATTGAAAGATCTTGCTGCAGGCTTAAACCAGACTGTTGATTATGGCTGGCTGTGGCCGATTGCGAAGCTGCTGTTCATTGGCTTGCAATTCTTCCATGGCTTAGTGGGCAACTGGGGCTGGTCCATTATTCTATTGACAGTTCTGGTGAAATTGATTCTTTGGCCGCTGTCGTCTAAGAGCTACCGCTCGATGGCGAAAATGCGGGTGATTGCGCCAGAAATGCAGCGCATGAAAGAAGAGTTCGGTGAAGACCGCATGCGTTTCTCGCAAGAAATGATGGCGCTGTATAAGCGTGAACAAGTGAACCCGCTGTCGGGCTGCTTGCCATTATTGCTGCAAATGCCGATTTTCCTTGCGCTGTACTGGGTGTTGATGGAGTCCGTTGAACTGCGTCATGCGCCATGGTTAGGCTGGATTCAAGATTTATCTGCAATGGACCCATGGTTTATCCTGCCATTGCTGATGGGCGCGACCATGTTCATCCAGCAAAGCTTGAACCCGCAGCCGGCGGACCCAATGCAGGCGAAAGTCTTCAAGGTTATGCCGATTATCTTCACCGTCTTTATGCTGTTCTTCCCGGCAGGCTTAGTTCTGTACTGGATCTGCAACAACAGCATCACCATTTTGCAGCAGACTCTGATTAACAAGAGTGTTGCAAAAGAGCGTGAAAAGCGTGACGGAGAGACTTCAGCAAACTAAGTATTGCTGATGAGCTGAATAAATCCGCTTAAGATGGTAATCTTAGGCGGATTTTTCTTTGCCTGTCATTTTAGATTTTGAGGTAGATATTTAGGTGAGTACCATGCAAAACCGAACCACGATTGCTGCGATTGCAACTCCGCCAGGACGCGGCGGCGTCGGGGTGATTCGCCTGTCTGGGCCAAAATCTTATGCCATTGCAGAAGCGCTGAGCCAAACGGCGCTGCCTAAAGCTCGTTATGCAGGATTCCGCAAGTTTTTGGATGAGCGCGGAGAAGTGATGGATGAAGGCTTAACCATTTGCTTCCCAAATCCGCACTCATTTACCGGTGAAGATGTGGTGGAACTGCAAGGGCATGGCGGGCCTGTGATTCAAAATGCTTTGCTGGCGCGCTTATTGGAATTGGGCGCAACAGCTGCCAAAGCGGGAGAGTTCTCCATGCGCGCTTTTGAAAACGGCAAAATGGATTTAGTGCAGGCAGAAGCGATTGCTGATTTGATTGATGCGACCTCACAGGCGGCTGCCCGTTCGGCCGTGCGTTCTTTGCAAGGCGCATTTTCCAGCAAAGTCAATACGGTGCTGGAAAACTTGATTCATCTGCGCCTGCATGTGGAAGCGGCCATTGATTTTCCTGAAGAGGAAATCGACTTTTTGGTCGATGGTAAAATTTTAAAATTGCTGGATGAGGTGAGTACATCAGTTAGTGCTGTGCAGCAGTCTGCGCGGCAAGGGCAATTGCTGCGGGAAGGCCTGCAGGTAGTGATTGCCGGCAAGCCGAATGCGGGTAAATCCTCACTGCTGAATACTTTGGCAGGTGTGGAACGCGCTATTGTGACGGATATTGCAGGGACTACACGTGATGTTTTACATGAAAAAATCACCCTGAATGGTTTACCGATTACCCTGACGGACACGGCTGGCTTGCGCGAAACGGGCGATGTGGTGGAAAAAGAAGGCATCCGCCGCGCCATTAAAGAAATTGAACAGGCCGATTTGCTGCTGCTGGTATATGACTTGAGTCAAGGTGAAGACCCGCTTGAACTGGCTAAAAACTATTTTGCGGAACATATTGAACCTAAACGGTTGATGCTGATAGGCAACAAATGTGATTTAACGGGTGCCGCACCCGCGTTAACCGATTATCAGGGCTTCCGCAGGATTACGGTGTCAGCCAAGCTGGAAACAGGCGTTCAGGCGCTGGTAGATACGATTACAGCGCATGCAGGCTTCCAGCCCGAAGAAGACACTTTTATTGCCCGTACGCGCCATTTGGATGCAATGAAGCGGACTCAGCATTATCTTGCTGAAGCGCGTGAACAGCTGACGGTTTATCATGCTGGTGAATTGGTGGCTGAATCCCTGCGCCTTGCGCAAAATGCGCTGGGCGAGATTACCGGTGATTTCAGCGCAGATGATTTGCTGGGCAAGATCTTCGGTTCATTCTGTATTGGAAAGTGAAATTCCAAGCATAAAAATGCCCTCGGATGAGGGCATTTTTATGGCTGAAAATCAGCTTAATGCTGCAAAGGGGCCTGCAGCCTGCGCTGAAAAATCAGCAAAATGAAACACAGAGCCCCAACCGCAGTGCAGAAGCCTAAAATGCCGGCGGCAAAACCGAAATGATCGGAGAGATAGCCCACCCCAATAATCGGCAGAATCGTGCCTAAATAGGCGACAAATAAGTACGTCGACATAACGGCTGCGCGGTTTTCTGGCTGGGTCATGCCGTGAATCATGCCGAAAGCGCCCAGCAGCCCCAAGCCATGGCCCATGCCGGCGGCAAAAACACTGATGAAAAACAGTATGCTCCAATGCATATAAACACAAAGTGACAGCAGCATGCAGCCTATAATCAATGAGAGCAGGCCGGCATTTAATGCTTTGCGCGGCTTCATTTTCTTGGCGGTAAACTGAGACAGCGCAGATACCAGTAAAATGCTGGCAATTGCAGTCCCGCTGACCATGGGCCCATGCCAGGGAATAATATCCTTCACAAAAGAGGGCGCCAGTGATGCAAATAAGCTGAAGGATGCAAAAGCGCTGAAAGCGGTAAAGCCTGCAATATAGAACAGGCCATGATATTGGGCTTCAGGCAGCTGCAAATGCGGCGCGATGGAAAAAGGCTGTTTCTGCGTCGGAACATGTTTGACGGAAAATAGGCTGACTAAACTGACAATAGCTCCAGCAATAACGGGCAAATACGGAGTCATTAATGGCTTTGCTGAAAATTGCGCAATGATGCCGCCAATCAAAGGCCCTAAACCAAACCCGATAACGGTAATAATGGAACTGAGCTGCGGCGCGCTCTGTTTGTGGCTGTCTGGAATGGTGTAAATCAGCCCGAGCATTGCAGACGTACTGATTAAGCCTGAAGCAATGCCGATCAGAAAGCGGGCAAAAGACAGGGTCAGCGCATTGGGAGAAATAGCGGACAATGCCAGGCCTGTAATCACAAACAGCATCCCGGCCTGCAGTGTTCTTAAAAAGCCGAAGCTGTTGCTGGCCCGGCCTAGAAACAGCAGTGTAGCCATGCAGCCGAACATATAGGCCACAAAAATATAAGTGATATGGCTGGGCAGCAGCTGCCACAGTTCCTGATAAATCGGGTACAGCGGGCTGGCCAGCGCCGTACCGATCGTTCCCATAATCAGGGCAAGGCTGACCATAATGAATGGGCGCCAAGATTGAGAATTCATCATGAAGAAAGCCGCAGGATATTGCATTCAGCTGAGCCAAAAATGCAAGCAGTGAGAAAGGAGAGGATTATTTAAGCAGTGTACTGGCGATCGGCTTCCCGGGTCAATTTATCCTGCAAAGAACTTAGCCATACCTTTTCAGCAATTTCATAAATTCGGCCAGTTCCGCTTCATTGACGGCTGCATCGGTGCTGATGACATGATGGCGCAAATGCGCTTCAATCAATTCATTCATCAGGCCGTTCACGGCCCCTTTAATGGCGGCGGCCTGCTGCAGTACGGCAATGCATTCCGCATGGGGCTGCTGCAAAGACTGTTCAACAGCATTCAGCTGACCCTGCAGGCGCTTCACGCGGTTTAATATTTTTTTATCCTGATGCAAATGGCTCACATGTGGCTCCAAAAACAAATATACTGTGGGGGAGTATAAGTTAAATGATCGAAAATGAATATTTCCCCATCTTCACGAATTCACACTCATCAGTTTGATGAAGGCAACCCGCTGGCGCAGAAACGCATTCTGCTGGCCACTATTCTAACGGCAGTCATGATGCTGTTAGAAGTAGTGGGCGGATGGATTTTCAATTCAATGGCCTTGCTGGCGGATGGCTGGCATATGAGCTCACACATGCTGGCGCTGGGATTGGCCTATATGGCATACCGCGCCGCTCGCCTTTATGCACATGATGGGCGTTTCAGTTTCGGCACATGGAAAATTGAAATTCTCGCAGGCTACAGCAGTGCGATTTTATTAATTGTCGTGGCTATTTTTATGGCCTTTCATTCTGCAGAACGGCTGATGTTTCCTGTGCCGATCCATTATGATGAAGCGATTCCTATTGCGGTATTGGGCTTAATTGTGAATCTGATATGTGCGTGGCTGCTGAATGATCACCATCATGAGCATGGACAGGATCACGGCGCCCATCATGGCCATCATCATGATTTGAATCAAAAAGCTGCCTTTTTACATGTGGTTGCAGATGCTGTGACGTCAGTTTTAGCGATTATTGCGCTGATTGCCGGAAAATATATGGGCTGGAGCTTTCTGGATGCGCTGCTGGGGATTATCGGCGCGGTATTGGTGGCGCGCTGGGCGCTTGGTTTAATTAAGGAAACAGGAAAAACCTTGCTGGATGCAGAAATGGATCATCCTGTCGTCGAAGAAATCCGTGAGGTGATTGAAGACTTGCCTGTGGTGGCCAAAATTACCGATTTGCATGTTTGGAAAGTCGCAAAAGGCAAGTTTTCCTGTATTTTAGCGCTGGAAACAGCGGAGGAATTGACTGCAGATCAAGTCCGTCATGCCTTGACGGTACATGATGAAATTGTGCATGTTTCGGTCGAGATTAATCCGCTTTAATCAGTGCAGCGCTGTTCCACGTGAAACAGCGCTGGTGTTGTCTTTCCGTAAGCCTTGGAAAAAAATCTGTGTGATTGGCGATATTCCAAGTACACTTTGGCGCAAGAAACTTACATGGTGTATGTCATGATGAAAAAAATGGGTGCGCTGTTTTTAGCAGGCATGCTGTCACAGTGGGCAATGGCGGATGCTGCATCGGTGCAAAGCCAGCTGCATAAAAACTATCCTTCATTGAAAATTGAAAATATTAAAACCACTGAAATGCCCGGCATTTACAGCGGTTCAGTCGGTGATCAGATTATCTATACGGGTGAGGGTGCTGAGCATATTTTAGTGGGCTCCATGATCCGGCTGAAAGATCAGAAAAATTTAACCAATACGCTGATGCTGTCGCAAAATCAGGCGGATTGGAAAAAATTGCCATTAAAAGATGCGATTAAAAGCGTGAGAGGAAATGGCAAACGCCAGCTCGCGGTCTTTTCTGACCCAAATTGCCCGTATTGCAAACAGCTTGAAGTAGAGCTGAGCAAGCTGAATGATGTCACCCTTTATACTTTTGTCCTGCCGCTGAAAGCGCAGTCAGTTGCGCCGTCCAAGCAGCTGTTTTGTGAGAAAGATCAGGCTTATGCATGGACGAATTTGATCTCTAAAGGCATTCAGCCCAGCAGCCAAAAAAGCTGCGCGAACCCGATCGAGCGCAATATTCAGCTGGCGAAAAATTTAGGCGTGAATGGCACGCCGGCGATTATTTTTTCAAACGGCACCAAGCTGATGGGCGCCTACCCGGCTGCTGAAATTGAAAAAATCTGGCAAGAATTGGGCTTATAAAATAAAAGCGGAACCGCTTTATTTTCTATAAAAAATCCCCTGCTTCTGACGGGGGATTTTTTATAGGTGAATTTCAGACTGACCGATTTCAGTTCAAGCATTGCAGTTTATGCAGAAGTTTTTTTGGAAACCATATTGTAAATAAACAGAATAACCAGCGCGCCGATGACCGAAGCGATAAAGCCGGCTGCAGAATTTTCACCATACCATCCCAGCAAGCGGCCGCCGTAAGTAGCGAGCAGCGAACCGGCAATACCCAGCAATGTCGTCACAATAAATCCAGCTTTATCGTCTCCAGGGTGAATAGCGCGGGCGATTAAACCGGCAATAAAGCCGACAACAATTGCCACAATAAGTGACCACATGAGTATTCTCCTTTTTTATCATGCCTTTGTTATTGCATCATGCTCATGCTTTTATCTTGGAATAGATAAACATGAAGGGAAAGGCAGGTTCAGCTAAGAACTGTTGTTTTTTTGTTCGGTGTTTTTTGAATATAAAAAAAGCAGCCAACGGCCGCTTTTTCGCATCCGAATAGTCTGTATTACAGGCCAATCTCGCCAATAAATGGAATATGACGGTACTTTTGATCAAAGTCTAATCCATAGCCGACAATAAATTTGTCTTCCACTTCAAAGCCGAGGAAACGCACGTCTAAGTCAATTTCACGGCGTGACGGCTTGCTGACCAGTGTGCAGAGTTCAATAGAATTAGGACCGCGGGTTTGTAAAATTTCTAGAACTTTGCTTAAGGTATTGCCTGAATCGATAATATCTTCTACCACCAAAACATCTTTGCCCCGGATATCGCCGTCTAAATCTTTTAAAATTTTCACATCGCGGGTAGAGGCGGTTCCGCTGCCATAGCTCGACACTGTCATAAAGTCGAGTTCATGCGGCTTGGCAATTGCGCGGCATAAATCCGCCATAAAAATGACAGAGCCGCGCAGCAGGCCAATCAATACCAGTTCTTTGCTGCTGTTGGCATAATGTGCATCAATGATAGCGCCAAGCTCTTTGACTTTAGCTTGAATTTCTTCAGTGGAAATCAATACGCTCATTTGAACAGTCATGGGTAGATACCTAAAAAAATCAAAAACATCAAAATAAAAAAGGCGTTGACCAGCAACACCTCTAAAGATGCCCTGATTTTAATACAACTTCAGGGGGGATGCATCTTTTTTGCCGATGAAAATGTAATCGCTGCGGCGCAGCAGCGGTGCCGAGCTTTAGAGTTTGCAGCCTGCCCGGCCGCAGAATAGCGCGGCTGGGCTCATATTCAGATTGCTGCTCAGGCTGTTGCTGTTTTGAGATAAGCGCGCTGTCCGTAAATATACGTTGCATGTATATTGCGGTCATCGCCCATCATCATCAGGGCAAACACGCTGTCTTCCAGACCTTTGGCGCGTGACTGGCGCAGCTGCTGCAAAGCTGTCGGCTGAAGGTCCAGCACCACAAAGTCCGCTTCTTTTCCTAGATTGAAATTGCCCAGCTTATCCGCTAAATCCAGCGCTTTGGCGCCGCCCAGCGTCGCATGATACAGCGCTTCAAATGCCGACAGCTTGCAGCCTTGCAGCTGCTGGACTTTATAGGCTTCCTGAATGGTCTGCAGCTGATTGAAGGATGTGCCTGCGCCAATATCTGTGCCCAGCCCGACTTTGACCTGTTTGTCCCATGTTTTCTTTAAGGGGAATAAGCCGCTGCCCAAGAATAGATTGGAGGTTGGGCAGAAGGCAATCGCAGAATCTGTTTGATGCATGCAGTCCCACTCATGCTCTTCCAAATGCACGCAGTGTGCAAACACAGAACGCGAACCTGTTAAGCCATAGTGACGGTATACATCTAAATAGCCGTTTTGTTCTGGATACAGTTCTTTCACCCAGGCAATTTCATTTTTATTTTCACTTAAATGGGTATGCACATACACATCGGGGTATTCGGCTTTGAGCTCCCCTGCCCGCGCCAGCTGTTCGGGGGTTGAGGTTGGCGCAAAGCGCGGCGTGATGGCATACAGATTCCGACCTTTGCCATGCCATTTTTCAATTAAGGCCTTTGAATCGCTGTAAGCGCCGTCTGCAGTATCGCAAAGCGCGTCTGGCGCATGACGGTCCATCATGACTTTACCGGCAATTAAACGCATTTGATGCTGTTCTGCCGCTGCAAAGAGTGCATCAACAGATTGCGGATGCACGGTGCAGAACACCAGCGCAGTGGTGGTGCCGTTTTTCAGCAGCTCCTGCACAAAAAATGCGGCGATTTTCTGCGCATAGGCTGGGTCAGAAAACTGCATTTCGGTCGGAAAAGTATAGGTATTCAGCCATTCCAGCAGCTGTTCGCCGTATGCGCCGATCATTTCTGTTTGCGGGAAATGGATGTGGGTGTCGATAAAGCCCGGAACAATCAGCTGATCGGGATAGTGCTGCACCTGAACCTGCTCAGGGATCAGGCGCTGCCCTTCATCCCATGGGCCAAACCATTGGATGATGCCATTTTCACTGAGAAGTAAACCATCTTCTACATATCGCACTTGGTCGTGAATTTCACGCGCTTGGGCAACCGTATTCTGAATATCGAGGAAGCGGCCGCGAACCGCCGTCGTTGCAATTACAGAAGACATTGATAACCTGCGTTTTTGAATTTTTTCGGTTGATTGTACCGTAAAATGGACTTTGCTTCGCTTCTATTGCTGTTTCAATCTATGCAGGGTGCCGATCAAAATCATGCCGCATCCTTTTTCTAAATCATCCTATACCGCGCAGCTCAAAGCGTTTATTGCAGCGCATCATGAACTCATGCAGATCCTGCAGGCTTTGCGTGAAATTGAAGCACAGGCCTATTTGGCGGCTGGGGTGATCCGCAACAGCATTTGGGCGCAGCTGCATGGACAGGCTTATCCGCTGCATCAGACTGAAATTGATGTGGTGTATTTTGATGCGCTGGATGATGGAACAGCTGAACAGCAGATCCGTGAAAAGCTGGAAACAGCATTTCCTGACATGCTATGGGATGTTGTCAATCAGGCTCGGGTGCACCATTGGTACCGCATGGACAATGGCAATAGCATTGCACCCTTTTCTTCTTTGGCTCAGGCTTTGGCGATGTGGCCAGAAACAGCAACGGCTGTTGCAGTGCAGCTGGATGCTTCGGGGCAGCTTAAAATCATCGCGCCCTTAGGGTTGCAGGATTTATTTGAACTGAAGTTAAGGTGGAATCCCGCTATGGCCAGCTATGCCGTATTTCAGCGCAGGCTGAACGATAAAGCATTTTTAACGAGATGGCCTGAATTGCAGCTGATTTCTAGCTAAACGGAGATAAGAAAGCCCTCCTTGCGGAAGGCTTTCTTTGACTCGTTCATCAGCCAATAGCAGAACAGCAGTTAAGCATTACAGCGTTGTTTCATGGTGTTTCTTGCTGTGGCGGATCGATAGCCATGCCGTAATAGCAAGCGTGATGACGATAAATCCAAGTGAAATCCAGATCGGCATATGGAACACATCCAGCATCAGCATTTTAAAGCCGATAAAGAGCAGAATCAGGCCCAAGCCATACGGCAGGTAATGCATTTTGGATGCGGCGCCAGACAGCAGGAAGAACATGGCGCGCAGGCCTAAAATCGCCATCAAGTTTGCAGTTAAGACAATAAACGGATCGGTGGTTACGGCAAAGATGGCCGGAATGGAATCAACCGCAAAAATGACATCGGATGCTTCCACTAAAATCAGCACTAAAAATAAGGGGGTTGCCCAGAGCATGCCATTTTGGCGGACAAAGAATTTATCGCCTTGCATTTGCGGCGTAATGCGCAGGTGCTTGCGCAGCCATTTTAAAATGGCCATATCTTCAATGTTTTTCTCTTCATCATCCTGCCCTTTCAGGAATTTGAAGCCGGTGTATACCAGGAATGCGCCGAAGATATACAGCACCCAGGAGAATTCCTGAACGAACCATGCGCCAATAAAAATAAAGACCGTGCGCAGGACAATGGCGCCTAAGACCCCGTAGAGTAAAAGCTTACGCTGCAAGGCAGGCGGAATGGCAAAGGCAGCGAAAATCATCAGCCAGACAAAAACGTTATCGACCGCGAGGGATTTTTCTAAAAGGTAGCCGGCAAAATATTCCATCACCTTGGTATTGGCTATGGCGACGCCTGCAGTCTGCTGCAGATAGAGCCAGAGTCCGCCGCCGAACAGCGCAGCCACAGATACCCAGGCAATGCTCCAGCAGGCTGCTGTTTTGACTTTGACTTCTTGGCCCTGGCTGTTTTTAAAGCCTAAAAAGTCGATGATAAGCATGACGGCAACTAGGCCGAAAAATGCCAGATACAGCCATAAAGTGCCGATCGTTTCCATGTGAATCCTCCACATCTGACAATCGGCCATAAAAAAACCTTGACCTGCTGCCAGATGAATAAAAACATCTGTGACAACATGATCAAGGTCTTGCCTACATCGTCATCTTGAAAATGATCAATGCTCAGATACCGACTTTTTGCAAAGTGTAATGACGATATTCTGACACGCATCCACTCAAAAGAGTAAAGCGTTTGGAGGAGGCTACTCCCCTTGTTCAGCTAAATTCTGTTTTGGACTTGGTCCAAATTTGGCTAAATCATGGCAGATTTTTAAGCAATAAGCAAATTTTGCAGTCCAAATTTCTGCAGCTTTATCGGTGTCGAGCTGCAGGCGCGGTAAAGTCACGGCGCTGCACCAGCACGATAGCCAATAATGTGCCAAATACCGCAATAATGCCGCCGGCTATGCCAATATTGGACAGGCTGGAATGGATCGAGACCATGCCGCCCAGCAAGGCTCCGCCGCCGATGCCGATATTGTATAAGCCTGAATAGATCGCCATGGCGACATCGGTTGCATCGGAGGCCAGATTCAGCGTTTTAGACTGCAGGGCTAAACTGAAGCCAATGATGCCGACTCCCCAGATGAGGCACAAAACACTGAAAGAGCTGAAGCTGTGGGAAAGGGAAAGCATGAGCAGCATGGACACTGCCAAAAAAGCGGTAAATAGCGGAATCGCCAAGCGTGGAAATTTTGCGCCGAATTTGCTGAATAAATAAGAGCCGATAAAGCCTGCCCCGCCGTATATCAGCAGCAAGGCGGTGGTTTCAGCAGAGCTGAACGCGGCGATATTCAGCGCAAACGGCTCAATATAGCTGTAAGCGGTAAATTGCGCCGTAATCACAATCACGGTTAAGGCAAAGACCATCATCAGGCTGGGCCGTTTGACAAAATCTTTTAAGCTGCTGAGTGATCCTGAATTTTGGCTGGGCAGCTTGGGCAATGTTTTGGCTAAAGTCAGGCAAACAGCTAAGGCGCCGAAGGCAATTAAAGCGAAAGTATTGCGCCAGCCATAGCTTTCACCAATCATGCGGCCAAAAGGAATGCCCAGCACCATGGCCAGCGCTGTGCCGGTTGCCAATAAGCCTAAGGCTTGAAACTCTTTGCCTTTCGGCGCGACACGGACGGCCAGAGAGGCGGTAATGGCCCAAAACAGCGCATGTGAAAAAGCGATCCCAATCCGGCTGATCAGCAGCGCATTGAAACTCCATGCCGCATAAGACAGCGCATGGCTGGCAATAAATACTGCAAACAGGCCAATCAATAGAAAACGCCGTTCGATGTTTTTGGTCAGCAGCATAATGGGCAATGAAATCGGCGCGACAATCCATGCATACAGCGTGATCATAATGCCGGCATCAGTGGCCGCCATATTAAAACTTCGGCCAATGTCGCTGAGCAAGGCAACTGGAATAAATTCGGTGGTATTGAAAATAAAAGCCGCAAAGGCAAGCGTAATTACGCTGACCCATTGACGGAATTCATTGGGTTGGTCACTGGGAGATGCAGTAGATGACATGAATTATGCATTCAAAAAAATATCCGCTTATTTTAAAGAGATGGTTTTGAATTGTTAAGCGCTATTGAATTGGCGGGCGGATTTGAATACAACAAAAGACGGAATAGCCAAACTAAGGAAAAGAAAAAAATGATTGTGCAGCAGGATGATAATGGAAAAAAAGGCGCATTCTTTATAGAGCAAAACCATCAGCGCTTAGCTGAAATGACCTATTCATGGGCAGGCTCAGATAAATTGATTATTGATCATACTGATGTCAGCGATACTCTGCGCGGACAAGGCGTTGGACGACATTTGCTGGATGCGGCTGTGCAGTTTGCTAGAGACCGCCAAATTAAAATTATGCCGCTCTGCCCTTTTGCCAAGTCGGTTTTTGCTAAAGACCCATCAATACGGGATGTATTGCTTTAAAATCCAAAAAACCTCCAGTCTGTATAGGGGGCAGATTGAAGGTTTTTTGAAAACTTTTGATGCCGTGCAGCCGCGGCTGGCATCATGCTGTATGGGCTTTAGAAACGCGATTTGTACATCGAGATTCCCAGCAGAAAGGCAATCAGCAATAGAAACAGGACAGCAATCAGATAAATATCCATACATGGCACCCTTGAAAAATTTAAAAATAAATCATAATTTTGCAAATATACTTTAAGGTCGGGACATTCCATTTTATATCCCTGAAATTGGGTATTTTTAAGCGTTAATCAGGGAAAACGTCTAATATTTCAAATTTTTAAATCTTGAGGTTTCATAGAATTATGCAAATACAACATATTGATAACGGCATGAAAGGCGAATTTTTTATCAGCAATGAGGCGGGTCAGCATATTGCGGAAATCAGCTATATTTGGCGGGATGACACGACCGTTGATGCCAACCATACATGGGTGGATGATTCACTGCGCGGGCAAGGCGTGGCACGTTTGCTGTTGGATGCTCTGGTTGATTTTTCACGTGCTAAGAACCTTAAAATTATCCCGACCTGCTCTTATGTTGATGTGATGTTTCGCCGTGAGAAAAGTTTTGAGGATGTTGCGGCTTAAGTATTCGACATTCGTCGCGGTTCTAAGCATTAAGTTAAAATGAGATCGATACCGCTATTATTGCCGCTCTAATTTGTACTTTGCAGCGCTGAAGATAGTGGAATTAAAGTATATGAAGACGCTTTTATCTATTGCCCTATTCTGTTCAGTTGCCCCTTTATTGCATGCTGAAGATTGTGCAAAAGTTGAGGAAAAGGCAGAACAAAAAGACGTTCAGATCATTCCACGCTGGGGCATGAAAGTGATTGCCCCAGCCAGAGTGTATTTTCATTCTGCACCGAGAAATGCCTGTAAAATCAAAGATCTGTTTATGATTAAAAATGACCATATTACTGCTTATAGCACCTATGATGATGGCCGAGAACAGTGGGTTTCGATCATGTATTTCAGCAAGCGCTTGGGAGACACGGTTCAAGGCTGGGCAAAACTGAAAGACTTTGAATATACGGGTACAATGTCTGGTTTTTAATTGGATGACCTTGTAAAAAAACCCGCTATATGCGGGTTTTTTTACAAGTGGGTACTGCTTATTTTGCGTTTAAAGCATTGATCAGCTTCTGATGCAGTCCGCCAAAGCCGCCGTTCGACATGATCACCACTGCATCGCCCTCGTCTGCTTCTGCAGTCACAGTTTGAATGATGTCATCCAATGAGCGCGCGACCACAGCTTTGTTTGGCGCAGCCTCAATCACAGGCTGCAAGTCCCAGTCCAAACCTTCAGGCTGGTACCAGATCACTTCATCGGCCAAGCGGGCAGAATGCGCCAAACCATCTTTATGGCTGCCCATGCGCATGGTGTTTGAACGCGGTTCAATAATCGCCCACAACTTACGCTCGCCTAAACGCTTGCGTGCGCCTTCAAGCGTAGTATCAATTGCGGTTGGGTGATGGGCAAAGTCATCATACACTTCAACGCCACGCACCGTGCCTAAAAGCTCCATACGGCGCTTGACGCCGCCAAAGTTTGACAGCGCTTCACAGGCGGTTTCAATGCTCACACCCACGTGTTCTGCTGCGGCAATCGTCGCCAAAGCATTGGCCACGCTGTGCTGTCCGGTCATGTTCCATTTCACTTTGCCTTTCACCACGCCATGCTGTAGCACTTTAAAGTGTGAACCGTCCGCAGACAGCTGCTCTGCATACAGTTCAGATTTGTCATTGGCATCCAGCGACGTGCGCATTACAGGTGTCCAGCAGCCCATTTCCAGAACTTCATCAATATTGCTTTCCGTAATCGGCGCAATAATCCGGCCTTCGCTCGGGATGGTGCGCACCAGATGATGGAATTGTTTTTGAATGGCAGCCAAGTCATCAAAAATATCGGCATGATCAAATTCAAGGTTATTCAAAATCGCAGTTTTAGGATGGTAATGCACGAATTTTGAACGTTTATCAAAAAAAGCAGAATCATATTCATCGGCTTCGACACAGAAGTATTTGCCGCCGCCTAAGCGTGCGCTTTCGCTGAAACCTAAAGGCACTCCGCCAATGAGGAAGCCCGGTTCAAGGCCTGCTTGATCCAGCACCCAGGCCAGCATGGTGGTGGTGGTGGTTTTGCCATGCGTGCCTGCAACGCCTAAAACATGCTTGCCTTGCAGCACATGATCGGCCAAAAACTGCGGGCCGGAAATGTAAGGCAGGCCTTCATTCAGCATATATTCCACGGCATCAATGCCGCGTTTCATGGCGTTGCCGACAATGACTAAATCCGGATGCGGCTGCAAATGGCTGCGGTCGTAGCCTTGCATTAAGGTAATGCCTGCATTTTCAAGCTGGGTAGACATTGGCGGATAAACATTCGCATCAGAACCCGTGACTTTATGGCCTAAATCTCGCGCCAAAAGTGCCAGCGAGCCCATAAAGGTGCCGCAAATACCCAAAATATGCAGATGCATATGCTTAACTCCACTGCTCTATAGACACATCACTTCATTATTGTGGTGTTGTCGTGATTAATTCGATTTGAAGGCAACGATAGCAAGGGTTTTAGCGAAAAGATAGTTTTTCTTGTATCTATTCAGGCGTTTTTAAAAGCATTTTAAAATCGGCTCTTTATACCGGTTTTTCCGCATTGGCGCTGCATGTAAAACGCATGCATTTTTAGAAGAACAACGTAAACTATGAGTCGGTAATTTCGGATGCTTAATTATGGCCCTTCCCCTTTTATTGCTGATCATTTCAAACTGCTTTATGACCTTGGCTTGGTATGGTCATTTAAAATTTCTGCACGGCGCGCCGCTGTGGCAAGCGATTTTATTTGGCTGGGTGATCGCCCTGCTGGAGTACAGCTTTATGATTCCGGCAACACGCCTGTTGGTGCAGCACGGCTGGTCGATGGGACAGATGAAAATCACGCAGGAAGCGGTCACGCTGCTGGTGTTTGTGCCTTTTATGATTTTTCTGTTTAAACAGCCGTTTAAGCTGGATTATTTATGGGCGGGCGGCTGCCTTTTAGGCTGTATTTATTTTGTGTTCAGAAGCCAATAATTGGGCGCGAAGCATTTAAGCGCAAGGCTGAATAAAATCCGTCAGCGCCGATCGCAAGTCGGTCTTCAGATTGGATGCAAGGCTGAAAAAGCCGCCGTGCAATGTGCAAAAAAGCCGGCAATTATTCCAATCATCAGAATTTCAGCTTCATTTCATTAAAAAATAATAAAAATGCGCATTGAGGATGAAGGTAAAATTTTGGCGAGATGAAAATTCAGTCTATAATACGGGGCTCTTATTAAAGCTTGGCTCTAGTCGAGATTTATCTCTCTTAATTATCTCTGGAAACATTGCAATGAATGCGGCCGCTTCACAAGACACTCCTCTCGTTGGAATTATCATGGGTTCTCAATCTGATTGGGCGACTTTAGAAAACACTGCCAATATGCTGAAACAGCTGGGCGTTCCATTTGAAGCGGAGGTTGTGTCAGCGCACCGTACTCCAGACCGTTTATTTGAATATGCAGAAACAGCGCGTGACCGCGGCATTCAGGTGATTATTGCCGGTGCAGGCGGCGCGGCGCATTTGCCGGGCATGTGCGCAGCTAAAACTGACCTGCCTGTACTGGGTGTTCCAGTCAAATCATCTATTTTGAACGGTGTAGATTCATTGCTGTCTATTGTGCAGATGCCTGCAGGCATTGCAGTCGGCACTTTGGCGATTGGCCCTGCTGGCGCAACCAATGCAGCCATCATGGCGGCGCAAATTTTAGGTTTAACGCGCCCTGACATTGCAAAAAATGTGGCTGATTTCCGCGCTGCGCAAACTGAAAAAGTTGCAGGCAATAATATTCCGGGCCAAGCTTAAAACGGGACACAGATCATGGATAAAACCATCGGTATTTTTGGCGGCGGCCAGCTGGGCCGCATGATGGCGCAAGCAGCAATGCCGCTGAATATTCAATGCACCTTCTTTGAAGCCAATACAGACTGCCCTTCGGCAGCCTTAGGTCCAGTCTATTCAACCAAAGCAGAAAATGGCTTAAGCGAATTTATCGCAAGCGCAGACGTGTTCAGCTTAGAATTTGAAAATACGCCATTGGCTGATGTCGATGTGCTAACTAAAAACAAAACGCTGCATCCGCCGCGCCAAGCCTTGGCCATTGCGCAGCATCGTTTGTCTGAAAAAGCGTTATTTGATGAGCTGGCGATTCCTGTTGCGCCGTATAAAGCGGTAACTTCACTTGCAACGTTGCAAACGGCTGTTGCTGAATTAGGCTTGCCGCTGGTTTTAAAAACCTCTCGCGGCGGCTATGACGGCAAAGGACAGTTTGTTTTGCGCAGCGCAGATCAGATTAATCAGGCATGGGCTGAACTCGGCCCTGCTGGTGAATTGATCGCGGAAAGTTTTGTGACCTTCTCGCGTGAAGTGTCAATTATTGCCGTGCGCGGTCAAAACGGCGATGTGAAAACGTGGCCATTGGCCGAAAACCATCATCATAATGGCATCTTGTCGCACTCGATTGTCCCTGCACCCAACAGTGCGGACTTACAGCCGGTTGCGCAAGACTACATTACCCGCCTGCTCAATCAGTTAAATTATGTCGGTGTGCTGACTTTAGAACTGTTTGTCACAGACAAAGGTCTGTATGCCAATGAGATGGCGCCGCGCGTGCATAATTCAGGCCATTGGTCGATTGAAGGCGCGGTCTGTTCACAGTTTGAAAACCACATCCGCGCCGTGGCGGGTTTGCCGTTAGGCTCAACAGTCGTTGTACGCCCAACAGTAATGGTGAACATTATTGGACTGCATCCAAAAACTGCAGATGTGCTGGCTTTGGAAGGCGCGCATTTGCATTTATATAACAAGTCTGAGCGTGAAGGCCGTAAAATTGGCCACATTACGCTGATGCCGAATGACAGTGCGGAATTAACGGCTTTATGCCGCCAATTGGCGAAAATTCTGCCGAATCCATTGGCGCTGAGTGAAGATATGAGCATTTAAACCCAAGTTTGAATGATAAAAAAGCGGTCATGCCAATGACCGCTTTTTTTATGCCTGAACTTCGGGCATGATTGCGCCTCTTTTGAGTGAGTATGCCGTTTATCGGAACAGAATAAAAAATAATTGTACGTTATTTATACAACACTTTATAAATATGCTGCATGAAAAACAAGTAAATAGAATAGTTCTGTATTTGGGTTTTACTACATTGAAACGTTGCAGAAATTTTAAATTCAAAAAGATAAAAATAAATTCAAATAATTATGAATTTAAATTTAAACCCATACATTTGAGTTTAAAAATATGAATTCAAAGTATTTTATGAAATATGAATTTAAAAACAGGATTGTGCATTTAAAAGCTATAAAAACAAAAAAATCAACTTATCCACAAGTTGTTTGAATTTAAAATAATACTTTAAATTTATAGAAATGAATTTAAAAGTATATTTCCCTGCGTGTTGAATTTAAAAATAAGACTTGTGGGTAAATTTTTTAAATTTAAAAATAAAATATGAATTTAAAATAAAGAAAAATGAATTTAAATTTACGATTTGATTCAGAAACGATGTACTGATGGTGGTATGGTAAAAGCATAATTTAAATTCAAAGATCGTAAAGGATATTATGCAGCGCTTAGCTTTCGTTTTAGGTTCAGTTTTCCTTGCCATGACTCAAGCCAATGCTGAGCTGATTATTAATGGTCAACCTGTCACAATCATTTCAACTCCACCTGCCAATCAAATTTTTAGTTCGCAAAATAATTTCCAGCAATGCATTGCCAATTTACGTCCTCAAGCGATTAGTGCTGGAGTAAGTGGTTCGGCTTATGACCGCTACACGCAGAATTTAACGCCTGATTATTCTGTGATTGAAAAATTAAATTACCAGCCGGAATTTTCCACGCCAATTTGGGATTATTTGTCAGGGTTGGTGGATGATGAGCGTGTTGCAGCCGGTCAGCAAAAATTGGCGCAGCATCGTGAAGTATTGAATCGTGTAGCATCAATTTACGGTGTGCCTGCGGAAACCGTGGTTGCGGTATGGGGTGTGGAAAGCAATTTTGGCGCTATTTCAGGTTCTTATCCTTTACTGCAGTCTTTGGGAACATTGAGCTGTGAAGGGCGCCGTCAAAGCTATTTCCGCGGTGAGTTTTTTGCTGCGATGCGCATTTTGCAGCGTGGCGATCTAACTGAATCGCAATTGAAAGGCTCATGGGCAGGCGCGTTTGGCCATACCCAGTTTATGCCATCGACGTATGAAGAGCTGGCGGTGGATTTTGATGGCGATGGACGCCGTGATTTGGTGTCGAGCACCGCTGATGCTTTGGCATCGACTGCCAATTTCCTCAAAAAGCGCGGCTGGCAATCCGGACAGCCGTGGGGATTTGAAGTGAAAAATCCGCAAGCGGCCTCTCTCAGCGGTGAAAGCCGCCGCAATAAAAAGCCGCTATCTTACTGGATGCAAAATGGCTTGGTGCGCGCAGATGGCTCAGCGTTAATTCAAGGCGATTTATCTTCTAGCTCACAAGCTGGGCTGATGGCGCCCGCAGGCGCCAATGGTCCGCTGTTTTTAGTCTTTAAAAACTTTGATGCAATCTACAGTTATAACGCAGCGGAAAGTTATGCCTTGGCGATTGCGCATTTGTCAGACCGTTTGCAGGGGCAAGGCGCTTTCAGCACGCCATGGCCTACGGATGATGCGGGCACTTCACGCGCAGAGCGCCGTGAAATTCAGCAGTATTTATTGAATAAAGGCTATGATATTGGCGCTGTAGATGGCTTAATCGGCGACAAAACCCGTCAAGCCATCCGTCAAGAGCAGATAAAGTTTGGTTTAAGCCCAACAGGGCGGGCTGGACAGCAGATTCTGCGTGTGATCCGCAGCGAAAATGCCCGAACAATGATGCGCTGAGTATCAGGTTAAATTGATTTGTATGAAAAAGGCCTGCTGAACAGCAGGCCTTTTGCTTTAAATTGCCATAGTGCTTAGACGGAAGTGATGGTTCCTAGGATGCGGTAGCCTTCAGCGCCAGTGACGGCAGGCAAGTTGCCCGCCAGCTGATGCATGAAACGCATAGCCAGCCATGCAAAAGCCGTGGCTTCCACCCAAGTTGGGCTGAGGCCCAAATCGGCAGTGCTTTGCACGGTCCATTGGTGTTTGCGCAGGCGCCAGCGCAGCTGTTCCAGCAAGTGCGAGTTATAAGCGCCGCCGCCGCAAACATACACTTCACCTGTATCCATGTCTGAGCGGTAAATGGCTTTTTTAATGGCGCGGGTGGTCAGCTTCATTAAGGTCGCTTGAATATTTTCCGGCGTATCTTCCAGCTCATCATATTCCGAGTCGTTATGCCAATCTAAAATCTGTTCATCCAGCCATTCTAAATTGAAATCTTCACGGCCGGTGCTTTTTGGCGGCTCTTTTGAGAAGAATTCATGCGCCTGCAGGCGGTCTAATAAGCTGCGGATGGGGGTGCCATAAGCGGCCCAATTGCCATTTTCATCATAAGGCTGGCCCGTATAGCGGTGGCACCATGCATCCATCAGAATATTGGCAGGGCCTGTATCAAAGCCGTAAACACGGTCAGGATTACCTGCTGGCAATAAGCTGACATTGGCGATGCCGCCTAGGTTTAAGATGACGCGATGAATGCTTTCATGCTGGAACATATCTTGGTGAAACGCGGGAACCAGCGGCGCGCCTTGACCGCCGGCAGCCATATCGCGGCGGCGGAAGTCAGAAATCACGGGGATTTGGGTGATTTCCGTGATGATATTCGGATCGCCAATTTGCAGGGTAAAGCCGTGTTCCGGACGGTGGCGGATGGTTTGACCATGCGAACCGATTGCTTTGATTTGACTGCGGTCTAGCTGATTTTCTTCAATGAGGCGGTTAATGCCTTCACCAATCATTTTTGCCAGTGCAACATCGGCTTGCCCCATGCGGTCAATTTCATTATCGCCAGGCAAGGTCAAGGCCATCAGTTCATCGCGAAGATCGGGATCAAATTCAAGCGTGAGGGTTGCATGAAGCTGCAAAGGGTTAAAGGAAGCAGCGGCAATATCGACACCATCCATGCTGGTGCCGGTCATCACGCCAATATAGATCGCGGTCATGATTATTCTTAGGCCTGCAATGTGCTGAAAAAGTGTTAGTATATCGCACAAATTGAATAACTGATGTGTTTGGGTTTTGTGATGTCAAATTTCCTGCCGGCTGAAGAACAACTTGCTCTCATTCAACGAGGCACGCATGAAATTATTTCTGAAGAAGATCTTCTGAAGAAATTAAAAGAAAATCGTCCTTTAAAAATTAAAGCGGGCTTTGACCCGACTGCGCCTGACTTGCATTTGGGGCATACAGTTTTAATTAATAAACTGAAAGTTTTTCAAGACTTAGGCCATGATGTGACCTTTCTGATCGGTGACTATACCGCAATGATCGGCGACCCGACAGGCAAGAGCGCGACACGTCCGCCTTTGTCGCGTGAACAGGTGCTGGAAAATGCCAAAACCTATCAAGAACAGGTCTTTAAAATTCTTGATCCGAATAAAACCAAAGTGCGTTTTAACTCAGAATGGTTTGCGGCCAAAACCGCAGCTGATTTAATTCAGCTGGCGTCACAGCAAACGGTTGCGCGCATGCTGGAACGCGATGACTTCACCAAGCGTTATAACAGCCATCAGCCGATTGCAATTCATGAGTTTTTGTATCCATTGGTTCAAGGCTATGACTCGATTGCGCTTGAGGCGGATGTTGAGTTGGGCGGCACAGACCAAACCTTTAACTTATTGATGGGGCGTACACTTCAGGGCCGCTATGATCAGGAAGCGCAGGTCTGCATTACGGTGCCTATCCTTGAAGGTTTAGACGGTGTGAATAAAATGTCTAAGTCGTTGGGCAACTATATTGGGGTATTTGATGCGCCAGGCGCGATGTACCAAAAAGTGCTGTCAATGCCGGATGCTTTGATAGAGCGCTATTTTGAGCTTTTAAGCTTTAGATCAATTGAAGAGATTCAGCAGCTGTTAAAAGAAGTGGCAGAGGGCCGCAATCCGCAAGAAGTGAAGAAAATTCTTGCGCTGGAATTGGTTGAGCGCTTCCATGGCGCCGAGGCTGCGGCGCATGCCCATAAAGGCGCAGGCAACTTAATTACCGAGGGTGAGCTGCCAGAGGGAACTCCTGAGGTCACCGTGTCCCGTGCTGAATTTGGCGGCGAGATTTTTATTGCTTCTATTTTACGGGCAGCGGGCCTTGTGAAAAATGCCGCACAAGCGAAAGATGCAGTTGCGCGCGGTGCGGTTAAAGTGGATTGGGAGCAGGTGGATGCCGGTTTCTCAGTTGCTGAAAATAAAACTTTGATTGTTCAGGCGAGTAAAAAAGCGATTGCAAAAGTTATTTTTGTTGATTAAGTTTTATTTAAGCTATTGATAAAAAAGCAGGCTTAGGCCTGTTTTTTTATCGAAATTATTATATTAATAAATTAAATAAGTAAATTCAAAAAAACCTTATAAAAACAATAGTTAAATTTTGCCAATCAGCTTGCATTTTATTTTGATTATGTATAAGATTTACCCATCTAGAGAATGGGTATAAAAACATATCTAGAGGGTAGAAATAACAAAAAAAACTCCACAAGTTTTTCAGTCTCTTCCCCAAGGGACTCTTTTTTGTGAATTTTAAAAATAACTATAATAACAGCGATGGATCGAGTAAAGATTCAACTCCAGGGAAGAGATTTTGGGAGAGATCTCTTCCTTTTTATTGCCTGCATTTTATTTATATAAGTGGATCTATCAAACTGCTCTTTGAGCAAATGGCTGAGGCAGGCATTATTTGGCGGCGAACTGAATAAAGCTGAATTTGGGCAGCAGCAGTTTCACCAGAGCGCCGGCCAGCAATGCGCTGATTATAGTGCCTTCACGAACGCCGATAATGTCGCCTAATGCAAGCCATGATGAAATAATAGCAATGCTGACTAAAACGATATCGCCATAGGTTTTGCAGCTGCTGGAATCTGCGTCAAATCACTGTGACACTGCGGCATACAACCTTCACCCGCTAAAAATACCAGACAGGCTTTAATAACCAGGCAAACGCCCACAGCGGTCATGAGGCAGCTGAATAGGCATGTCGCTATTTGCAGAGCATAGTGATGAATGTTCCAGTCTTGTGTAATCTGCATCAGGCTGTCTATCAGGCTGTCTATCAGGCAGCTGCAGCCATTGATGCCATTGAAATTTTTTTCCCAGCAAAATCATTTGCAACGCAATCATGAGAATATGCATAAGAACAGTCAGTGTTTCGATGGATCTATCCAAAATAAAACTGAAGCTGTAAGGCACAGATGAAATAGGTGATGTTCCTAAATTTGAATGTATGGACAGCACCACGCCAAAAATCAGCAGTGCGAAGCGGGAAATAAAATGCGCAGGCATATCAGTCAGGGTTTGAAACAAAAATGCAGTGTATGAGAAAGAGAATGGCCGCTCTATGCGCCTGAAGGATAAAAACAGCGCTGAGGAATGGAATAATTGTTATGAGCGGTGATTGAGGCCATTTTTGATTATAATTCATAAGCGCAAGGGGGTGATGCTGTAATAAAAATGATATTTAGAAAATAGCATGGTACACAGCAAGCCAGTTACCGTGAAAATAAAGTCTTGGCTTGCAATCCATAATAGTTAAAGCATTGACGGCACGGCTGTGTTATTGATTTTAATTTTTGTCTGCTAAATGCTCGAGGCCGGCAAGTGCTGATTGGCGTCATGCGATTTTAGTAGCGAGCATTTCTTTTTATTCATGGATATTTATAGTCCTTTAAACAAAGCCTCTATCTAAAAGTTTCAGGCTACTTTTTTGAAGAAATAACCTTGGAATTTTTTTGCACCTACAACAGTATTTATAAAAATAATTTCAAATAAATAAACTTTATTTGCTTAAAATGATTAAAAAATAAGTGAAAAAGCGATTTTTTTGCCAAATTTGTAGAAAAAAAAGACACACGTGAACAATATCGTTAATTAGTACTTGCAATGATTCAGAAATGCTCTAGAATGCACCCCATACCGACG
>NZ_JAPEQW010000027.1:0-44699 GCF_026168575.1 Acinetobacter entericus
AACGTTCAAGCAGAGTTTTTAATTGAGCAGAAGTATTTTGATCCAGCATTGCTAACGCCTCCAAAGGAGTCAATATTTATTTGATAAGTAGATAATAGGAGATTTTAATAAATAGGTAAAACAGTTTGTTTTTATATTATTAATCGTTTTATTGAATAAACTTCTTGTACTTGCAAAACCTGCTTTGAAAGTACAAGAAATTTGTCTGTTCACTGGAATTCTCCATGCTATGCTTTATACAGAAATTCATCACCATCTCTGGGTAAGTTTATGCTTCAAAAAGGTATTTATCAGCATTATAAGGGTCAGCTGTATCAAGTGTTTAATGTGGCGACGCATAGTGAAACAGAAGAAAAGCTAGTGGTATATCAATGTTTATATGGTGATTATTCATTATGGGTGCGGCCTTTAACGATGTTTAGCGAGACGGTAGAGCATGAAGGCAAAACAGTTGAGCGTTTTAAGCTGATTCAGGAAGTGGAATAGTCATTGCTGTTCTACTGTTGCAAATGTATTCACTAAGGCAGGAGGGCTGATGAGCATTCCGGAAGAATTTTTAAAGCAAGTTAATGCGCTGTATGAGCAATTTCAAGCGCATGACGCACAGCAGTCAGACCGTTTAAACCGTTACCGCAATATAGAACCGGAGTCAGCGCATGTATTGGCTGTGCTGATCCGTGCCCAGCAGGCGCAGAACATTTTGGAAATTGGCACATCGACTGGCTATTCAACATTGTGGCTGGCCAATGCTGCGCAAAGTACACAGGGCCATGTTACGACCATTGAAATTGATTCCGAGCGCACAAAGCAAGCCCAGTCATCTGCAGAACAGCTTCAGCTGCGCAATCTGGTTGATTTTCAAGTTGCAGATGCTTTGTGTTTTCTAAGACAATGTACTGAAATATATGATTTTATTCTGCTGGATGCAGAGCGCGATGCCTATGTTGAATATTGGGAGTATCTGCCGAATCTATTGAAAAAGAAAGGCGGATTGCTCGTGGTGGATAATGTGCTGTCGCATGCATCCGAAGTGGCGGAATTTATTGCTTTGGTGCAGGCGAATAAGCAATTCATGTGTGTCACACTGCCTGTAGGCGCTGGATTGCTCTTGGTCACAGCCAATTAAAATAATTCTGTATTATTCATGTAAAAAGCCATCAATTTGAATAGTTGATGGCTTTTAGAATTCAGCACAATTTCAAAGCATGTATTTTGATCAGCGAAAGAATTTAATTACTGGATGCTGACTCGGGTAAAGTGAAGATCATATTCTAAATATTTATGCACAAAGGCCATTTTGTCATTACATCGCATCATATTGTTATAAATAAATTCAGGCACAGGATGAAATAAATCACCTGTTCCATTGGTGTAAAAAATTTTTAGATAGCGTGAAGAAGCGCTGTATTTCCAAGTTTTTACAGCAAGCGGCGTTCCCATAAGCAACCCCCTTAAAATTATTATGTTTCAGCTGCTGAACTGCTGCAGGCTTCATTTGAACTTATGATAAATCTGAGTGGGGCGATGTAGCAGAATTGTAAAAATAAATCGAGTATTTAAGTATTTTTCAGCTGTTAAAACTGCTTTTATGATTTGGCGCTGAAGTGCGGATGGCCCAATAAAACGGCAATATATGCGCTGGCGTAAATACAGTATATTTTAAGAAATCTAAAAGTTTAACAATTATTAATTTTGCAGAGGGCATGTTATAAAAATAAATGCCAATCTGAATGGAAAAACAATCATTTTATGCTTGGGATAAGGGCTTAACTCGAACAGCCGTGCTTTTAGCCGGTTTTAGATCGGCGCTTGATAGGAAATTGAGTCAATTCTCGGACTGCTTCAGTCCGATAAGATAGCTGCGCAGTTTTACATATTTTACATCAACAGACTTTATAACAAATTTGTATTTTTTATGTTTTAGAGAGGTTTCAGGTATGAAAAAGACGATTTGCTGCGTATTAGCGGCTTCTGGAATTATGCTGTCGTCGTTGGCTGAGGCATGTACGCGCGTGGTTTTTCATGGTGAAAATAATAATATCATGACAGCCCGCTCTATGGATTGGAAATCTGATGTGGGGACTAATCTTTGGATTTTGCCCAGCGGTGTAAAGCGTACTGGACAGGCAGGGCCTCAATCTGCAAGCTGGACTGCGAAATACGGCAGTGTTGTTGCAACGGGCTATGACATTTCTACTACGGATGGTGTGAACGAAGCTGGCCTGAATGCGAATCTGCTGTGGCTGGTAGAATCTGAATATCCGAAAACTGGAAAATCAAAAAAACCAAAATTGAGTATTTCCTTATGGGCTCAGTATATTTTAGATAATTTTTCAACTGTGGATGAAGCCATTAAATTTCTGCAAAAAGAACCATTTGATGTGATTACGGATCAAGTTCCGGGTGAAAAGCGCCTCGCTACACTGCATTTATCTATTTCGGATAAAAGCGGCGATAGTGCAATTGTTGAATATATTGGCGGCAAGCAGGTGATTCATCACAGCAAAGCTTATCAGGTCATGACCAACTCTCCGACCTTCGATCAGCAGCTGGCGTTAAATCAGTATTGGAAACAAATTGGCGGCACAACCTTCCTTCCGGGAACGAATCGTGCGGCTGATCGTTTTGCGCGTGCATCTTTTTATATTCAAGCTATTCCAAATAAAGCTGATTCCAACAGCAGTCTAGCCAGTGTATTCAGTGTAATCCGCAATGTTTCCGTCCCATTTGGCTTGAACACGGAAGAAGAGCCGAATATTTCATCTACCCGCTGGCGAACCGTTGTGGACCATAAGCGCAAACTTTATTTCTTCGAGTCTGCTGTTTCACCGAATGTGTTTTGGGTCGATTTAAACAAAATTAATTTTAAAGACGGCAAAACAAAAATGCTGAATTTAGGCAAAGACCAAAGCAATACTTATGCAGGGGATGCAACGGCATCTTTTGTCGAAACAAAGCCTTTTGTCTTTTTAGGCATTAGTTAATGTAAATCGGAAGAGCTGAATCAGCTAACTTTACGGGCGGGTTCTAGACTTAACGTGAAGCAAAAAAAACCGCGCAATTTGCGCGGTTTTTGATCAGTTCAATCTAATGCAGATTAGATTTTACCAACTAGGTCGATTGAAGGAGCAAGAGTTGCATCGCCTTCTTTCCATTTAGCTGGGCAAACTTCGCCTGGGTGAGCGTGAACGTATTGAGCTGCTTTAACTTTGCGAAGAAGTTCTTGAGCGTCACGGCCAATACCGCCAGCATTGATTTCAACGATTTGGATTTTGCCTTCTGGATCGATAACGAAAGTACCGCGGTCAGCAAGGCCAGCAGATTCAATTAATACGTCGAAGTTTTTAGCAAGCGTCCAGTTTGCATCACCCACCATTACGTATTGGATTTTTTTGATTTCTTCTGAAGAATCATGCCAAGCTTTGTGAGTGAAGTGCGTGTCAGTAGAAACTGAGTAGATTTCAACGCCTAATTTTTGGAATTCAGCGTAGTTGTCTGCAAGGTCGCCAAGCTCAGTTGGGCAAACGAAAGTGAAGTCTGCTGGATAGAAGAATACAACTGACCATTTGCCTTTAAGATCGGCTTCGGTAACTTCGATGAATTTACCGTTTTGGAATGCTTGTGCCTTGAATGGTTTAACTTCAGTATTAATTAAGCTCATCATTGTCTCCATGATTGAGGTTTGTATTTAATTTCCAATAGAGTATAGGACTTCTTGTTATTGTTGAAATGGTATTTTTACATTAAATAGATCGGAAAAACCGAACTAAGCCAAAATGCCATCTCATCAAAATCATGATTTTAAACGTTTCAGCCACTTTTATGACGCTGTTCCAGCAAAGCTGTTTTAACATAGCCATATGATGCTGAAATGACAAAACCAGTAAAAAACATCTGTTCCTCAACTTGCCTAAGAACATGAAGCCATTGCTGTTAAAATTCAAGGCTAAATTAAAAAAAAGTTAAAATTAAACAAAATTTATCTACTTGATCGGGGCTGAGATGTTCTTCCGCTTCATGTCATTACAGCGTAAAATAGCGCTTTGTTGTTTTATTAGGAATCTTGTTCTGTGCAGAGTCGTTTAAATGTAGATCAGCTTGTGATGGCGCGTGACCTTCACCGTTTAAACCGACTGAAAAAGGGCAAAGATGCAGATCAAAAACAGCATCAGGAATTATTTGAAAAATCCAATGCTAAAGTCCGTGAGCGTATTCAACGCATTCCAAATGTCAAGCTCAATCAAGATTTGCCTGTTACTCAATATGCAGACCAGCTGATTGAAGCGATTCAAAAGCATCAAGTGATTATTGTGGCAGGTGAAACCGGTTCAGGTAAAACCACGCAGCTGCCGCAAATTGCCATGCTGGCAGGTCGCGGTTTAACCGGCTTGATTGGCCATACGCAGCCGCGGCGACTGGCTGCGCGCAGCGTATCTCAGCGTATTGCAGAAGAAGTGGGTGAAAAGCTAGGCGAATCCATTTCGTTTAAAGTCCGCTTTAATGAACAGGGTTCACAGGATTCAATACTCCGCTTAATGACGGATGGTATTTTATTGGCAGAGCTTTCAAATGACCGCTTTTTAACCAAATACGACACCATTATTATTGATGAAGCGCATGAGCGTTCGCTGAATATTGATTTCATCATGGGCTATCTGAAGCAGCTCTTGCCGCGCCGCAAAGATTTAAAAGTCATCATCACGTCTGCAACACTCGATGTAAACCGTTTCAGCAATTATTTTCATGGCGCGCCGATTTTTGAAGTAGAAGGCCGCAGCTTTCCTGTAGAACTGCGCTACCGTCCAATTTCAGAACTGAATATCGGCGGCAGCGATGATGATGAATTTGATAATTTTGAGGAAAATCTGCCGCGCGCTGTTGTACAGGCTGTCGAAGAATGCTTTCGGGATGCGCAGGAAAAAGGCCATCCAGAATATGCGGATACCCTCATCTTCGCCAGTACGGAACAGGAAATCCGTGAACTGCAAGAAACGTTAATTAAGCATGGTCCGCGCCATACTGAAGTCTTGCCGCTGTATGCGCGCTTAGCCCTTGCAGAACAGCAAAAAATCTTTAATCCCGCTGGTGGCGGGCGGCGTATTATTATTGCGACCAATGTTGCGGAAACGGCTTTAACCGTACCCAATATCCGTTACGTGATTGATAGCGGTTTTGCCCGTATTTCCCGCTACAACTACCGGTCCCGGGTGCAGCGCTTGCCGATTGAAGCCATCTCGCAAGCGGCAGCCAATCAGCGTAAAGGGCGATGCGGCCGTATTGCCCCAGGTGTCTGTATCCGCCTGTATAGCGAAGACGATTTCCAAAGCCGCCCTGAATTTACCGAACCTGAAATTAAGCGGACCAACTTAGCTTCGGTTATTTTGCAAATGCAAAGTTTGGGTTTAGGAACTTTAGAAGACTTTGACTTTATTGAGCCGCCCGATCATCGCTTGGTGAATGATGGCCGAAAATTGCTGATTGAACTTGGCGCGATGCAGGAGAAGAATAAAGCCCCGCTTTTAGAAAGTGTGAGCGGCGCTGCGGCGCAAAAAGCTTCTTCCTTTGGTCAAGGAGGGCTTCAAAGCAAGGGTGATTCTCTGACCAAAATCGGTCAGCAAATGGCGAAAATGCCGATTGATCCGCGTTTGGCGCGGATGATTTTAGGCGGCGCGCATTTTGGCGTGCTGAATGAAGTTTTGGTGATTGTCGCGGCTTTGGCGGTGCAAGACCCGCGTGAACGCCCTGCAGATAAGCAAATGCAGGCCGATCAAAAGCATGCCTTATTCCGCGAAGAGGATTCAGATTTCCTGTTCTATCCTAAGCTTTGGGAAGCCTTGGTTGCCAACCGTGACATGAGTGAAAACAAACGCCGCACATTTGCGCGCAATCACTTTTTAAGCTGGCTGCGATTGCGGGAATGGAAAAAAACCCATGAACAGTTGGTCGATTTGGCAAAAGGCTTAAAGCTTTCATTTAATGAAAAGAAAGCCAACTATGAAAATCTGCATCGCGCTTTACTTACAGGCTTATTGTCTTTTATTGCCAATAAGACCGATGAGCGCAATGTCTTTATGGCAGTGCGCCAGCAGAAGGCCCGGGTATTCCCGGCATCGACGTTGCACAAGAGCAATACGCCTTGGGTGATGGCTTTTGAAATGGTTGAGACGTCTCAAGTGTATCTGCGGACTTTGGCTAAAATTGAACCTGAGTGGATTTTGCTTGCTGCGGGCGATTTGCTGAAGCATCATTATTTTGAACCGCATTGGTCGAAAAAAGCCGGTGTGGTGAATGCCTATGATCAAATATCATTGTTTGGCTTAATTATTGAACCTAAACGTCAGATCAATTATGAAAAAGTGGATCAGCCCGCTGCGCATGAAATTTTCCTTCGTGATGCGCTGACGACTGGAAATCTTGGAATTTCACCGCCATTTTTGCAGCATAATTTGCTGAAACTGGAAGAAGTTGAGCGGGTAGAAGATAAGCTGCGCCGGCGTGACTTGGTGGTGGATGAAGAAACCATTTACCAATTCTATGCTTCTAAAGTGCCGGAAGAGGTGGCCAGCCGCCGTTCGTTTGAGGATTGGCGCGCTACGGTTGAGTCTAAAGAGCCGCGCTATTTATTCGTCGATGATGATGCGCTGTGGCTGAATGACCGTCCAGCCACGCAGCAGTTTCCTGATTATTTGCGCAATGGCGAACTGCGTTTAGCCGCCAGTTACCGTTTTGATCCAAGCCATGATGAAGATGGCGCAACAGTGAAAATTCCAGTTCAGGCGCTGCCGCAGGTGGATGAAAATATCTGGTCGTGGGGCATTCCTGGCTGGCGGCAAGATTTAATAGAAGCCCTGCTTAAATCTTTGCCTAAAGATAAGCGGCGTCACTTGGTGCCTATCCCAGATACTGCACGAAAGCTGTCTGAACGAATAGATGCGGTGCATCTGCAGCAGCATATTTTTAGTTTTTTAGCCTTCCAGTTGCGAGGCGAACAAATCACTGAAAAAGACTTTAGCTTTGAGCGGGTTGAACAATATTTATTGCCATTGATTAAAGTAATCGATGAAAAGGGCCGTGTGATTGAACAAGGCCGTGATTTATCTGAGTTAAAAGCGCGCTGCCGCACAGAGACTCACAGTCCAGTCAAGCAATTGAAAGGGGAATTCCAGACTTTTCCTGAAAATTTTGTTTTTGAAGCATCGCAAAAAGTCACGGGTGTGGTGGTGAAGCAGTATCAGGCGCTTGTCCCTGTGAAAGATTTTGCTTCATTGGAGCAAAAAGATGAATCGGGCGTCGTGATTCAAACCTTTAATGATCAATTTGAAGCGGTGAAGCAGCACCGTGAAGGGGTTATCCGTCTAGTGTATTTGCAGTTGGGCGACCTCGTGCGTCAGCTGAAAAAGCAGATTTCAAAACCGCTGGCATTAGCTTATTCCCCGCTGGGAGACCGGGCGAAATTAGAGCAAATGTTAGTTTATGCCACACTGCAGATTGCAATAAATGAGCTTCCTGTCAATGTTAATGAATACCAAAACTTAGTTTTAAATGTAAAAAAGTCTTTCTTAACGCATGGGCAAAACGTTTTGGCAATGCTTAGCGATATCTTCATTCAATGGCAGGATATACGGCGCAAACTGCTGGTTTTAGACGATTCTGTGTTTGGAAAAAATATTGATGATGTCGAAGATCAGCTTGACTTAATGAGCCTTTCTGATTTTGTCTATGTGAAATCTTCCGATATTTGGCAAGAATTTCCGCGTTATTTAAAAGCCTTGGTCTTGCGTTTGGAGCGCTTACCAAATAACCTTCAAAGGGACAATTCTGCCATTGATCAAGTAGATCCATGGATGGAAAAATTATTTAAGTTTAAAAATGACACTCGCCTTAAAGAATTGTATTTCATGGTTGAGGAGTTGCGTATCTCTTTATTCTCCCAGCCGATGAAAACCAAGATGCCGATTTCTCCTTCCCGCTTGCAGAAAGCATGGGAAAAACTTGGAATCAATTAAAATACAGGTAATTTGAAACAGGAGTTTTACATGGGCATCCGCATTACAGGTACTGGCTTATTTCATCCAGAAGATGTTATTACCAACGAAGAGTTAGTTGAAGGTTTGAATGCCTATGTGGAACAGTACAACTCAGAGAATGCTGAAAAAATCGCTGCAGGCGAATTAGAAGCGCGCCGCGGATCTAGCGCAGAATTCATTGAAAAAGCGTCTGGTGTAAAGCGGCGCTATGTGGCGGAAAAGACCGGTATTTTAGATCCGAAACGCCTGCGTCCGCTGTTGCATGTACGTTCAAATGACGAGTTGTCTATTCAAGCTGAATGGGGCGTTGCCGCAGCGAAGCAAGCGATGGAAAATGCAGGCGTCACTGCGGCTGATATTGATGTCGTGATTCTGTCTTGCTCAAATATTCAGCGTGCATATCCAGCTGTAGCCATTGAGATACAAACAGCGCTTGGCATAGAAGGCTATGCTTACGATATGAATGTTGCATGCTCTGCAGCAACTTTCGGTATTAAGCAGGCGTATGACGCCATTAAGGCTGGCGCGCGCCGCGTATTATTGGTGAATGTGGAAATTACCTCTGGCCATACAGACTTCCGTTCGCGAGACTGCCACTTCATCTTCGGTGATGTTGCTACAGCTTCGATTATTGAAGACACAGAAACTAAGACGGGCTTTGAGGTGCTTGATTTCAGCCTGTTTACGCAGTTTTCTAACAATATCCGCAACAACTTCGGTTACTTGAATCTGAGTGAAGTGGATGCGGATATTGACAACAACCGCTTCCGTCAGGACGGGCGCAAAGTGTTTAAAGAAGTCTGCCCGCTGGTTGCCAAAATGATTACCAAGCAGCTTGAGAAAAACGAAATTGCGCCGCAAAGCGTGAAGCGTTTCTGGCTGCATCAAGCCAATGCCAGCATGAATGAACTCATTTTAAAACTGGTGGTGGGTAAAGAAAATGCACAGCCGGATCTTGTGCCGATTATTTTAGATGAATTTGCCAATACTTCTTCAGCAGGCGTCATCATTGCATTGCACCGTACCGCAGACCAAGTGGATGACGGTGAATTCGGCGTATTGTGTTCATTTGGCGCGGGCTATTCCGTGGGTTCAATCCTCGTGCAAAAACACGTTGCAGCCTAAGAAAAACAGCATTGCAGGTTGAGCATGATGCAAAATGGATCAAGCGTGTTAGCGCTTTGTCTAAACTGTATTTCAGGCCAACATTTTTAGGCGCGGAGCATTTAGACGCATCTAAGCCTGCAATGTATGTCGGCAATCATACGATTTACGGTGTGCTGGATGCGCCGATGATTATTGATTACTTGTTCAATGAACATAAAGTGGCTGTGGTGAGCTTGGCTGACCATAGCCACTTTTATTTGCCGGTTTGGCGCAGTATTGTCAAAAAGTTTGGCGCTGTGGATGGCGTGCGTGAGTATGCGCGACCCTTAATGGCGCAGGAGTATTCCATCCTGGTTTTTCCAGGCGGGGGCCGTGAAGTGCTGAAACGTAAAGGCGAAGCCTATCAACTGATATGGAAAGAGCGTTACGGCTTTTTAAAATTGGCACAAGAGTTTGGCTATGACATTGTGCCTTTTGCCGCCTTAGGCGGTGATGAAGTTTTTGATTTGGGTTTTGATGCCAACCATATTATTCAAAATAAATACTTTCAGAAATTGTTGAAAATTCCAAAGCTGGGCAAACTGCTGCGTCATGGCGATGTTATTCCGTCATTGCCGAGCCACTTGATTCCGAAGCGGATACCGTTTTATTTTCAGTTTATGCCGCGGCAAAGCCTCAAGCAGATTGAAAACATGGAACAGCTGGGCGCTTTCAGATTGCAAATTCAGCAAGCAATTTACCGTTCATTAGACGATTTAAAAGAATTAAGAAACGGCATGGCTGATAAGCTGTAAAAATAGCAAAGTCATTTTGCCTGGCTGCTTATCATAGGTAGTGCATAAAGATTTTTCTTGAAGGCGTGAGCCAGCGGCGGCGCTTGAGTCCAAAATTAGATAAAAAACATAGAGGCATTGATTTAGTTTGATTATATTGGATAAATTGAGAGCGCATTGAAGATGCAGGAGGCGTTATGCACAAGGAGCGGTCAGTTTCCGAATTGGCGAATGCTGCGCAGCAGCTTTTGCGCATTTCTCCTGAGCTGAGTTATTTGGTTCAAGATCAGCAGGATTTAGCGTCTCAAATCACTGCGCATCAGCTGTTTAAAATCAATCAAGAACAGCGCAGAATTCAGATTGCGTATCCATTTTTTGATATTCAGTTTTTCACGCCTCAGCCCACTGCAGAATATGCAGCTGACAGTTTGGTCCGCAGCAATTTTGATTATCAGCATCACAAGTCGGAACAGCTGGAAGATTTTTTGCTGCAAGATATTCATTTTCAGACCGGTGATTTAAAAGCGCAGCATCCGCTTTTTTTGCGCGGGAAAGCCCAGCAGTTAAGGGAGATCTTGGCTGATGATATTTTCAATCGGGTATTGGGGGAACAAAAGCTGGCCGCGGCGCTGCAGCGCATGAATCCGTCTCAAGCGCAGTTTACCGATCAGCTGATGATGGATTTACAGTTTTATCATGTGCCGGCGGTTCAGAATTCTTTGGTTGATCAAACGCCCATAGCCAAAAATATTTTGCAGTGTTTTCAACAGCTGTGCCGCTTAGATACGGTCTTGACGCATGATTTTCTGCCTTTGCAGCCATTAATGGAAAGTTTTGATGAGTTTTGTTTTAGTGCTGCGCAATTTTTAGATCCCGCAGTTTATCGAATTGTATCGTTGTTCTATCGCGAGCAATTTAATCTGAATGAACTGATAGAGCTGGAAGATGATGTCCGTTTGCTTTATCTGCATGCCAAGGAGCAGCCGCATCTTTTAGGTTTTGTGCGTTTGATGAATCGTGAAGTGTGGCACCGTTCTGACCTGCTGTCTAAGCAGTATTTCTTAACGGCAAACCACCGGATTTGGCAAAAAAAGGCAGCGCTGCTGCCGTTATTTGACTGCAAGCGCGCTGTGAATTGGCTGTTTAAGCAATCCGCTGAGGTCTTGGACTGGATCAGCCTAAATATTCAGCATAGCAACATCCGCACTGCGGTGACTGCGCTAAGCTTTGTGGATTGCAGTCAGATGCACCCGCAGATTATTCTCGCCGTCTTGCAATATTTTCAGCATGTGTGCGCACGCTTATTTATACAAAGCTGCCATGCCATCGCGATAGAGCAGAACTGGTTTGAACACCCGCAAAATCAAACGGTCGTGCTGCAGGGGACTAAGCAGGCCATGGATGATCACCGCGTGGCCATCCGCCCCTCTATTTTGTATTTAGATGAATGGATGGCTTTGGCCAGCAATATTGCCAAGCATGATGATTTAGCCTTGAAAAAAGTTTATCTGCGCTTGAGCCGTGTCATGCAGGCTTTCATGCTGCATTTGCAGAAAGTCACCCTGAATTTTCCAGAAGATCTGATGGCTTTTATTTTGCCCGAAACGCAGCGGGACAGAGACTTCTATACAGTACTGCAGCGCCATAAAATGCCGCAGGATGTATTCCGTCAGCAATTTTATGTGCAGAACAACGGCACAATACGCAAAAGTATTTTCGACGCCTATGTGCGGGACTATTTAAGCGCGTATTTTGCAGAAACAAAAGCGGTGCCAAAAACTGTGACATGGTCAGGACTGTTTCAGCAATCAGTGGCTTGGCACGAAAATAATCAGAAAGAGGAAATACTGGCAAAATTAAAAAAAGAGTTTTCTTTAGCCGATTGGAAACCGTTTTGTGCAGCGGCTGATGTGTATTTTGAGCAGTGGCGTTTTCAGGAGCTGCAAAGTGTGGAACGCATTATCGAAGAGTCAAAAAAATTTCAGCACTGCCTTGCTGCCAGTTATGCGCAGCGCATTATAGAGGGGGAATATGCGGCTTTTCACATGTCGCATTTGCTGCATCCGCTGCGGATGACTTTAGGCTGTATCCGTCAAAATGGGCAGCTGAGTTTTGATCAGCTGGAATTGCCTAATAATGAAAAAGCGGCTGAACATTTGGTACAGGCAGCCCGGAAGTTTATTCAGTGGCTGAATGCTGAAATCGATAAATAAAAATTCAGGATAAAACTTTTTAAAATTTATAGCGTTGGATTGCTGATGGTTGCTTTGATGTATTGGAAATTTCTTTGCGTGCTTAACTTTTTAGCCAAAACTCGGTAGGCTATAGCCGTTCTTTCACGGTCTAGGTCATATGAAACAGGAAACTGCACTCAAGTTATTAAAAGCGGGCGAAAATGTCTTTTTGACAGGTTCAGCCGGTGCAGGGAAAACCTATACGCTGAATCAATACATCAATTATTTAAAAGCGCGCAAAGTGACGGTCGCCATTACTGCATCCACAGGGATTGCGGCTACCCATATGAATGGCATGACCATACATACATGGGCAGGCATTGGCATTAAAGATGCCATTTCAGAAGATGAACTGAAACGCATGAAAGAGCGCAAGTACCTCAAGGAACATCTGGAAAACGCGCAAGTGCTGATTATTGATGAAATCTCAATGCTACATGCTAAACAGCTGAATTTGGTCAATAAAGTGCTGAAATATTTTAAAGAGAGCGATGAGGCTTTTGGCGGCATTCAAGTGATTGCGGCTGGAGATTTTTTCCAGTTACCGCCTGTGGGGAAAAAAGAGGAAAGCAACCGTGACAAATTCTGCTTTATGTCTGAGGCTTGGGTGGAAGCAAAATTCCGCGTGTGCTATTTGACCGAGCAGCACCGTCAGGGGAATGATTATTTAAATGATATCCTGAATGCGATTCGCGGACAGAGCATTACAGAGGTTCATTTGCAGGCCTTAGAGCAAACCCGCAATCAAGATGTCGGAGATACCTTTACCCGCCTGTATACCCATAATATGGATGTGGACAGCATCAATTTTAAGCACTTGAATGAAATTGATCAGGAATCCCGTCAATTTGATGCGCAGTGTGACGGCAATGAAAAACTGATTGATACTTTAAAGTCATCTGTGCGCGCGCCGGAAAATCTGACTTTAAAGAAACATGCCAAAGTGATGTTTGTGAAAAATAACTTTGACTTAGGGTATATTAATGGCAGCTTAGGTGAAGTGATTGCCTTTGAAGAAGATGATGAATATGGCGTACTGCCGAAGGTGAAACTGACGGATGGAACCACCTTAATTGTGGAGCCAGAAACATGGTCGGTAGATAATGATGAAGGCAAAACTATTGCCAGCTTTCAGCAGATTCCGCTGCGATTGGCTTGGGCCATCACCATTCATAAATCTCAGGGCATGACGCTGGAAGCGGCGGAAATTAATTTGGCGCATACCTTTGAAAAAGGTCAGGGCTATGTGGCTTTATCACGCTTAAAAAGTTTGGGCGGTTTAAGATTGCTGGGCATGAATGCGCAGGCGCTGGAGCTGGACAGTTTAGCCATTAAAGCGGACCGCCGTTTTCAAGAGCTTTCTGAAGAAGCGGATGTGCATTTTGAAAATGCAGATTTTACTGTGCAGCATAAAGCGTTTATTCGCCATTGCGGCGGCACTTTGAATGAATATGAAATTGAGCGCAATGAGAAAAAACTAGCAAAATCGGGCGGCAAGCAAAGCTTTGCATCTGCAACCTTAGATGAAACCCGCGCCTTGTTTGAAGAAGGCTATGAAATTCAGGATATTGCTGTGGAGCGTGGTTTAACGCCAGCAACCATCATCAATCATTTAGGCCGGTTGCGCAAAGAGCAGGGGCTGGATATTTCTGTTGCGAATCCAGGCGAAGAATCCGTCGAGCAAGTCCGCAAAATTTATAAGCGCTTAACTAAACGCAATGATGCGGAGCATTTTAATGATGACGGCAGCATTAAGCTGCGTCCGATTGTCGAGCTGACCAGCCCGCGCATGGGCTATGATCAAGTCCGCTTAGCGCTGCTGTTTGTAGAGTGACGCGGATTTGGGCATAGAATGCCCTAGCAGCTGGTTTTTTCTAAATAATATCAGTTAAACTGATGCATATTTTTAGATGAAATCCGATCGCTATGGCATTTACGGCTTGGTATACGCTTCGAAAGTTTGTCTATAATAATTTGCATAATGATGAATACGAAACGGCCTTTAGCCGCGCAGTTAATTATTTTCTTATTCTGTTGATTCTAGGCAATGCCACAGCCGTGCTGCTTGAATCCGTCAATGATATCTATCAATCTTACCGGCTGCTGTTTGACAGCTTTGAACATATTTCAATTTTCATTTTCAGCATGGAATATTTACTCCGGCTCTGGTCTATTGCGGAACAGGAACCCTTTGAATCGGGCTGGAAAAACCGGCTGAAGTGGATTAAAAGCGGCGGCGCCATTATTGATTTGCTGGCGATATTGCCAGCTTATATTAACTTCTTTGTGCCTATTGATTTAAGATTCCTTCGAATTTTACGTTTATTGCGCCTGCTGAAACTGACACGTTATTTCGTCTCTCTGCAAATTTTGCTTCGGGTTATAGAGCGTGAAAAGGGTTCATTTCAAGCGGTCATCTTCATCCTCAGCATTATGATTGTGATGGCTGCTGCCTGTATTTATGTAGTGGAAAATAAAGCGCAGCCTCATGTGTTTACGTCTATTCCCGCCTCGATGTGGTGGGCGGTGGTAACGTTGACTACAGTCGGCTATGGCGATGTTACCCCGATCACGCCTTTGGGCCGGTTTTTAGGCGCCCTGATTACGATACTGGGCGTGGGGCTGGCAGCCTTGCCTGCGGGTATTTTGGCTAATGGCCTGGCCAATGAATTGGAACAGCGCAAACAATTTCTGGAACTTAAATTTAGGGAACTTTTACAGCATTCGGAAATTGATTTAGTTGCTGATCAGGAAAAAATAGAAGAAATACGTAAAGATGTAGGCCTAACCAAAGAGCAGACACAGGATATTCTTTTGCAGTTGATGCGCGAACAGCGTGAAGAAGCCTTGAAGCAAGAACGCGATCTATATGAATATTGTCCGCATTGCGGGAAAAAATTGCCAGAATTGTAATAGGGGTTTTATTTAAAACTGTAATATCAGATGTATTAAACGCCGAAAGAATGGTCTATTTGCCAGCGATTAAACCCGAAGATGAATAAAATGATCCTAAATTATGTTAAAATGAATTATATTCAATAATAATGTGAAAAGCTGTATACTTTTCATTAATAGCCTATTCGTTGCGCGGGAAATAGCAGATATGCTAGAAATTCGTCATTTAAAAACATTAACTGCACTGAGAGAGCATGGTTCACTGGTTTCTGCTGCCAATGATTTATGTTTAACGCCATCAGCGATCTCACATCAACTGAAAGAATTGGATCATTGGTATGGGGTAGAAGTGGTTAATCGGCGTACCCGGCCTGTGACTTTTTCTAATGTTGGACAGCGTTTGCTGAAATTAGCTGATGATGTTTTGCCGCAAGTGCAGATTGCGCAATCGGATATAACCCGCATTGTGCATGGTCAAACTGGACGGATCACTTTTTCTTCAGAATGCCACAGCTGCTTTGACTGGCTGATGCCGCTGCTGAATGCTTACCGCCAGCAATATCCTGATGTCGATTTAGATTTCGCCTCTGGTTTTGAAGCCAATCCGCACGAGCTGCTGCAAAATGCAGAATTTGACTTACTGATTACGGCAGATCCGATTACCTTAAAAGGTATCGAATATTTTCCGATTTTTGAATATGAATCCAGACTGGTGCTTTCGCATACGCACCCGCTGGTGCGGACGGATAATATTACGGTACAGGATCTGGCGAATGAAACGCTGATTACCTATCCTGTCGATAAGCACCGATTGGATATAATGGCGAAGCTGTTTATTCCTGCGAATATTCAGCCTAAACATATCCGCACGACAGATTTGACGCAAATGCTGATTCAGCTGGTGGCCAGCGGCCGGGGCATTGCTGCTCTGCCGGACTGGGTGGTCAATGAATATGAGCAGAAGGGCTGGGTAACATCCCGCCGCTTGTCTTGCGTGTCGCCTAATGGTCTGCGCCGTACCTTATATGCCGGTTTTAGAACAGAAGAGAAAGACAAAAGCTATTTTGAAGGTTTCTTGAAGCAGCTGGAAAAATTTTCTCAAAAGCGCGCTACATATTATTCTTCATAATGTACCTTGGTCTGGATGGATAATTATGCAGACTGCATCACATATGCGGTCTGTATTTTTTGACAGGGTTATCAAATTATTGATTTTGAGCCTATACAGGGTTGCAAATAATTTTTAAAATTAAATTAATTTGAGTTTTCAAGAGCTTTTCATGCCTAAGTCTAAGCAGCCGACGCCGAAGCAATTAATGTCTGTCATTCAAACACAAACAGCTATTGCGAAATTGGGTCTGGATTTGAATGCCGTGATGACTTTGGTGGCGGAACAGGCGCAGTCTTTAACTCATGCGAAAGGTTCGGTTGTTGAACTGGCGGAAGATGGCGAAATGGTATACCGAGCGGTTTCGGGCGGTGCAAGCCATTTGCTGGGTTTGCGCCTGAATCAGAAAAATAGCTTGTCTGGCTTGTGCATTGAAGAAAACAAAACACTTTATTGCCAGGATTCAGAATCAGATGCACGGGTTGACCGTGAGGCTTGCAGAAAGGTTGGGCTGCGTTCAATGGCTGTGGTGCCGCTTGTGCATTGTAATGAAGCGATTGGCGTGCTGAAAATATACTCAGAATGCGCGGATGCCTTTAAAGAAGGTGATCTGCAGCTGTTAGGCTTAATGTCAGAACTGATTGCGGCAGCCATGTATCATGCCACCAAATATGGCGCGCAGGAGCTGTATAAGCTGGCAACACAGGATAATTTAACGGGCTTAGCCAACCGCGCGTTATTTTTAGACTGTTTGCGTCAAGGTTTGGAAAGCGCCAAGAAAAATAAAAAAGTTATCGGCATTTTAATGATTGATATGGATGGCCTGAAACCGATTAATGATAGGTATGGACACCGGGCAGGGGATGCTGCCTTAAAGGAAATTGGCCAGCGTATTGCCAGCCATACCCGTAATGACGATTTAGTGGCGCGTTTGGGCGGTGATGAATTTGCCGTGATTCTGACGAATATTGCCGATTTGGATTTGGCGACTAAAGCAATGAACCGTATTGCGGAAACTTGCGGCTTGCCTTTTGCCTTTGAGAATGTCAGCTTGAAAATAGGCGCAAGTATAGGTCTAGCAGTATTTCCTGAAGATGCGCAATCCATTGACCAATTAATGGAAACCGCTGATTTAAAAATGTATCACAACAAACGCCAGCGTAAAATGGCTGATGTTTAGAGACGTCAGAACTGGCAAATGATTGCTGTCAGAATTTTAAAGTCTAATTTTAAAATTTTAATTTGGACCATGATAGGCAGGATATGCTGTTAATCCTTGTAAGTATTAACAGCTCATTTCATGTGTTGCTTCAGTATTTGTATAGTATAAAAAGCAATGAATTAGGCAGTTTTAATTGCCGAATAGACAATAATAAAAATTTTCATACGCGATATATTTTAATAAGGAAAAAACGAATTAATGCCAAGGAAAAGGGAAATTGCCTTAATAAGTGATTGATTCATACTGAGGCTGTACCGAAAAAGGAACAGTTAAAATGAAACACACTCGCATTCGAACTTTCAACACAAAAAAAACCTATCCAGAGCAGAATCTTGATAATGACTTATGTCAAGCCGTTGTGGCGCGAGGCAGCACGGTTTTTCTGCGCGGTCAAATCGGCCAGAACTTAGATACTTCTGAAAATGTATGCATTGGCGATGCTGCAGGGCAAGCTGAGCAGGCCATGTACAACATTGATATGCTGCTGAAAGAAGCAGGCGGTGAGCTGGAAGATATCTGCAAAATCACTATTTACATTATTGACCCGCGTTACCGTGAAGACGTTTACCGTGTGGTCGGAAAATGGCTAAAAGGTGTTTTTCCAGTCTCTACAGGTATTGTTGTATCTGCGCTGGCGCGTCCTGAATGGCTGGTAGAAATTGATGCTACTGCTGTCATTCCAGACTAAAGCCAAGGGAGTTATTGCCTATGACATTTTCAATTATTGCCCGCTGTAAAAAGACTGGACAATTCGGAGGGGCGATCAGCTCCTCGTCTCCTGCGGTGGCTGCGCGCTGCCTGCAGGCTAAAGCTGGAGTTGGCGTTGCCACTTCGCAAAACATCACAGATCCATACTTGGCAAGCATTTTGCTTGATATGGTTAAGTATGATCTTGCACCAGAAGAAGCCATTTCTGAATTAGTGAAAAATACCGATTTTATCGAGTATCGACAGCTATCTGTGGTGAATTCGGATGAGCCTCCTGCTGTATTTAGTGGCAAAAATACACTGGGTGTTCATTCTGAGTGCGTTGGGGAGCACGCCGTTGGTGCGGGAAATCTTCTAGAAAATGAAGACGTTCCTGCAAAAATGGTTGAAATTTTCCACTCCTGTGAGGGCACTTTAGCCGAACGGTTACTTATTGCGCTGCAGGCGGGTTTGGATGCAGGCGGTGAGGCTGGAGAAGTTCATTCTGCGGGTCTTTTAGTGGTCGATAAACTCGAATGGCCGATCATTAATTTACGTATCGACTGGTCAGAAACACCGATACAAGACTTATGCCAACTCTGGAAATTATATGAGCCGCAGGTTGAGGATTATGTAGTCAGGGCGCTAGATCCATCAGGATCGCCAAGTTATGGTGTGCCGGGCGATGAATAATCTGCATGCATGCGGATAAAAATAAGGAATCGCGTTGTTAAATCGTATCTCTTTGCGGCAAATGCAATATTTTGTCGCTACGGCAGAAAGTGGCAGTATTATTATTGCATCCGAGAAAATTCACGTTTCTTCTCCTTCAATTTCTGCAGCTATTGCGCATATAGAATCTGAACTGCAAGTTCAGCTGTTTATTCGGCAGCATGCGAAAGGTTTGATTTTGACCAATATTGGCGACAAAGTGATGCAGGAATGCAAATTCATTTTAAGCCAAGCCAGCAGTTTATATTCTTTGGCTGCGGACTTTTCAGGTTCAATACGCGGGCCGTTGAAACTCGGCTGCTTTACTGCATTTTCACCGATGATTTATGCAGAAATTATTCACGGTTTTACGCATTTATATAAGAATGTCACACTGGATTTGAGCGAAGAAGATCAACAGGTCTTATTAAATAGCTTGATTCGCAATGAGCTGGATGTGGTGTTGACCTATGATTTAAACATTGATCATGACTTAATTAATTTTGAACCGCTTGCCGTGCTGCCGCCGCATGTACTGGTGAGTGAAGCACATCCTTTGGCTAAGAATGTTGCCGTTACCCTTGAAGAACTGGCAGAACTGCCGATGGTGCTGCTGGATATGCCTTATAGCAACGATTATTTCATTTCTTTATTCCGTAATCATAAATTGAGTCCACAAGTCGCGCATTCATCTAGACATGTTGATGTGGTGCGTTCGATGGTGGCCAATAATTTGGGTTACACCATTTTAAATGTAAGGCCAAAAAATAATTTTTCATTGGATGGCAAACGTTTGGTACGCATTCGTATTGCTGGGGAACACCGCCCAATGAAAATAGGTCTGGCAACGGCTAAAAATGCAGTGCTGAATACGGTGTCTCAAGCTTTTATCAGTCGATGCCGCGCATTTTTATCCAATCAATATATTCCAGGTATGGGCGATGCGCATTTTTTTGATCCGCATGTAAAAATTAAAACTCCAGCTGAGGCCTGAAAATCAAGTGATGAAAAGCAGTGAACTTTTAGCGCAGTTGATTGCGTTTGATACGACCTCTTATAAAAGTAATTTAGATTTAATCCTGCATGTAAAGGCGCTGTTTGATCAGCATAAAATTGAGACGCTTCTGAATTTTAATGCTGAAAAAAATAAAGCCAATTTACTTGCAACTGTTGGACCTAAAGATTTGCCGGGAATTATGCTGTCAGGACATTCTGATGTTGTGCCTGTAGAAGGTCAGCAATGGGATAGTCCAGCTTTTGAGGCACAGCAGAAAGACGGCAAGATTTATGGCCGTGGTACAGCAGATATGAAAGGTTTTTTGGCCTGCGCCATTATGACTATGCTGGATGCTTCTAAGCTGACACTCAAACGTCCGCTGCATTTATGCATCTCATACGATGAGGAGATAGGCTGTATTGGTGTGCGCGGCATATTGGATCAGCTGGCTGCAACAATCAAGCCGCCAATGCTTTGTGTGATTGGCGAGCCAACCATGATGCAGCTGGCTTTGGCGCATAAAGGGAAAACTGTATTTCGTGCGCATTGTTGTGGTGAAGAAGGTCATTCTGCTTTGGCGCCTAATTTTGTGAATGCCATACATGTTGCCAGTAGTTTGGTTGAGTCTATTCAAAGGGTTCAGCAAAATTTGCAAAGGGATGGGCATCAAGATTTAGGATATGACATTCCCTATACCACAGTACATGTAGGCAAAATTGCTGGAGGTACGGCTCTGAATATTGTGCCCAATTCATGTACCGTAGATTATGAAATCCGTCATTTGGCAGAAGACAGCAGCACGGATATTCAAAATCAGATCTTGCAGCAAATCACCGCACATTTCCAAGATCAGATTGAGGTTAATGAAGTCAATCAATATCCGGGATTGAAAACATCACCCACAATAGATGCAGTCAAATTTATGCAGGAATTGTTGCCGCCAGATACAGCCATTGGCAACATTTCATTTGGCACAGAGGGTGGGTTATTTCAAAATGCCTTGCATTGCCCTGTGGTGGTGTGTGGGCCGGGGGATATTGCTGTGGCGCACCGGCCAAATGAGTTTGTTGAAGTCTCGCAAATACAATTGTGTGAGATCTTTTTAAATAAACTCTTAGAGAGTATTAAATACTGAAGATTTTATTTTAAACGTTTTATTTAAACTAAATTAAAATTTATATTGCTGTGAATAATAATTTCATGTATATATTTTTGTGCAGTATTTATTTTGAATATAAAGGTCAATTTTTTAATTGGCCTTTTTTATTGCTTTTATTTTTCCATATTAATACCTCAATTTTTCAGAATTACATCTTTAAATAAAATTCGATATAACAAGCTTAATAGAACAGAATGATGTAAGCGGGGTCTGGAATGGATTTTAATTGGGATTACACCTTAAATTTATTTTTAAATAAAAACTTTTGGCAAGCGACTTGGACCGTGATTGAGTTGAGTGTCCTTGTTTGGGTTTTAGGCATTGTATTAGGCTTTGTCTTGGCTTTTGGCAAGCAATCAAAACTCAAAGTACTGGCTTGGTCAAGCGATGTGTATATCTGGTTTTTCCGCAGTCTACCGCTATTGGTACTGTTGGTTTTTGTATATAACTTGCCGCAAATCTTCCCAGCGTCTAGTGTGGTACTAGCATCGCCATTTATTGCGGGATTATTGGCAATGACATTGAGCGAAGCGGCGTATATTGCAGAAATTCACCGCGGCGGCTTAACGTCTATTCACAAAGGGCAAATCGAAGCTGGTAAGGCCCTAGGCATGAAGCCTACAGGTATTCAACGTCTGATTGTTATTCCGCAGGCATTTCGTGTTGCATTGCCAGCTCTGGGCAATGAATACGTTTCAATTGTGAAACTTACTTCTTTAGTTTCTGTCATTTCATTAACAGAAATTCTGTTGGTTGGTCAGCGTCTGTATACGCAGAACTTTTTGGTTATGGAAACCATGCTGGCGGTGGCATTTTATTATGTGTTGATTGTGACAGTTTTTGGCTGGCTAATCGGTTGGTTTGAACGCCGTATCGATATTGCAAACCGTAAACCTGGCATGTTGATCGAATCTGATCCGTTGCTGCAGCTACCTAATGCGTCAATCCGTGCACGTAAAGAAATTCAAGCAGAACGTCAGGGCGAATATGCGCTAGAAGCGATGAATATTCACAAAGCGTATGGAGAGCATGAAGTTTTAAAAGGCATTAATCTTAATGTGCATTGGGGTGAGGTGATTTCAATCATTGGGCCATCAGGTTCAGGCAAGACTACGCTTATCCGTACATTAAATGGCTTAGAGGCACTGAATCAAGGCACGGTTAATTTATTGGGTCAGCCGTTTTTAAAAGACCAATCCATCACTGAAGATTCACCTGAATATAAACAGCAAATTGTGCATGTCGGGATGGTTTTCCAAAGCTTTAATTTGTTTCCGCATAAAACGATTTTAGAAAATGTCATGCTGGCGCCGCTGTATCACAAAATGGGTACGGTACTGGACAATAAAGTAACAGCACTGGCCATGCTGGAAAAAGTTGGAATGAAACTGCATGCCAATAAGTATCCGCATCAGCTTTCTGGCGGTCAACAGCAGCGTGTTGCCATTGCTCGGGCGCTGGCAATGCAGCCTTCTATTATTTTGTTTGATGAACCTACTTCTGCCTTAGATCCAGAGTTGGTCAATGAAGTTTTAAAAGTCATTGAAGAGCTGGCCCAAGAAGGCTTAACCATGATTATTGTGACGCATGAAATGCGCTTTGCATTTAAAGTTTCAGACCGTGTCGTGTTTATGGAAAATGGTCATGTTGTATTAAATGATACGCCTGAAGTTTTACTGCAATCTGAAAATGAACGTTTCCAAAAATTTATATCTAAGGAGTAAGTAATTTAAATATATTTAATTTGGGGTTTATTGCAATTTAAATATTTTAAGCAGTCACTTTGGCTGCTTTTTTTATTGATTTTTATAATTCAATTTTTATGAATGAGTAAATAAAAAAATCCTAATCGGATTGTATAAAAAATGCCGTTATATTGAATTGAACACAAAATCTAATATAGCGTTGGGGTTGGGAATGAAAAACAAAACATTATTCACAGTAAGCGCATTGGCTGGCGCATTATTATTTAGCGGCTGTGCAAAAAAAACAGAAACCGCAGCTGAATCACCTGCTGCAGCAACAGAAAAGCGTTTGGTGACAGTGGGCTCGGATTTAACTTTCCCGCCATATGAATATATGAAAGATGGTGTACCAAGCGGTGTCAGCGTTGAAATTATGGAAAAAATTGCGGAAGTGGACGGCAGTTACAAAGCAGACTGGATTGATACGCGTTGGGCCAATCTAATCCCAGGGTTAAAAGGTGAAAAGTACGACATTTTGTTCTCATCAATGTACATCACTAAAGAGCGCCTTGAACAAATTGACATGATTCCTTATTACAAAACTGACATTTCACTTCTTGTGCGCAGCGACTCAGATTTGGCGCCTAAAGGCCCGAGTGATTTATGCGGCAAAGTTGTTGGGGCAATGAAAGGAACTGCATTTTCAGCTCAAGTACAGGAAATTTCTGAAAAACGTTGCGTGGCCCAAGGTAAAAAGGCGATCACTGTCCGTGAGTTTGAAACCTCACCGCAAACTACACAGGCTTTGCTGGCACATGCGGTAGACATCCAATATGACGATGCAGCAGTGATGAAGGCGGCAGAAAACAACTTAAAGGCTAAAGTGAAAATTACTTCAACGGAACAATTCTTCCCAATCGTAGGCGGTATCGGCATCCGTAAAGGTGATACAGCAACTTATAAGCTGGTAGAAGAGGGTTTAAATCGAATTAAAGCATCAGGTGAATACGCGAAAATTTTGACCGCTTATGGCTTGAAAGAACCGACTGCAGAAGATATTGCTGCGGTAATGAAATAAATCGAATTGGCACAGACGGAACTCGTCAAATTATTGAGGATAGGTACATGTTAAAAGCGGAACAAATTGAACAATTTCATCGTGATGGATATTTAGTCGTTGAAAATGTACTAGATGCAGAAGAATTACAGGGCTTGCGCTCACAGCTTGAAACATGGGTAGATGAAAGCCGTGCTTACACCGAAGCTTATGGTGAAACTATAGATGGCCGTTCACGTTTTGATGTCGACCCAGCAGACCACAGTGAGGATCATCCTGCACTGCGCCGTGTCAGTTCTCCAACTGAGATTTCAGAGGCTTATTTTAAAACTGCAATGCAGTCTAAAATGGCAGAAATGGCGGGTCAGCTGATTGGCGGTTCAGGCACGCGTTTTCATCACAGTAAAGTAAATGCCAAACTGCCGCATACAGCAACTACAGTGAAATGGCATCAAGATTTTCCATTTACGCCACATACCAATGACGACATGATTACCTCACTGCTCATGGTCGGTGAAGTCACTCAAGACAATGGACCATTGCAAGTGATTCCGGGCAGCCATAAAGGTGAGCTGTATAATCATTGGCAAGATGGCCATTTTACGGGCAAAGTTGAAGATTCAGTCGAAGCGCGAGAGTGTCAGAAATATCTATCTTGCATAGGTCCAGCAGGTTCTGTTTGCTTTATGCATACCCGTTTACTGCATGCCTCAGGCGCAAATAATACTGAATTGCCACGCTACTTATTTATTACTGTTTATGCGGCTGAAGACGCTGTTGCATTATCGGACAATCCATTGCCAAGTCAGCATCAAGGTCATTTGGTGTATGGCACAGAAAGCGGTCAAATCCGTATGTCGCCAAATGCGCTAAGAATGCCGAAAAAACCGAAAGGCGCGTCTTTCTTTGTACAGCAAGCGGGTTTAGAAATGGCATAATTGGCTCTGCTTCATGTTCATTGCATAGCAAATATATAAAAAAAGAGCTTCTTCGGAAGCTCTTTTTAATTGAATGGGATAGTGAATATTTAAGCTTTATTTAATAGATTTTTGCAAAATTCAAAAAATATTCAGAATTAGCTATCAATAGAATAATGAAAGGTCATTCATACTCACCATATATGGCTTTGGTAGAAGGCTAGTGTGAATTAATTTTATAAAAACTCTCTCCCTAGACCTCTCCTTTAAAAAAGTAAAGGGAACATTCATTGTGAACTTAGGGTTTGTAAACATTTGATTTATATTTAAGTGTACTGCTTTGGATTTAATGTTTGAGCATGGATATTCTTAAACGTTACAAAGTGAGCAGGAGCGGGTGAATGCTCCTGCACTGATTTTTGTTAATCCATAAAGCTTGGATCTTCTGCAAGTAAAATGCCCTTCATTTCTTCAAAATGCGCCATGCTGAAATCTTCAATTTTTTCCCAATCCTGCGCAGTTTTTTCTGCCACAGCATCGCCCAAAATATTGAGCGTTTGCCCAGTAGAATAGGCTGCCAGCAAGATTTGGCTAGAACGCTCAAAGGTATACATATCATCAAAGGCGACACCGATGTCGTGTGAGCCAATCAGGACGCCATGATTACACATCATCAGGCGGCTCTTGTCTTGCAGCAGCTGCGCTAAACGCTGTCCTTCTGCAATTTGATCAGCCATACCGCTGTAATGGTGGTCATAAGCAACGCGGTTAAAATAGCGCGCACTATTTTGCTCTACAGGCAGCAGAGTTGGATTTTTGAGGCAAGAGAGTGCCGTGGCATAGATTGGATGCAAATGCATAATCACGCGAATATCAGGGCGAAGTTTATGGATTTGTCCATGAATTGCCCAAGCCGTGGAGTCAATTTGACCTTTTTCGAAACTGTCTGGATTATCTGCATGCACCAAGATTAAGTCACTGGCTTTGACTTTAGAAAAGTGCATCCATTTGGGATTGAGCAAAAATGCTTTGCCATCTGCAGATACTGCGGCGCTAAAGTGATTGGCGACCGCCTCATGCATACCTAATTTGGCGCTTAAGCGTAAAGATGCGGCCAAATCAATACGGATTTGCTGTTCTGTTTTCATGGGCTAACTCACATAGAAATATCAGAAAATTCTATGGTGCTTTAGGTGGTTTCTTGCATCGCATTTTTTGGAGTATTGACTAGGATTTTCCAAATTACATTCATAAAAATTCTCACGTATAACAAATATAAAGCTCATAAAAGCCACGGAGAATTTGTCCATGAAATCTATTCTAAGTACGCAATCTCGTTTAAACATGAAACCGCTTGCAGCGATCCTTTTGACCGCTTTGGGATTGGCTGCCTGCAGCCAAAGCTCAGAACCTAAAACAGAAACTGCGCAAAGCAATTCTGCTGATGCCAAGGTCTATAACATTGGCAGTGATATCACATTCCCTCCATTTGAATATATGGAAAATGATAAACCTGCAGGTTTTGATATTGATATTGCCAATCAAATCTTTGCGCACTCAGGTGCAAAAGCTAATTTTGTGGATAGCCGCTTCTCAAACTTAATTACTGGCTTAGAAGCGAAGAAATTTGATCTGGTGATGTCTGCTTTATACATCACCAAAGAGCGCTTAGACAAAGTGGACATGGTGCCGTATTACATGACCACAGAGGCATTAATCGCGCTAACAGGCTCAGATTATCAACCAAAAACACGTGATGATTTATGCGGTAAAACCATTGCTTCACAAAAGGGCTCAATGTTCCCTAAGCAGCTGCATGAAATGTCTGAACAGAGCTGTGTTGCAAAGGGTAAAGCACCAATTACTGTGCGTGAGTTCGACACTTCTCCAGAGTCAGTTCAGGCCCTTTTGGCAAAAGCTGTAGATGCGCACTATGACGATGCCAGTGTGGCCAAAAGCACGGTTGAAAAATTAAAAGGCCGTATTGTCATTAGTTCTACAGAACCCTTCTTCCCAGTCCTAGGCGGTATTGCAATTCCAAAAGGCGATAAAGCAATGCTGGACAAAGTTACAGCTGGTTTAGATGCCATGAAAAAATCAGGCGAATACGACAAGTTGATTGCGAAATACAACTTGCAAGCGCCGACTGATGAAGAAATTCAAAAAAACATGCCGAAATAAAACCTTACAACATTATTCACTTCTGTTTTAAATGAGAGCATTTTTATGCAAAAAAACGCTTTAAATTCGGGGATTTCACTGATTCTCCTAGGGTGCATGGGGACACCTGTTTATGCCGCAGATTTAAAAATTGGCGATGCAAAAACAGATTTAGGCGAACTATCTGTTTCAGGTTTTGTTCGTGCGAAATATCAAGATAAAAGCTGGTCTGATAATGATCATAAACTCAGCTTTGATGCGGCTAAAATCAATCTGGATTATAAGTCACCAAAAATCTTTGGACATCTAGAATACCGCTGTTATCAATTTGATAAGCTTTGTGATTTCTCTACGCTAGTTGATGCTTATGCAGGCTACAATTTTAATGAAAACCACTTGATTCAAGCGGGTTTACAGCCTGTGCCTTTTGGGCCTGGACGCTTTTGGGAGAGTAACTATTATGGCGGGATTATCACCCAAATAGGCTTGGAAGATGTGCATAATCTCGGCCTGAAATATCAAGTTAAATTCGATACAGGCACTCAAGTAGAACTGGCCTATTTTACAGGGGATGGCGGCAAATACAGCGGCCCTTATGCGGATGATGCAAGCCGATACACCACAAACTTTGTGAAACCTGAAGATTCATCTCTTACGCATCTAGATGAGCAAAATATGTTTATTACGCGGGTGCAGCAGGATTTGAGCGGTCTGCCTGAAGGTATGAGCACTACACTTGGTGCATCTTACTGGTACTCAGATATTAAAAATAAAACCAATGGTCAAACAGGCGATCGCAAGGCGTGGTCTGTATTTGGCAATGTGGCCTATAACGATCTGACTTTTGGACTCACAGCGGGTAAAAATGATGTTGATAATAAAGATCCAATGACACCTCAGGCTTCTTTGATGGGTTCTTTTGACGACAATTTTATGGTGGCAAATGAGGGGATGTTCTATACAGCAGATGTCAGCTATACCTTTAAAAATGTCGGTAAATTAGATGCCGTGACGCCATATGCCATGTATAGCAGCTATGATAAATCGGAGAAAGGCTTTAAAAATTCATCGCGTAACTTAGTGGGTGTAGCTGCTTATTACAAAGATCTGTCTTTTGTCGCGGAATATATTGTCGGCAAAAACGACTTCCTTATTGGCGGGCCATCTGATTCATATGCAGCTGGCAGCGACACAGACACGCATGAACTGTTAAACCTGCAGGTTTACTACAACTTCTAATGATCAAGTGTGTTGTATTAACATCTAAACCACCGCATAAATAAGTTATGCGGTGGTTTTTTCATTGGTGTTTTATAAATTCATCACCTAAAGCAGTCATGATTTTAGTTTGGATGGTTTACTTTATATTTTTAATTAGAGCTGAGTATTATCCGTTTCAAGTAATTTAAAGTGACGTTGAGCCGTCAGTGTGAACAATTATATTAATGGAAGGAATGTCTTTATTGCTCTAGGTGAGGGGCTTTAGATTATGTCGCATATAATTGTGTTGATATAAACCATTTAGACCAATGCTTCCGCCATAAAAAAAGAGGCTTTAAGCCTCTTTAATATCATTCTGAAATTATGCCGCTTGTCCTAAACCTTTCGGAATGCCATTGCGGCCAGGGAAGTCTTTTGCCAATTTACGTGCATTAGGCATTTTAAGCCAGAGACGAAGCAGCTTGCGGCGTTCTGCCAAATCATCATAATCTTCAAAAGCATTGCGTGAATGCATGACACAGTAATTATTGCAGAACTGTATATCACCCGGTTCCAGCATCATATCTAGTTTTAAAGCAGCATCATGGCTAATTTGATCAAATAAATTCAGGGCATCAATTTGCACTTGTGACAGAGGAATATTACGTCGCTCATGCCCCAGTTCTATATACGCACGCAGGTAGCGGCAGGCGAGTTTGCCTTCAAAATAGCTAAAGATCGGGCTAAGTGATGGATCAACTTCACCTAAGTGGTCATACCATGCAGGATGGTAAAAATAACTTAAATATTCAGGATATTTTTCTAAAATTGTATTGTAGACACTGGCGGAGCTGACCAAACTGCTGAGTCCACCTTGCTTGGCTTTACGGATGGACATTAGACCCACTACATCCGACATATCTGAATGGTAAGGCAGGTAACTGTTGGTCTCGTAGACACGGGTCATTTTTTGTTTTTTATCGCCAATATTTTCTACATAGCCAATTAAATCGCCGCGGGCATTTTGGGTCACAGGTTCGCCTAAATATAAGCCTAGGGCATAGTACATATTGCTCATTTGCACTTCATTATATTTTGCTGCATCGATACCGCGAAGCACAATAAAACCGTAGCCATTCTCTAATTCTTCCGCAATTTCAGCTAGCTCTTTCAATACTTCAGCATCAGAAATCAACACATCTGATTGGGTGAAATTGGGTGCAGTCAGTTGTTTTTGCGCTAATTGTACTAGGCAATCATCCAGTGCCTTGAGCGTTGCAATAGACAGCTGATGAATCCAGTCAGCTTGCTGCGCTATGTCTTCACCGCGCCAAGCGCATTTGTCGGTAATAGGGGATTTTAAAATAGTGTTCATACTTCGGCCTCGTGCAATTTAATCGTTAAATAAGAGTCAAAATAGAGATGTCAGAATGTGCGGGAAAATAAAATTTAAGATTGCATATAATATATCCAAGCCTCCGTAGAGACTTGGATATACAGGGGAGAAGGAATTATGCAGAATCTTTCAGTGGGCTTTTGGGCGCTTCATAGAGGTGATATTTACGCTGAATATCGATGTGTTCTGCGATATGTTTTGCATCGTGCCACACCCCCCAAATAAAGCTCGAACCGCGTCCTGTTAAGTACGGTAAGCCAAGGAAATACACACCGCGCTCAGGGGAAATACCTTGCTTATGTTTTGGGCGCTGCTGCTCATCAAAGGCATTCACTTGCAGCCAGCTGAAATCATAGCTAAAGCCTGAAGCCCAAATGACGGAAGTAATATTTGCTTCATTCATATCTAGTTCTAAGATGGGCTGAGTCACGCAGGCTGGGTCTGGAAGCACATGGCGCAGTTCAGGTTCTGCAGGCAGATCTAACCCATTGTTCAGTACATAGGCATCGGCATCGTCTAAAAATTGCATCAATGCTTCATCGCCAATGTCCAAATTGGTTTTTAAATCATCTGCAAATTTGATTTTTTGCTGTTCAAAAGACTGCGTCATGCCAACCAAAGTCACACCTTGATTTGCTAAAGCGCGGAAATCGATATTGATGCCGCCATGCGCGCCGCTGACTGCCAAACCACGCAGCGGGCCATTGTCTGTACGCATGTAGTCCCAGCCGCCTAATACGCCAAGCCACCACACATTGTCACGGCCGCGGTAATTGCGTGGCGGACGTTCATGCTGACCAATAGACAAATATACTTTTTTGCCTGAACTGTTAATTTCATCGGCAATTTGCACGCCAGATGAACCAGAACCAATCACCAATACTGCGCCTTCTGGCAGTTGCTGCGGGTTTTTATACTGATCTGAATGAATTTGGTAAAAGTCAGGATTTTGCGGCGCTACAGCAGGAATCACTGCTTTTTGAAATGCACCCGTAGCAGAAACAATACGCTGTGTTTGAATCGTGCCTTCAGATGTTTCGACACTGAAACCCGATTTTTTAACATTTTTATATGCCTTTTGAACGGCTACGCCAGTGTGAATAGGCATTTTAAATTTGGCAGCATACTGTTCAAAGTAATCTGCAACTTTGTCGTGATGAACAAAGGCATCAGGGTCTGCATCAAAGGCCATATTTGGAAAACAGTCATGCCAGCAAGGGCCATTGGCAACCAGTGAATCCCAGCGGCGTGTGCGCCAAGCTTCGGCAATGCGGTTTTTTTCTAAAACAACATGGGAAATCCCCAAAGCAGACAAATGTTCACTCATTGCAACACCAGCCTGACCAGCACCGACCACAACCGTATCGACATTTAAATGATCTAATTTCATGTTTTAGTTCCTCCATGCACATGACAGAAAACGTGTTCATGCGATATGTGTTAATTCATTTTCAAAGCGGATGAAGCGCCAAAAATGAAATTTATGTTTTGATGAATTGAATATATGGAGAGAGTTGCATTTGCGAAAATCATATAAGCAGAACATATGCATCAAAAAAACCGAATTGCTTAGCTGGCTTGATGTTCATATAAAAGTGAGACGAATTTTAATTTCAAAAAATTACTATTTTCTGCATACACGGCTATGAGTTTTGATGAAGACCAAGCTGTACTTTGATGCTATGCAGCAGATTTTTTGAAGGTGTAATCAACCGCTTTTAATCAATGATGAAGGACATAAAATGAAATCACGCGCAGCCGTCGCCTTTGCTCCGGGCGAGCCTTTAAAAATTGTTGAACTGGATATAGAGCCGCCTAAAGCAGGAGAAGTGTTGGTTAAAATCACCCATACAGGCGTCTGCCATACCGATGCATTTACGCTTTCTGGTTCAGATCCTGAAGGGGTGTTTCCAGCTGTTTTAGGGCATGAAGGTGCAGGCATCGTTGTGCAAGTGGGTGAGGGTGTTACAAGTGTGCAGCCCGGGGATCATGTTATTCCACTATATACAGCAGAATGCGGCGAGTGCTTATTTTGTAAATCTGGTAAAACCAATTTGTGTGTTGCTGTGCGCGCGACGCAAGGCAAGGGCGTAATGCCAGATGGCACGACACGTTTTTCCTATCAGGGTCAGCCTATTTACCACTATATGGGCTGTTCGACTTTTTCTGAATATACTGTCGTGGCTGAAGTTTCTTTGGCAAAAATCAGCCCAGAAGCCAACCCGCAGCATGTTTGTCTACTGGGTTGCGGTGTGACGACAGGCATTGGCGTCGTACATAACACAGCAAAAGTTCAAGAGGGCGACACCGTTGCTGTATTTGGACTAGGCGGTATTGGTTTGGCTGTAGTACAAGGGGCGCGACAAGCCAAAGCTGGCCGTATTATTGTGGTAGATACCAACCCAGATAAATTTAAATTGGCAAAAGAATTTGGCGCAACAGACTGCTTAAACCCGAAAGATCATGCTGACCCGATTCAGCAAGTGATTGTAGAAATGACGGGCTGGGGCGTAGATCATTCTTTTGAATGTATTGGCAATACGCAAGTGATGCGTTCTGCGCTGGAATCTTCCCACCGCGGTTGGGGACAGTCCGTGATTATTGGGGTTGCAGGCGCGGGTCAGGAAATCTCGACACGGCCATTTCAGTTGGTCACGGGCCGTACATGGAAAGGAACAGCTTTTGGTGGCGTAAAAGGCCGTACACAGCTGCCGAAAATGGTGGAAGATGCAATGAAAGGTGATATTCAACTTGAACCTTTTGTGACCCATACCATGGGGTTAGATGAAATCAATCATGCTTTTGATTTAATGCATGACGGCAAATCTATTCGTACAGTTATTCATTTTACTGAACCGTCTGCTTAAAGCTCAGGCTGGCTATTTATAAAACGTTCATCGTTTGAAATCTAGCTCTGCTGATACAGGGCTTTTTTTGTTTAATTTAAGTTGCAGTAATGAAATGTGGAGAATACTTAGAAATTAAATATCTAAAATAAATAAACTAATTTTTATAAAGTATTGCCGTGATTTGAGATGAGTTCATCAGACGACAAGTTATTTGATATGCAAATTAAACACAGCATAGATCGTATTAAAGCCAATAAAATGTAAGTCAGGACTATTTAAGTAAAGCCATACAAAAAAGCCAATGTTTAAATGGGTAAACATTGGCAAAAAGAAAAACTATTAAAACTAAGATTTAGGCAATAATCGGAAATTCATCCTCTGGTAACGGATCTCCAGTTGCTAATTTTTCTGCCAAATGTGGATACTGTGGAGATGTTTTTCCACCGCGGTTGACGTATACCGCGTCATCGCCTAACCAGCGAAAAGACACCGCGCGCCGTGAATGTTCATTGGATAAATTGCCCGGTGCGCCATGAATGGTTAAATAATCAAAGGCAATTGCATCACCTGGATGTAAATCCCAGCCCAAAATATTGTAGTCTTCACGGTGCTGGTCAATATCTGGCAAAATTTCTTCTTTAGCGCCAGCATGATCGTAGTATTCGCCATTAAAGCTTTGCGCTTTAAAATGTTTGCCCCATAGATGCGAGCCTGCAATAAATTCAATGGCAGATTCTCTAGAGACAGGATCGAGTGGCACCCATAAGCTGAGGGTTTGCTTAGCATCTACAGGATAATAAGGCGCGTCATGATGCCATGGCGTCACCTTTGATGAACCGGGACCTTTGACCAGCACATGTTCATGAAACATGCGAGCTTGTGCAGATTGCATTAATGTTTTGGCAATTTCAGCAGCAGGGCTTTGCTTAATAAATTGCTCAAATGCTGGATTATTCTGCCAGTTGCAATAGTCTGCCCAAAAGCGGCCTTTAGATTCATTTGGCGTATAGTCTCGGAACCATTGCCCCGGATTTTGTTCATTGGTTTGAATGCCGTCTTGTAGCACGTCAATCCAATCTTTAAATAGGCCGCGCAATACAACGGCGCCATCACGTTTAAATAACTTCTGTTCTTCGGACAACATGATATTTACCCCAATGCGTAAATGAAGAGTTGTTAGCTCAGTGTTGGTGTCATTTGCATCAAATTATTGATGATGCAAAGACTATAAAAAGAACAGAAGATTTAAGAAATGCGTGCTTTATGAAGCACTAATTTGGTTTTTCTAAAGCAGCGAAAGCATAGCTGCCTTAATGTGATCAGCTACCGGAAATAGAAGGAATGCTTTGCATTATTTCCAGCTAAATAAGGCGCTGGAAGAGCGGAAATTTGGTATGGAATTGAATTATCAGCTGCTGGAGGTTTAGATGATATGCAAAAGCCGGCAGTTTAAATGAAACAGCAAGGCAGATGATCGCAATGCTATGAGTTTGAGGGCTTGCTGCAATAGGAATGTATTGCATGAATTTCATCTTATTAAGTCTGAACACATGAATTTATTCTGTTCAGGCTGAGTGGAACGTAATGCATAAAAAAGCCGCAAAAAATGCGGCTTTTCTTGAAATGCTTAAACCGTTTCAGCTTCTAAAATTTCAAAATCGTGGGTAATTTCCACACCGCCGTCCATTAGCATTTTGCTGGCGGAGCAGTATTTTTCTGCAGAAAGCTCGATGGCTTTTGACACTTGCTTTTCTTTAACACCATTGCCTGTAATCACAAAATGCAGATGAATTTTGGTAAATACAGCAGGAATTGTGTCTGCCCGGTCAGCTTTAAGTTCACAGCGCACATCAGTAATATCTTGGCGAGCTTTTTTCAGAATGGTCACAATGTCAAAAGAAGCGCAGCCGCCAAGCCCTGTCAGGATAAGCTCCATTGGGCGGGCACCGCGGTTTTCACCGCCGTATTCAGGCGATCCATCCATGATTATAGTGTGGCCGCTTTGAGTTTTTGCTTCAAAAGCGACATTCTCTAGCCAATGAACACTCGATTGCATTGCAAGTCCTTAAAAAAAGCTATAAATTTACGCAGTACCTGTACACTAACATAAATTGAGATGATAAGGAATTTCACCTCTTTCGTGTGACAAGTTCATTTTAGGTCTTGTGCGATCTATAAATTATCCATAATCGGAATTGTTAGCATGACTTCAAGCTTTTCACAACTAAGCACTGATGCGCTGTCTCCTGGTCAACTCCCTGAGTCAGTTAAAGCATTATTAAAACGTGCATACATTAATCGTTATCCTAAACGCACGACTATCGTGGATGCAGGGTCAGAGTCAAAATCTTTATATTTGATTCTGAAGGGGTCTGTATCAATCATCTTAAGTGAAGATGATGAGCGAGAAATCGTAGTAGCGTACTTAAACGCGGGTGATTTTTTTGGGGAAATGGGTTTATTTGAAACCAATGCACAGCGCACAGCGGAAGTCCGCACACGTGATGTCTGTGAAATTGCTGAAATTACCTACGAAAACTTCCATGAATTAAGCAAGCAATACCCAGACCTGAGCTATGCAGTATTCGCTCAGCTGGTGCGCCGCTTGAAAAATACAACACGCAAAGTGACTGACTTGGCGTTTATAGATGTTTCAGGCCGTATTGCCCGCTGCTTAATTGATTTGTCATCGCAGCCAGAAGCAATGATTCTGCCAAATGGCCGTCAAATCCGCATTACCCGTCAAGAAATTGGCCGTATTGTAGGCTGTTCGCGCGAGATGGTTGGCCGTGTTCTGAAAACTTTAGAAGAACAAGGCATGATTGAGACTGACGGTAAAGCAATCTTGATCTTTGATGCATCTTTAGAGGCAAACAGTGAATTCTCTTCTGAGGAATTTGAAGAAGAATAAGTTTCTGATTTCAATGATGAATAATTAAGCCAAAACGCGATTTAGCCAGATAGCGTTTTGACAAAAAAGCAAATCTTCGGGTTTGCTTTTTTTATGGCAGCCTTTCTAATATTTAGGAACAAACTATCATGAAATAATGATTTAACCCGAAGATAAGATTTGGTTAGTCTTTAAGTGCATTTTGATATATCTGAATAAACTAAAAAGGAAAGGAAGAAGTATGCAATTTAAAACGCTGGGACATTCAGGAATTCAAGTGCCGGAAATTTGTCTAGGCACCATGACATTTGGGGAGCAGAATACCCAAGATGAAGGCTTTTCACAGCTGGACTATGCTTTAGACCGCGGACTGAATTTCTGGGATACTGCCGAAATGTACCCTGTACCGCCCAAGCCTGAGACCCAAGGATCAACAGAAGCCGTAATTGGCAATTGGCTGGCATCGCGCGGCGGGCGGGACAAAATCATTTTGGCTTCTAAAATTGCAGGGCCTTCTCAGGGCGGCAGTCAAATCCGAAATGGGCAAACCCGCTTTATTGCCTCAGACATTGAGTCGGCTTTAGATGGCAATTTAAAACGCCTGCAGACGGACTATATTGATGTGTACCAATTGCACTGGCCGCAACGTCCAGTGAACTTTTTCGGCAAGCTGGGCTATGACAATGCAGAAGCCTTCAATGAGCGTGAAGTGACTGATTTAGCTGAAACTTTAACTGCACTCAGCAATGAAGTGAAGAAAGGCCGAATCCGCCATATAGGCTTATCTAACGAAACCCCATGGGGAACACTGAAATTTTTGCATTTGGCCGAACAGCTGGGTTTAGAAAAAGTGGTCAGTGTGCAAAACCCTTACAGCCTGCTGAACCGCACTTATGATATTGGCATGTCTGAAATTGCGAAATATGAAGGTGTGGGCCTGCTGGCTTATTCGCCGTTAGCTTTTGGCTATTTAACAGGAAAATTCCGCAATGGCGCGCGTCCAGAAAATGCCCGGGTAACTTTATATAGCCGCTTCAGCCGCTACAGCAATCCTGAAAGCGAGTGGGCGGTAGAACAGTATGCTCAGCTGGCAGAAAAGCATAATTTGACATTAACCCAGCTGGCGCTGGCATTTATTAAACAGCAGTTCTTTGTAACCAGCACCATTATCGGTGCAACCAGTTTGAATCAGCTGAAAGAAAACATTGATGCTTTTGAAATTGACTTTTCTCAAGATGTTTTACAGGGCATTCAGGCGATTCACCAAAAACAGCCCAATCCTGCACCTTAATTTATCTTACTGAAATGAGAAAAAGCGCTTTTTGATGAGCGCTTTTTTTTGGTATAAAAAACATGATTATTATCATTTTTAATGGTACAAGTGCTTAATACAAAACTTGTTGAAAAAAATACTATTTGTCACTTGAAATAATTTTTCTTTATACCCATATTATACATAAGGTTTAATATTAAGCTGATTTAAGTTTTTGAAAAATATATTAAAATATTGTTTTGAAAAATGATAAACCGTTCCCATATATCCATTAAGTACACAATTTGTTGTGAGGAATAACAAGAATGCGTTTTGAAAAATTTACAAACCGGCTGCAACAAGCTCTCTCAGATGCCCAATCTTTAGCAATGGGAAAAGACCATACTGCGATTGAGGGGATTCATATCCTGGCGGCGTTGCTGGAGGAACCATCTAATCTAAGTTTGCTGCAGCAGGCGGGTGCAAATCTGCCGGAGCTGAAAACTAAGCTTCAGCAAGCATTAGCAGATACAGCAACCATCGCAAATCCAACAGGAGATATTAATTTAAATCCAGAAGCCGTAAAGGCGCTTAACTTGGCAGACAGTTTTGCGCAAAAAGCTGGAGATGAGTTCTTATCTACCGATTGGGTCATTTTAGGTTTGGCTGAAACAGGCAAAACAAAGTCTTTATTAAATAGTGCAGGCGTAACTTCAGATAAGCTGCGTAAAGCCATTGAAAATATACGAGGCGGTGAACAAGTAATGAGTAATAACCATGAAGATCAGCGTGATTCACTCAATAAATATACACTGGATCTGAATGCGCGCGCTTTAGAGGGAAAACTTGACCCTGTAATTGGCCGTGATGAAGAAATTCGCCGCACGATTCAAGTATTGTCTCGGCGCAGTAAAAATAACCCTGTGCTGATTGGTGAGCCGGGTGTCGGGAAAACAGCCATTGTTGAAGGCTTGGCGCAGCGCATTGTGAATGGTGAGGTTCCTGAAAGCTTAAAAGGCAAACGGGTGCTGTCGCTTGACTTGGGTTCATTGCTTGCGGGCGCTAAATACCGCGGTGAATTTGAAGAGCGCCTGAAAGCCGTGCTGAAAGATTTGGCCAAATACGATGGGGAGATCATTCTCTTTATTGATGAGCTGCATACCTTGGTGGGTGCCGGTAAAGGCGACGGCGCAATGGACGCCGGCAATATGTTGAAACCTGCTTTAGCCCGCGGTGAATTGCGCTGTGTCGGTGCCACCACCTTAGATGAATACCGCCAGTATATTGAAAAAGATGCTGCGCTTGAACGCCGTTTCCAAAAAGTGATGGTTGATGAACCGAGTGTAGAAGATACCATTGCAATATTGCGCGGACTCAAAGATAAATATGCCACCCATCATGGTGTGCAAATTTTAGACTCTGCAATTATCGCGGCTGCAAAAATGTCGCACCGCTATATTACTGACCGTCAATTGCCTGATAAAGCCATTGACTTGATTGATGAAGCCGCTTCACGCATTAAGATGGAAATTGATTCAAAACCAGAGCCTTTAGACCGTCTTGACCGCCGCCTGATTCAATTAAAAATGCAGCTTGAAGCGGTTAAAAAAGATGCTGATGCTGTAAGCAAGGCAGAAGTTGAGCATCTCGAAAAGCAAATTGCTGAAGTTCAGAAAGAATACAGTGATTTGGAAGAAGTCTGGATTGCGGAAAAGCGTCTGGTTGACGGTACAAACCAAGCGCAGATAGAACTGGATAAAGCGCGGACCGCTTTTGAAAAAGCTCAGCGTGAAGGCGACTTGGCAGAAGCGAGCCGTTTGCAATATGGTGTCATTCCAGAATTGCAAAAACGCTTGAATGAAGAAGAAGTTGCGGAAATCAATGAAGAGCCAAAACTGATTCGAACCAAAGTGACTGAAAATGAAATTGCTGAGGTTGTCAGTGCTGCCACAGGCATCCCTGTTGCGAAAATGCTGCAGGGAGAGCGTGAGAAGCTGCTGCATATGGAAGACTTCCTGCACAACCGTGTTGTGGGCCAGGATGAAGCTGTAGTGGCTGTATCCAATGCGGTGCGCCGTTCACGCGCAGGCCTGTCAGACCCGAACCGCCCAAGCGGATCGTTCTTATTCTTAGGCCCAACAGGTGTAGGTAAGACTGAGTTAACCAAAGCTTTGGCAAACTTCCTGTTTGACAGTGATGACGCCATGATCCGCATAGACATGTCAGAATTTATGGAGAAACATTCGGTCAGCCGTTTGGTTGGCGCGCCTCCAGGCTATGTGGGTTATGAAGAAGGCGGTGTGTTAACTGAAGCGGTACGCCGTAAACCTTATAGCGTTGTCCTGTTTGATGAAGTTGAGAAAGCGCATCCGGATGTATTCAATATCTTGCTTCAGGTTTTGGATGATGGACGCTTAACGGACTCGCAAGGCCGTGTCATTGACTTTAAAAATACGGTCATTGTCATGACATCGAATTTGGGCTCAAATGATGTGCGTGAATTGGGTGAAGATGCCACAGAATTTGAAATGCGGGCAGTTGTCATGAGCGCAGTAACACAGCACTTCCGCCCAGAGTTTATTAACCGTATCGATGAGTTGGTGATTTTCCATTCACTTAAAAAAGATCAAATTCGCGGTATTGCTGATATTCAATTGGCACGCTTACGTTCACGTTTAAGTGAAAAAGATATGAGTTTAACTGTAGATGACAGTGCCTTTGATCAATTGATTGATGCAGGATTTGATCCAGTATACGGCGCCCGTCCATTGAAGCGCGCAATACAGCAGCAAGTTGAAAATCCTTTAGCTCAGAAGATCTTATCGGGAGAATTTGAAGCTGGAGATACTATTGTAATTAAGGGTGGAAATGGGCATCTTAATTTTGAAAAGCTGAAATTAAGTTAATTTTGACTCTTTATATTCATTGATGTTTCATAAAAAAACCTAGCTTCGGCTAGGTTTTTTATAGGTATATTTATTTAACGCTTGTCGTATTTTTCGTTTCAATACGTAAACCAGATTGCATTTTTTTGAATGATACAATTAATATGACCACCGTTCCAAAGAGAACAGGGTCTTTGATCTGGCTGTTAAAACAAAAAAAATACTGCCCAAAGGGCAACAGGAAATAAATACAATGATCGAATTTAAGATTTTACGCCGTTTAAATAATGAGCCATACAGTGAGTATAAGCTGGCTGCAGATATTTCAGTTTATGAACTCAAACGGATGTACAGCGTTTATAAAAAATATTATGCCAATACGGAATATGAAATTTTTGAAAAAGATTTCATGCAAAAGACGGGTGTATTTTTAATTAGAGATCCTAAGTCCAAAGAGGTTGTCGGATTTTCAACAGTTCTAGAACGTGATTTTATTGTCGATGGCAAAGCGTATCATGCTTTTTTCAGCGGCGACACGATCATTGAACAGCAGTACTGGGGCAGCAGGGCGCTGCAGCGGGCTATGTACCGCTACATTATCACTTATAAAATTCGCCATCCTTTTGCGCCATGCTATTGGATTCTTATTTCTAAAGGGTTCAAGACCTACCTGCTGCTGGCCAATAATTATTACAGCTATTTTCCGCATTATGGAGAGAAGCACCAGCGGTTGGAAAAATACATTAATTCCTATTGTGAACAGTATTTCAGTGAATATTTTGACCAAAACTCAGGGTTGTTGAATTTTGGCGAGGAATATCAGCCTTTGAAGGCCGATGTCGCGCCGATTACGAATGAAATGCGTGAAAAAAATGTCAAGATTGCATTTTTTGAAGACATGAACCCGACATGGGGTGATGGAACGGAATTGCCTTGTATTGGAGAATTGACATGGTTGGATTTGTACCGTTATGTTCAGCGATTCTTATCCAAATCGGACAGTAAAGGAAAACGGGACAGCTTAAAGAAAATAAAGCCGGCACTGCATATTGAATCTGCAAATACTAATTCAAAGGTGGCTTAACAATGGGGATATTGCTTGCCGCTTCCCACCGTGTCCTAGAGGCTGCATGCCGAAGCGCTTTTCAGCGTTTTCGGCAGCAAGCGTCCCAGCTGGAATGGGTGCAGCGTAAAAAACTGAAGCATTTGGTGCTGCTGCATACTGGCCAGCAGTTAAGCTATGAGCAATTCGCTAAAAAGTATCAGCTGACTCGGTATGCGGATTGGAAATCCAATATTGAACAGTCCCGCCGCAGCGGGAAAAACTATTTAAGCGCAGAAAAAATTATCCGGTTTCAGCCGACCAGCGGCTCAAGTGAAGCGCTGAAATTTATTCCTTATACCCAAACATTTTTAAATGAATTGGATCAGGCGATAGGACACTGGCTAAGAAGCCTATACCGCCAATACCCTAAGCTGAGAAATTCAACACATTACTGGTCTGTATCATGGCTGCCTGAAAGTCAGCGGAAGCTGCTGGAAAATGACAACCTCAATGATGACAGCGCATTGCTGAATGTATCAAAGCGCATATTGAGCAAAATTACGCAGTCTGTGCCAGCTGAGATTGCATTGGCAGAATCGGCAGAAGATGCCATGTTCGCGACGGTCACTTATTTGGCCGCAGACAAGCATCTGGGCATGATTTCGGTGTGGAGCCCAACTTTCGCTTTGCAGCTGTTTGATATGATTGAACAAAATCAAGCAGAAATTTCGATGATCTTAAGGACTGGAAAATGGCAGCGCAAGAGCTTGGACTTTCTTAAAGCGCCTAAATCCTGTGAACAAAGTTACAAGTTAAGGGGGCTGGATTTTCAAAGTTCAGGCGTGTGGAAGCAACTGTGGCCGAAACTGACGTTAATTTCCAGCTGGGATACTGCCGGCGCTGAACAATGGGCAATTCAGTTGCAAAAGCGGGCAGCGGGAGTCAGCTTTGAAGGCAAGGGCTTATGGGCGACTGAAGGTGTAGTGACGCTGCCTTTCGATGGCCAATACCCCTTGAGCTATCAATCTCATTTTTATGAATTTTTGCTTCGAGATGCAGAACTGCCCATTCCAAGCTGGCAGCTCAAGCAAGGCGATATTGTCAGCCCAGTCATTACAACCGGTTCAGGGTTAATGCGCTATGTTATTGATGATGAATTAGAGGTTACGGGCTTTTATCAGCAAGTTCCTTGCTTTAAATTCCTGGGCCGTAAAATGACGGTAGATTTGGTGGGGGAAAAACTGGATCATAGTGTTGCAGTCAATGTGCTCAGCCAATTTCAAATAGAAGATTATGTGCCTATCAGTTTATTAGGCATTGAGCAATGCTCAGATAAAAAGCCGCATTATGTGCTGCTGAGTGAAGGCAATGGACAGTACCAGCCTTCAGCCGCGCAGTTAGATGAACATTTAAAACAGAACTTTCATTATGAGCTTGCAAGAAATTTAGGCCAACTGGATGAGCCTGAAATTAAGCATGTAGATGATGCATGGCATTATTATAAAACTCTGGCGATGCACAACGGCATGATAGAGGGCAATATCAAGCCAGAACCTTTAAAGAAAATGAAAATAAAAATAGATTGAGTAGGTTGTCATGAATGCAGAAATATCTAATGCTTTAGAAGGTAATGTTGAAAAAATATACCGTTCCAAAAGAGTGCCGCATTTTTATGTAAGGGCTGCAACGGGGGAAGATGATGTGCAGCTGAGAACATTAATTTCCGAAAATATGCCCAGTAACGGCATGATCTTATCATTCGAGCGTAATCCAAGTTATTTACATGCAACGCATACGCAGTACAACCGTCCAGATATCAGGGTGATTGTTCCAGAGAATCAGCCGGGCAAAGTAGTTGGTATGATGAATTTAGGCTGGAAATACTGTTTTATCAATGGCAAACCAGATGTACTTCGCTATGTTTCAGATTTGCGTTTAGATCGGGACTATCGCGGACAGAAAATACTGCGGTTATTGATGGATTATCTGCAGGATAAATTGCCTGCAGACAGCCTGCTGGAAAGTATTGTGCTTGAAGGCAATGCGCCTGCGCGCCAAATTTTGCATGAAAAGCGGAAGGGCTTTCCTGTGCCATATCATTATGATGATATTCAGACTTTTATGGTATCTCAAATGAAAAAGCCACAAACCTATGAGCAGTATCGTTTTGAGTGCTTAAGCCCCGAGAAGATTGCTGCGGCGAATGCTTTTGCTGATGCGATGAAAGCGCATTATAATTTTTTGCCGAATTATGACTTTTCTAACCTGATCACTGGGCATCATCCATTTTGGCGCGGATTAAAGCTGGATGATTTTCATCTCATTTATAATTTGGAAAATCAAATTGTCGGCATATATGGGTTATGGGATCAGAAGCCATTCAAGCAAACACGGGTTGTGCATTATTCGTGGCCTTTGACGCTGGCTAAGCCGTTTTATAATTTATATGCACAATTTCAAGGCGCGCTGCTGCTGCCGAAAAAAGATCAGGCGATTGATTATCTGGCGCTGCATAGCGCCTTATGCCATCCACAGCACACCCAAGTGTTTGGCAGCCTTCTGTATCATGCCAAAAGCCAAATAAAATATTATAGAAAATACGCATTTTGCATCACTTTAGCGAAGAATGATCCTAGAATTAAGCTCATGGACAATACCCGTTCGCATGTCATTCATGCAATACATGCATTTCATAGTTTTCAGGGAGATCCTTGCGGATATTTTGACCGTTCGAAAATCAGCTATTTTGAAAGCGGTCGAATTTAGTTCACAAAATTCCCTGAAAATATGAAAAACCTCTCTGCACACGACAAAAAAACAAAAAAGTCTGTTAAAGCAAAGGCNGGCTATTTCTCATAATCGCCATTATGTTAAATAGAAAAATCTATGGAGTTTAATTAACGAAAATTCTCCAAATCCATTTAAAGATATTACCCACCATATTAGGAAATAAATAACCTATAACGAAGCAGCAAATTACTGTAAAAATTACAATTTTAGGTGAGCTAATGGTAGAGCTTAGATATAGGGAGGAAAATATTGCTAGCCCTAGACCTAAAATAATCCCACCTAAAGAATAGTAAAATGCTGTAATTAAGCGTTCAGAATTATCCATTATTAACCCAATATTCTAAGTATTTTCTCTGCACACGACAAAAAAACAAAAAAGTCTGTTAAAGCAAAGGCATAATAGTAATTTTTAAGACGAATCAGACCATGCCAAACTTTAACAGACTTAGTGAAACTTTAACCCAAAACCTGAGCATGAACAAGGCAAGAATCAATTGTTTGAGCCNCATAATAGTAATTTTTAAGACGAATCAGACCATGCCAAACTTTAACAGACTTAGTGAAACTTTAACCCAAAACCTGAGCATGAACAAGGCAAGAATCAATTGTTTGAGCCTAATGATAATAGCCCTGATTACTGCTCAAAGCAGTAATCTTAAAAAAAATAGCAAGACACCTTCCTAAGGGTGGCAAGACCGACAGTCACTATCGCAGACTACAGCGATTTTTTGCCGAAGCGAGGATAGACTACGATCAACTGGCTTTAATGATATATCGACTATTTGGGCTAGGCAAAGTCACCTTAACCATTGACCGCACCAACTGGAAATGGGGTAAAAGTAACCTCAACATCTTTATGTTAGGGGTGGTATATAAAGGGATAGCCATCCCCTTATACTGGCACATGCTAGATAAGCGAGGTAATACAAACCATCTTGAACGCTGTGAACTTATTGAGCGGTTTATCAAACAATTTGGCAAAGATAACCTTGAGATGATAGTAGCAGACAGAGAGTTTGTTGGCGAAAAATGGTTTAACTGGCTCACCAATAATCACATACCCTTTGCCATACGGATTAAGAAGAACAGTAAAGTTAAGAATCATCATGGCAAGTTGGTACAGATTAAAGAGTTATTACGCCATGTTAGCCATCAAGAAACATATCGACATGGACGAATACTGACTGTCGATGGTTGTTTGGTTCGAGTATTTGCCAAGCGTGATAAAGACTATGGTTTAGTGATTGTGGCCACCAATCAACTAGAAACAGTGGATGCGATGACAAGCTATGCTAAGCGTTGGGAGATTGAGACTTTATTTGCTTGTCTAAAGGGCCGTGGCTTTAATCTTGAAGATACCCACTTAACCCATCTTGATCGGGTCAGTAAATTAGTCGCAGTGAACGCCTTAGCATTTTGTTGGGCTTATCATGTCGGTATTTATAAAGACAAAGATAAGCCGTTAAAACGCAAGTTGAAGTCAAACGCTCGACCTCAAGCCAGTTTGTTTGCGCTTGGTCTGGATGTGTTGATTGAGGGCCTTCACTTGGTGTTCTTTAACAATGATAAGACTGTATTTCGACAGTTAGTTAGCTTTTTAACCCCTAAACCTATGAAAATCGGGTGGGGATGATTTTTTTGTCGTGTGCAGAG
>NZ_JAPEQW010000028.1:0-40727 GCF_026168575.1 Acinetobacter entericus
TTTCTCTTTTTCTAACAATTTTAAGTCATTACATGTCATTAATTTGATATGGATATTGGGGTAAATGACTTCGAGTTTTTCTAATCGGGAAATCAGCCAATTTGCCATAAAACTATGAGAAGCGCCTATTACCACTTCTACCTCTGATGTTTTATTGGTTAACTCAAAGATGCATTCTTCTAAACGATTAAAAAGATGCGTACAAACTCGAGATAATTCTTCTGCATCCGTTGTCTGAGAAATGGTAGAGGAATGCCGAATAAACAATTTTTTATCTAACCATTCTTCTAACTGCTTTATTTGGTGGCTAATCGCACTATGGGTGACACACAATTCTTCCGCAGCTAAGCTAAAACTTTTATTTCTGGCAACTGCTTCAAATGCTTTTAAAGCATTAAGGGGAGGTAATGTTCTACGTTTCATGTTGTAAAATTTTCTAACACCATAAACTCAAAATATATCAATTATCAGAAAAATGAAAATATTTTAAGATCAAACAAGTTTTGATAGTAAAAGAGATATGAGATGACAACCCCTTATACAGGTAATGGTCCTGATGACTTGGGATTTTTTGGTAAATTTGGCGGATGCTACATGCCAGAGAGCTTAATGCCAGCACTTCAAGAATTAGAGCAAGCCTTTAATACTGTTCGGCATAAACCTGAATTTTGGGCTGAATATCAACATATTTTAACGGACTTCGTTGGTCGTCCTAGTCCTCTTTTTTATGCAAAAAACCTAACAGCTTATACAGGAGGTGCTCGAATATATCTCAAGCGGGAAGATTTGAACCATACGGGTGCACATAAGATCAATAATTGTGTTGGGCAAATCTTATTAGCCAAATTTATGGGGAAAACCAGAATCATTGCTGAAACTGGTGCTGGACAACATGGTGTTGCAACAGCAACGGTTTGCGCACTGTTTAAGATGAAATGTACCATTTTTATGGGAGAAACAGATATTCAGCGCCAACAAATGAATGTCGAACGCATGAAATTACTCGGTGCTGAAGTCAGAAGTGTTCAAAAAGGCCGTGGGACTTTAAAAGATGCGATGAACGAAGCATTACGTGACTGGATTAGTCATGTTGATACAACCTATTATCTGTTGGGTACTGGTGCAGGTCCTCATCCTTATCCGAGTATGGTCAGAGAATTTCAAAAAATTATTGGTATAGAAGCCAGAAACCAAATACTCCTCAAAGAAAATAAATTGCCTGATGCCTTAGTTGCTTGTGTTGGTGGTGGATCAAATGCATTAGGGTTGATGCATCCCTTTCTAGAAGACCTGAATGTCAAAATGTTTGGCGTTGAGGCAGGTGGAAAAGGAACAAATAGCGGTGAACATGCCGCCTCTATTTGCAAAGGTCAAGTCGGGGTACTGCATGGCAATTTAACCTATTTATTACAAGATTTAGATGGGCAGATTTTAGAAGGGCATTCTATATCAGCTGGCTTAGATTATCCTGGTGTCGGTCCTGAGCATAGCCTTCTGTTTGAAACAGGACGTGTGACATACACGGCTATAACCGATCAAGAAGCTGTAAATGCATTTCAGCTTTTAAGCCAACAGGAGGGCATTATTCCTGCGCTTGAGAGTTCTCATGCAATTGCGTATGCGATTCAACTTGCTCAAGAAATGCTGCCAGAACAGATTATTATTGTCAATTTAAGCGGCAGAGGTGACAAAGACTTAAAAACGGTCAAAAAATATCTTGCAGGAGCTACAGCATGAACCGTCTAGATCAAAAATTAGAGCAATTAAAACTGGAAAATCGAAGCGGTCTGGTCTGTTATTTTACTGCTGGAGATCCTAATTTTGCAGAAAGTTGTCGTCTGTTGAGCCAATTAGGTCAAGCTGGGGCTGACATTATTGAAGTTGGCATTCCTTTTTCAGATCCAGTGGCAGATGGTGAGATCATTCAGGCAGCACATCTTAGGGCATTAAGTGCAGGTCAAACGGTAAAACAAACCATTGAGTTGGTAAAAGCAATCAGGCTACATGATGAAAAAACACCAATAATTTTCATGACTTATTTAAATCCGATTATGCAATATGGTTTCGACAAACTTGTCGCCGAAATGGAAAATCTTATAGACGGAATATTGATTTTAGATACTCCATATGGGTATCGAGAAAACTTTGAAGTGCAATTAAACGAAAAAAATATGCATTTAATTGCAATGACTGCCCCGACTACCCCAGTTGAAAGGTTAAAACAAATTTCAGTGCGCGCGACAGGTTTTTTATATCATGTTGCAGAAAATGGCTTAACAGGAGGAGACTTCAATCTGTCTAATCTTGAGAAAAAGATTGCTGAAATCCAGCCTATTTTTAAGATTCCTGTTGCAATTGGTTTTGGGATCAAAAATGAAAGTCATGTTAAAGCCTTAGCCAATAAAGTAGATCTGATTGTTATCGGTTCAGCGCTCGTCGATACTTTTTTTAATAAGGGGATGAATGCGACTTTAGAAAAGGTCAGAGTTTTTTCGCAAATACTTAAAGAAAATAAATAATATCCTGTTTCTTTAATCACAGTTTTTTAAGTTAATTTTACAAGAACCATATGTGATAAAACCGTCTCCCGTAAGGGAGATGGAACTTTGTATGTTGATTTTTTTCTGAAAGTGATCACTTTTTAAAAATCACTATTATCATATAGATGTGACATTCGTTTTTGCTTTGTTTCGAGATAATTTTTATTAAAGCTATTTAAACCAACTTTTAAAGGAATACGTTCAACAACATTAATTTCTAAATCAGATAAAGATTTAATTTTAAATGGATTATTCGTAATTAACTTGACGTCTTTTATTTGTAAATAATCAAGCATTATTGTACACATATCATACTTGCGAGCATCTGCTGGCAGGTTTAATAATAAATTGGCATCAAGGGTATCATGTCCTTGGTCTTGAAGTGCGTAGGCCCGAATTTTATTGGTTAGTCCTATGCCACGGCCTTCTTGGCGCAGGTATAAAATAACACCTTGACCTGCATCATGAATCATCTTCATAGTTGAGTGTAATTGTGGACCACAATCACATTTGAGTGAAGCAAAAGCGTCACCTGTTAAGCATTCCGAATGAATTCTGACAAGTACAGGTTGATTTGGAGCGGCATTCATCCCTTTAGCAAGAGCGATATGTTCTTCACCAGTACTTTGATCTTGAAATGCTATAATTTCAAAATCGCCAAATGCAGTAGGTAACTTTGATTTGGAAACAAATTCTATAGCCACGGAAGAATACACCTATATAAATTTATATTTGATACAATTTACTTAATCTATTTTAAAAGCATCGGCCGAATTTTTTGCAGTTATAAATTTCAGCGTTTTACTTCNCGGAAGAATACACCTATATAAATTTATATTTGATACAATTTACTTAATCTATTTTAAAAGCATCGGCCGAATTTTTTGCAGTTATAAATTTCAGCGTTTTACTTCCAATTAAAGAGTATGTATCTGATAGTGAATTTTATGTGAAATGTTATTTAGAGTATTTGATTGGTGTTCTACTTTGTTGTAAAAACACTCAAAAGCTGAAGCTTGCCTAAAACATCAATATTGAAGATAAGCTGGTTTTTTTCTAGTAAATTGAATTTATTTAATTTATTAAAGAAGTTGATAAAAGTAGGGTTGACTGATTTTAAATGCATTGATCAAATTTTATTTGATCGCTGTGATTTTAAGGGGGGGATTACCAGATAGCTAGATCATTACCCAATTTCAATTTATGTCGTAATTTGTTAATCTTAATTTCAGATAAAAATCAAGGGGACAATTGATGTCGAGAAAAATAATAATGACTACAAATGAAAGGCGTCTTCAAGCTCTAAATCAAATGCGTGCTAGTTACAGAGGTGAGCAACTTTTAAGGCAAGATAGAATTAAACTCATTCAACATGGTGCAGTTGTTCAATCGCACGAAATTTCTATCAATGACAGTGATCATACTCAGTGTGATGATTTAGCAATAGAAATTGATGAATGTGACATGTTAAAACAAACTGCTGAGACTATGTATGCGACTACAGGTGATACAATTTGGTTAAGTTTTTAATACCTTAAAGGTTATGATATTATTTTAATGAGAGAAGCTCAGAGTATCTTGAGGAAGTCCTCAGTTGATATTTCTTGTTCCACGTAAAAGACACCATTTTGATCTACTTTCATTTTTTTAATGGAAATACCTTGGAGTTTATTGATCTCGAGTAGATCTTTAAGTATTTGATCTGCAATTTTATTCCTTCTATCATCTTCTGAATCTAAATGAATTGACATGAATTTCTCCTGGTTCATGGCGTAGAATCTAAATCATCAGTCCTACAGGAAATTTGACATTAGAGTTGGATTGAATTGGTTTAATACGAGTATGACAATTTAAACTTCGATGATCAAATTTTCTCTAAACCCATTTTTTCCTTGCTCTTGTGGATAGCCTAAAGGATTGATCACTAATCTACATCCGTCGACTACAGCATCAACTGATGTATGCGTATGCCCTGAAATCCAAAGTTTAAAGCCTTTAACATCCAAGTCATTTATAAAATAAGGATTAAGGGCTGATGCAACAGGATGTTTACCCCAATACGGATCAAGACAGGCTAAATGAGGAGGGAAATGGGTAATGACGATTACATTGTCTAGCCCTTTAAACTGCATAATATTTTGATGATATCGTTGAAATAGTGCAATGTAGTCATCAGCTGTTATAGTTCGATTATCGCTACTTATCATGATTTGATCAAAATCATAAATAGATTGTTCAGCATCTTCTTTAAATTTTTGCAGTTCGTTAGTGGTTGTACGAGCTGAGTTGGAACGAAAGTTCGTAAACAATGTACCGCCAACAAATATTTTATCCTGTATCTTGATATGGTTGTCATCAAGCAGAGCATTTTGAGGATAATTTTCTCTTAAAAAGTCTACGACTAAATTGTAGTTTGAGCAGTAATAATCATGATTACCTAAAACAAAAATAAAGTTCTTATTCAGGTTTTTACATGTTTCTGCAAATTCAATAGCACCACTCAGGCGATTCGAAAAATCCCCAGCGTGAATAATCACATCAGCTTCATCTAGTATAGCATATTGAGAATTGTGGGTGTCTGATAAGATTTGCAGTTTCAATCTACTTCCTTTATTAAATCACGCTGCTCAAATATATAGAGTTTTATTCTAATCAGTTTACATCAACGAAATGTTGTATAAATTATAAGATACTCATCTGTATTTATAACCCTTAAAGAATATAGTTAATTTTTTGAATCAATTGATCAAATATTAATCATAAAATTTGACCAATTGAATTTATGCACATAAGATAAAGATGTTACAGCAAAATCTGTGACCAGGCGTGGAAACCTGAATTTACTACAGAAGCAGTAAACCGCTTTGGCGGTTTTTTGCGTTAACTATGTTTAGCCTATCGTAATGGTAGGCCAAGCAGGGCAGTCTATGACTGGCCGTCTTCTGTAGTACGGTATTTCCACCCCTGTTTGGCTTGCCTCCATCTCGTGGAAAAGATGGAAGATTGTTTGTAATTACTACAGGAACTAAACATGAACACTTTCTATAATATCCCTTATTTTCTCCAAGCCATTTCTTCTGTTCTGAAAGAATAAAATTTTCGAAATAAATTTTAGTCATATCTAATTAATTTTACTTTTATAAATTTCGTAATCTCACGAGATCTAGAGAAGTATTGCCTAGAGAAAATAAAATGGCCCGTACTAAGCTTTTAACCAATATTATTCAAAGAAAAATGATGTTGCTTGACGAAATGTCGCACTCAAATCAACACAACAACTTTGAGTTATCACTTTATGATTTCGCTCAACATGAAATTCTAGATAAATTATATAAGGCAGATAATCAACGTTCCACAGAATGTTGGAGTCCTACTGAAATTGAGGAGTTCATTCTAGATTGTTTGAATGATCGTAATGTCAATTTATGCATTCGCTATTGGGAAGATGCTGCTGGCAATATTTATATCATCGATGGTGGGCATAGGATTTCAATCATTTATGCTTGGATCAAAAGATACTTTATTGATGAGCAGGTAGTTGGAGCTCCAAAATTCACGCCGTCACAAAAACGAGATATTCGTCAGATTCGTCATCGATTAGGTGGATTAGCTGATTTTCAAGAGTTATGTAGTGATTCTGAGTTTCAACAAAAATTAAAATCAACCAAAATTAATTTTATTGAAGTAATTGGGACACCTGAGGAGGCTCGGAAAGCCTTTTGTTCAATCAATTCAGATACGAAACGATTAGATCCAGATGAAGAATATCATTTACAGAATAGGGGGAGTGATGCTTTTTATGTGATTTATGCGTGTTGTTACATAAACGATAATAAATCCAACTTAGCTGAACTGAATTACGAGCGGATAAATGAAGTAATCGCTTTAGGTGAGCAAATTCACGATCATCTTTTTAAGATGATACTTTTAGAGCCAGATTTAGCACACGGTAAAAAAATAGGCCTAGTCAATGAACTCCTAAATATGATGTTTGGTGATGCTTGTCAGAATACTATCAGTATAGACCAAGGTCAGCGTGTAGAAAATTTAATACTAAAGCTCAGAGTTGTGCTGTGTCGTATCGCTACACCAGAAATTAGCATTGGAATTCCAAGTTTAGGTTTACACCCGAAACTATATTTTTATAAAGATAATCGTTTTCAAGTTACATCCTTTTTGGCCTGGTTCTCTATAGTCTTTGAAATCGAAGAAGGCTGTTTTGAAATACAGAATAAGAAGTTAGATTTTATTGGTTTTACACGAGCACGCCGTAGTGTTGAAAGTTTAATTGAAAAAATTCCTGTGGCGATCAAAGAAACTGTAGGTAAGTTTGGTAGCGGAATCAGATCACATGAGCGATTGAAGAACGTGTATCAAGCCTTTATCTGTATTGGACTAAATATGGATTTAGATTTTGAAGATGAAGTTTGTTTGAACACCGTCATTCTTTCGATGAGTCAATCATTTGATTATATTAATTTTAACGATTTTTACCTTGAACGTTTTGGTGGCGATTATGATGAAAACATTGTTGATAATGTTGTGAGCTTTGTGAAATCAGTAAGACCATCAAAGAAGAAAAAACCTCTAAATTTTTCACTCGCTACCAAAAGAAATGTGTATCAACGTGAGGAAAAGAAAACATGGAGCTATTGCGAAGTATGTGATAGTGCTCTATACGTTAAATCGACTGAAGTAGATCATCGAGAATCAAAAGCAGCAGGTGGCTATGGCATTCTAGAAAATGGAGCAATTATTCATCCTATATGTAATCGTTTCAAGTCAGATCGTACTTTGGAAGAAGTAAGAGCAGATTTATTTGACTAAAAAGATAAGGGAGCAAATGCTCCCTTATCTTTTTGTTTTTTAGTAGACTGGGGTCAGTGTTTAGCCTAAGCAACCAATATGAAAACAATAGACTATTACAACCAATACGCAGATCAATTTTTACAAGCCACGTTGTATGTGGATATGGAAAGCCTATACCAACCATTTTTAGCTAAGTTGCCAGATTCTGCACGCATCCTGGATTTAGGCTGTGGCTCAGGGCGTGACACTTTGGCTTTTAAAAATAAAGGCTATCAAGTTGATGCGACGGACTATTCTGAAGTATTGGTCGAACGAGCGACCCAATTGACAGGAGTACCTGTTAAGCAGCAAAGTTTTTATGAGCTTGATATGCACGATGTTTATGATGGGGTATGGGCATGTGCATCTTTATTACATTGTGATCGTAACCGACTTCCTGATGTTTTAAAGCGCATTCATTCTGCATTACGCTGTGGCGGTATCTGCTATATGTCTTTTAAATACGGCACAACAGATCGAGAAAAAGATGGAAGGGCATTTACCGATTTAGATGAACATCAAGCCAAGTTATTGCTAGATCAGTTGGATGGGGTTGCGGTATTGAAACAGTGGATCACAGTAGATAAACGCCCTGATCGTAAGGAAGAGTGGCTGAACGTACTTTGGAAAAAACATGCCTGATTTTACTCCCACAGCACAACAGCAACTCAAATTCCTAAAAAATATTCAGCTGATTTTACAGTCAGGGAGTTTTAGTAGTACTTATAAATTTGCATTACTGATTAGTCTGAGCCGATCAGTTATTGAAAAAGGGCAGGACACAAGGTGATTGGTTGTGGCATTACAATCATGAAAGACCACACCAAGCTAACAAAGGAAGGCCGCCTTTAATGGCTGCTTAACCTCTACTTTTAACTTCGGTTATTTATGGGAGGGTTACTATGGTTTTTAATCTGTTTATGAAGTCATTTTACTGTACAAATTTCCAAGTGATATAGAAAATTATGGTTATCAATATGATTTAATTACCCCATACTATCAATATATGTGTGGTGATTTAAGAAATCTCTAAATAACTTATGTTTACATTCGTAATCAAAAAAAATATGATCAAAGTTCAGACAGAGGATTTTGATATTTAATAAATATAAAAATGCCTCTTAGTGCCAACTTTGTCATGGATAAAACTTAATGCAATTAAATAACAATGGTTCTAGTACTGAACTAAGTACACTCACACCTAAAATAATTCTTTCCCCTTTATTAAAAGCTATGGTGGGGACTCTTAAAATCCATCAACCAGATCATTTCTTCAATTATTATGGGCCTTCTCATAATTTGCATTTTGATGCCACCGCTTTTGTGTCTGCAGTATTTAAGCAGATCGGGACTAAAAACGATTCAAAGCCAATTTATAACATCATCAAAGATATTCAATTATTACCTGAAGATTCAAAACTCAGAATAAGCACTTTATTTGATAAGGAATCTGAAGCTAAAACTGCCCAGACCTATCGTGATTTAGACCAAGTGATGTCTGAAATTGTTCAGCAAGTACTTCAAAATGCTCCGACAGGTATGGCACTGAATTCTCTCAACCAATTCTTAGGCGATCTCAAATATTCTAATCCAGTGATTGCCAAAAAATCTCAATATCCTATGCAAGTCAAAGGGCAATCTAAAGTAGCTTCTTTGCAATATACAAACGACTTAAAAGCAAAAGATGGCGAATTGCGACTTTTCACTGTAACGGAAGAACTCAGCAAACCTAAATGGGTGAAAGAAGTTCGTGATGCTATTAAAGCCATCGTGAAACAGTCCTACTCAGCTGGCGAAAAGATGCCATTAGAGGTTGCTGAACGTATGGAGGAAATTCTTGATGCTGAATGTTCAGTTGAAAATAACGACATCCAAAATTTACTTCATTTTGTAGAAACTAAAGCACTACCACGAGCACGTATCCGAAATTGCTTCAAAATAATGGAGATCATAGCTGATCACATTGAGCAGAATGAACGAAATGAATTTAAACGTGAAGCTGCTGTTTCTTATATCCGTAAAGCAGTCGCTTTTTTTGAGATTTTCGGTGATCGAATTGCACCTTGGAATGATGAAACGACTGAAGCCATTAAAGACTATGGCATTGATTTTGGTGCTATCTACGGCGCTGTAGGTAAAGTTGATTTTAATGCATTACTAGCTTATGCGTCTGCAACAGACGCATTACCAATTTGGGTAAAACCAAAAATTGAAATAAATGATAGTCGTCATGAGGATAAGGAAGGGCTCTCTCTAAAACGTGAAGTCACTTATGCCTTTCGGGTGAATGGTGAGTTTGTTAAAGAGGAAAAGGTAAGTTCCTTTAACTCTAAGTTGCGGATCAATTATAAGACAGGCAAAGGGTATCGTTCGGACACGGATACCATGCTTACTGCTTATGAAGCTCGTCTGCATACTATCAATAAAGCATTGCTGCTGAAGGATATTGTGGATGATAAAGGTCAGCCGATTTCTGAAGATCGCTTAAGCAAAGAGTGCTCAGATCGTGTTGCTCAAGTAGAGATGTTCCAGCTCATTATGATGTACTTCGTCCTGTCAGGACCGAAGGTGGAAATCTCTAGTTTTGAAAGTGTATTTAACAAGCTGGTTGAAAAGTTTAAAAACCCTCAACAACTCAGATACAACCTTGCTCGTATTTTGGATGAAAAGCTCAATAGCGAAGAAACTCATGAGCGAATGAAAGCGATCACGGACACGATCACTAACGCCCTAAAAGCAAATTTGGATTCTATTATCAGTGATATGGAAAAGGATAGCAGCCTTAAAACAGTACTCTACATCCTACCAAGCATTGTGAATCTGGATGTTTTCAAGAGTTCAATTGGTGAAGATTCCGAACAGTTTTTCAGTATCTTTAAGGGTAAAGAAACGAATTTCTATAGCTATATCTCGATTGTTGATGCCAGTCGTAAGAAACTGGCAAAAATGAGCGCTGAAGAAAAAATTCGTAAAAGTGCATACGTTGGTAAAGCCTTAAGCCAGATTGAGTTTGATTCCACGCTGACAATTCGAACATTGGTACCGTTTGCGAATCCAAATACAGACCTGGACCAATTTGATGTCGCTCGTAATCTGAATATTCCATGTTTACCAGTATTGATGGTGCCGACCAACAAGAAGGTAAGCGACAATGGGCTGCCACATTTTTATCATCCTGATAGCTTGAGTTACGACAACTTGTTATCTAAATACAAGGTCATGATTCATTATTCATCTAAGCTATTTCGATTGAGTGACTTAAAAGGCGGCCATGCTCAATTATGTTTGGATGAAAAAGAAAATGCTTTGATCATCAGTACGTCGTGTTTTTCGATTGCGATTCATCTATTCCTTAAACATCTGGTTAAAGAAGTAAAAAATCAACTGGGTATTGCAGAGCGCTTATATGTACCAGTAATGCGAATTGACTCAGTTGATGAACATGAGAATGAAGAAAAAGCCCAATTCCAAAGGAAATCTAAAAAGCTCCAGAAAGGTGGGTTTAATCCTGAGTGTAAACGAGCGTATGCCACCACTTATACCCTTGAGAAGTTGCTGAACAATGACGATGCCATTGTGAAGGTGCAGGGCCTGAAGTATCAACCAGATCCTATGCCTTATGGTAATCAAAATGGTGAGCGAGTTTGTGCCCCGGTGAATCTCATTATGGATAAAACTGTGACTTACCGTATTCAGGCTGCAATTGAAGCACTGTCAGGATATTCAGAAATCATCATCCCATTTGAGGGCACTAAGGACAAAATTGCCTGTATTAGCTATAACTCTCGACCTGAGAATGATGTGGAATTTAAGTATCAGCATCAGAAGGATTTGCTACTGCTTAAACCAGATTATGGCTACATCTGCTACGTCTATACACTTGAGCGTATCAACGATAAACAGGGTCGCTTATCACTACAGAAGGTCAGTCATGCCCCAGTTGCTGAAGACAATCTGAGAACAAGTAAGGCGATGCACCGTATCATCGAAAAACTGCAGTCAGATGGTTTTGAGGATGTTGTATTGCTTTCACACCATTTTGCACAGCGTAAGATCGGTAAGACTGAAACCAGCAACTTGATTCATGAAAGTGAAAGCGCTTTGGATCAACTTGATCAGTTGTTCCCGGATATGAATTTCTATCCATTCCAGTCTGATACGATCCCAGCACTGAGCTTAAAAACCAGTGATAACAGTCGTGTCTATGAGGTACCGCACCATCAGTACCATACGGCGATCATCAATAAAAAAGAATATAAACAATCTTTGTCTGTATATAGCTTTGCTACTAAACGTACTGTGGGTGTTCGTACTCAGAATGGTATTTGTTCGTATTTCTATATGCTAACCAGTCAGGAGCATTCGATTCATAACGATAAGCGAATCAGATTGCACAGTAAAATTATTGATGTGAATGATTCCAATGAAATGAAATCAATTCGCTCAGTATTGCGTGGTCTGCATTACTTTGAGTCTGAACGTCCTACAGCTGGCAAAAACTTCACTCCGGTACTTGAGCCTTCCCATATTCGTGGCACCACTGGCATTCAAGAGCTTGGTGAAGTCATTGTGTCGAGTCGTCTAAATAAAGGCGAAGTCGTCATGAGTCTGCCAGCCTTAATCGGCAAGCTCGAAGAATACGTTATTCTGAAGAATGAAGACTTGATTGAGCCAACCGAGCCGACTCCGGAGGGAGCTGAAGAAATTTTAGCGACTGATGTGGAGTAAGCGCCGTGGTGAACAATGAAGCCAAAGTTTGGGGCGAGGTTTATGAGATCGCTGTTAAACGTGGTTCGATTATGGCTTTGCTTGATGCAAAGCTATTATCAGCCAGCCATCCTGTAGTAGCAGAATGGAATAGTAAACAGATTGCTGATGTCTTTCAGGAAATGAAGGAAGCGCTATATAGCGATGTCATTAATGCCGCTATCCATGAAAATATCGAAAGCTATTTTCAGCAACTGATAAAAACTGGATTCGGGCATGGTTATACCAATACTCGTGAGTTTCTAAGAAAGATCAAGCCAAAAGGTATCGCAAGGGCCAAAACGGCGAATGCAAGACCAAATTGGAGCTTATCTGGCATCTGGTGTCCATTGATAATGCCAAATGATATAACCCAGACCACTGTAGATGACTACACAACTGAGGAAGAACATATTGCTATTAAAGCCTTCAAGGATAAGGCGTTGGAAACATGGAATCAGCAATTCAGTCTTACTCACGCTAAAATGTTTGGTAAGGGTATGTTTGGTCGTGCTGATTTCTTGGCGGTAATCAAAGTCAAATCCAACTATCATGTGTTGGTTCAGGAATATTCATTATTTTACGTTTTAGGTGAACCAGAACAATTCAACGCCAAGGATTCTTGTACCTATTTGCAAGAGTACAAGCGTTACATCAAACATTCTGAATCCCAAAGTGTTTTCTCATACGTGAATGCAGAAGCTCAAGAGATCCCATTTAAGTTCTCAAAAAAACTACGTGAATACTTGCGAGCCTATGTCCGTAAGGAAAAAGTCCTATTTAAAATGGCGCAAGGCTGCTCGTATGCAACCACTTTTGTTGATTCTTTTAAATGGAAGTTTGAACAAGATGACATGCCAAATATTCGTCTGAGTGTGATGGCGATTACCAGCCGGGGAAGTGAATACATTTCTGCTGAATTTGCGGATAAAGATAAATCCCCAGAGCTGGAAATTATGTATCAGCTGGGCAAGGAGTATCAGGATAACGTTCTGAGTCTGGACGATATGGATGAACGTACGAAACTGCAAGTTGAGATTCTGAATTATCTGGTGAATGAACCTGTCAAAAAAATCTCGGAAATCGTGTCCAAAAATATTAGCGATATTTCCTACGGTCAGGATCTTACTTTCACTATTACCGAAAGGCTTAAGGATTTTGTGAATCCTAACCAGCCACTGGCTTTAGAGTGGGTTTTTGACTTGATAGATCGGCAAGTCGATGACGAAGACCATAACCAAAAACTTAAAGAAATGGTGCTGGCTGAGTTTAAAACAATTTGTAAGGGAAAAATTGAGAATAAAACTTCATTCACCTTACGTGATTTGCATAAATGCGCCGTAGTACTGGCACTGAAGGAAAGTAAACAAGGTCGGGTGAATTTCATCTGTTTGACTGGTACGCCGGGGATTGGGAAAACATCGAGCGTTAAGACTTTGCTGGCAGATTTGGAAGGCTTTTTTTTCTTTTATACCAGTCCACGAGTGTTGATTAACGATGATGTGGTGGGTGATCTATCTAAAATCTCAGCCACGATTACCAGTAACAGTGATGTGGTGACACAGGCACAGCAAATCTATTCGAAGATTCACAATAAGGATTGTAAGGTGAATGCTCGTGGTGCCGCTATTGTGGGTGGTGTTGAAAATCTGAAGATAGATCATGGCTCAAGTGTTCTATTGTTCAAACAAGATGAATACCGGAAGCTCAAAGACCTGGAACAGAATGCAAATGCCAATAGACGCTATGCCAATACCTCAGAATCTAAAATTACGGCAACCAATAAGAAGTTTGCCAGAGTGTTTGATTCATTAGGGGAAGCGACCCAGCAATTGCTTGGGTTCCATCCAGAGCTCAATAAGCTGACGATGACTGTAGCAAGTCAGGCATTCATGCCATATAACACCACCCCAGCTGGACCACGAAACCCAAGGGAAACCCAAAATAAAACTGTGGCAGCTTCCAGTTTGGATGGGTTGGAAAAAATGTTCCAATACAAAATCGATAAGAAGCCGACAGAGGCCAAAATCGAACGTAGAGAGTTTGCCAAAAAGTTCCCTAACATTGTGGTGATGTTTGATGAAATTACAGGGGATTCAGGCACACGTACTTTTATCAATGAGATGCTGAAATTCCTTTCCAAAAACTTCATTGAACCGTTTCAAGGTAATTCACCATTTACGGTGACTGTGATTCTTGCTGATGCATCCCTCAGTAATGTGAATGCAATCCAGAATTACATGAAGAAACAGGATCAGTTACCAGCAAAAATGTTCATCTCTCCATCTTTGGGTAATTTCCCATTCAAGATGCAGACTGCAGATCTGGATGATGGTAACTGTGTTCGTTCTAGTATCCATATCATGGCGAACTGTTACCCGGCAAGTGATCTTAAAATCCAATATATGCTCAATCAATACGCCGTAGTCCCTGAAACAGATGATTTCGGCTTGGATAAGAACCTGACTCATCTATTTCGCCAGAAAGCTGGGGAAAGGACTCAACAGACTGCTATCGAGCTTATTCAAAAGAATCTTGAAGATGGTAAAAAGCAAGTTATCTACTTTGCTCAGGATAAAAATGCACTGGCTGCACTCAGAGATGCATTAGTCGATGAAGGAGTGGTTGAACGTTCTAAGATTGGCATTTTTGATAGCCAATTAATAGGATACCACCGTTCAGAGTTGCTGGATCGTAAAGAGACATTGCAAGTCGTACTGATTACTTCGACTGCGGCTAGGGGTATTTCGTTCCCGAACTGTGATTCAATCATTGCTGCCATGCCTCGTTTCGCAATTGAAGCCTCTTTAATGGAAATCGCCCAGCTTGTTTACCGGGGACGTGGTGGATATTTGGATAAAGAGAAAAATGAGTGGGTCAACGGCGATGAACGTGATCGACTGCTGACGATTCTGGTAGAAGATTTCTACTTGGTATCTAATGATGAAACTCAGACAGAGCTTGAATATAAAGTTAAGAGCTCATTGGATATGCTCTCTATTTTCATGCTGATCCGTGGGACTTTATATACTCGTATCACTGGGGATGCTGGCTTTAAGAAAACTCAGATTGCCATGATTCCAATTGGTGAGGTAAAGGATAGAGCCAGTGATAAACCGGGTCTGGCATCTTTAATCAGGGATTTCATGAAGGACGTGAATAGTGTTCTGTATAAAATTGCTGCAACTGAAGGTGAGCTGGTTGGAAGGCTTAAGGCAGTGGTAGAGAAGGCCCAAACGGTTTACTCAGCAAATAAGCTCAGTTCCACCTATAGCACTAAGACCAACAAATACCGAAGTTTTTACACACCTACATTAACGCCTGAGTTAAAAGAACTTCAGTTCTACGAGAAATGGTGCCGGGACCATCATTCGCTTAAGTCCAGATTACTCACTATTAGCGATCAAGAAGATGCTTTGACCATTCCTGAAAATATCTATATCTGTGGGCCTATGATCATGGAAGATCGCTCAAACTTCGGTAACAAGGAGTCGTTTGATATTGCCAATGACAATCTCTCACAAGATTCTTTAAGGAAGTTCCTAAATGAGTTAATCGCCCTGCAGAGGGGATACCCTCAGTTGAATGCTTATAAGAACATTCAAAAGCATATCAGGGAGATCACCAATATGATTTCTTCTGTTCTTGAATCAGAAACGGATAGCTATACAAAGGAAGTTGAGCAACAGGGAATGATGCGTAAGCTCTGGGTGACGTACCCGGTAGCGGCAAACGAGCTGGTTAAACTTCAAGACAAAAGCTTTGATAAAGACTGGTTTGATGCATTGAGCTTTGAGCTGAGAGTGAGGAATGCAGAGTTTCCGGTAATGGCAGAATATCGGGATCATCCATTTCGTGGTACTCAGCAATTATCAGGACATCCAGTGTTTGAAAGGTTGTTCGAGCAGACAAATTTCATGCTTTGTCGTGAATTAAACTTGGTGAATACTTTGACTATGTTTAATGAATGATCCAAATTATATTATCTATTTAGTAGAGGATTAATGTGCATATACCTACGGCACAAGAACAACTTAAATTTCTAAAAAATATTCAGCTGATTTTACAGTCAGGTAGTTTTAGTAGCACTTATAAATTAGCATTGCTAATTAGCCTAAGCCGATTAGCAATTGAAAAAGGTGAAGATTCAGGTGAGAGTCTATTACTCGAATATACGGATATCGCTGAGAAGTTTATCGAGCTGTATTGGAAGCAAGCGGTACCCTATACCTTTAATGATGAAGGGCAGCTGATTTTAAATCAGAATAATGGTAAGCAAGCAGCGATTGTAAATCGAATCATTCAGCTTCGTCAGAGTTACTCATCCCTTGGACTGTTAAGACGAGATTCATTGGTGTGGTTGAAGCTTGCTAAAGATGTCGCTCGCACTGTAAAAGACATGCCAGTCCGCTACTTGCAAAACATCAATGGTCAAAATTTTGAGTTTTTATATCAGCTTGATCAGTGTGGAAAGCAACTCATTCTTTTACCCCAAGTGATGTACTGCCTACGTCAATTCAGTGAGATCATTGAAGAGCTTTGCCAGAAACGTTGGATTGACTATATCCGTAAGAACAGCAGCAATGCACCTATTTTGAATCAGTTGCCGAATCTTGAACAATTCATGTTTGAGCCGAGTAGAAACCAGTTGAATGCGGTGGCAAATGTATTGGTCGAGCTGCAAGACTGTAAATGCTTCTACTGTAGTAAACCGATGCGAAATGGCAATTACGCCGTTGATCATTTCATTCCATGGTCTATGTATCCATCAGATACAGGGCATAACTTCGTATTGGCAGATTCAAGCTGTAATTCTAAGAAAAGTAATCTACTCGCATCTGATGAGTTTTTGCAGAAATGGCAGGAGCGAAATGAAGAGCAGAATTTGATTATTGTGGATCGGATATCAGTGCTCGGTTTTTTAACAGATAAAGAGCGGTCACATAAAGTGGCGGAGTGGGCATATGCTCAAGGGAAAGAAAATAATTATTTGATGTGGATGGGTGCAAATAGCAAATAAATCATGGCTCCCCTGAGATTAGACTAAAAATCCAATTGCTTTAAAAATACCGTAAAAAATGTTTACTGTACATTTGCTATGGGGTAATCTTAAAACTGCTATTTATTGACTGATTGGTATATGACGACAGATAAGCATGAAGTCCTTCTCAGAATGAGAGCCATTGAACTCCTTGCATACTGGGAAGGTCGTTTGGTTACCAATCGTTTGATGAGCTGGTTTGGACTTAGTCGACAGCAGGCTTCTGCGGATATCAAGCGTTACAATACGCTGTACAACCCCGATGCCTTGATTCATGACCCCTCCGTCAAGGGTTATGTGCCTAAGGCCAGCTTCCAGCCTGTACTGACTACAGCGCATATCAATGAATATCTCAATATGCTGTCAGGTTTGGTTAGTGAATCGCATGCGCTGATTGCGACGCCAGAACCGAATCTTGCAGCAGTTCAATTACCTGATCGCAGTGTACGTCCTGAAGTGATTCGAGAAGTTTTGCGTGCCTGTCGCAACCAAAGTACTTTAAAAATCATCTATGCCTCCATGCAGAATCCGCAGTGGCATGAGCGCATGATTTCCCCACATACCCTGGTGTATACCGGTTTTCGCTGGCATGTCCGTGCCTATTGCCATCAGAGCAAGCAGTTTAAGGACTTTTTACTCTCCAGAATTGATCGCACACCTGTTGTGGTGGCGATTGAGTCAGTAGATCTAGCTCAAGATCAGCAATGGCATGAAGAAATTGTATTGACGCTGATCCCTAATCCAAAATTGAATGAAGCTCAAAAAGCGCTGGTCGAAAAAGACTTCGGCATGCCTGATGGCAGATTACAGATTCCGGTGAAAAAAGCCCTGGCTCACTATACCTTGCAGCGATATCAGGCCGCGATCACGCTGGCTGAGGCGGAAGATGCCTTGAAATATCCCTTGGTACTACAACGCTCAGATATCGAAAAGCTGTCGTCTTATCTGTTTGATCAGGCCTCATAGGAGATTGGCCATGTTAGAACAATTTCATTATGACAGTGACCTGATTGGCGGTTCCCTGATGGTGCGTGAAAGCCGGCTGATCGCGGATCTGTTATTACGAGAAGCGACTCCAGAAATATGGCATCAGGCAATTCAGATTGACAATATTCTGCAAAAAAGAACGCCTGCTTCAGCTCAACGCAATGCCACCGCTATTCGTAAGCGTCTGGAGCGCTTAGAGCCTGATTTCTGGAAAGCACTACGTGATGGGGACGATGAGCTGGCGACCCAGGTGGCTTTTTGTGGGGCTTTAGAACGCAATCTTTTATTGGTTGAGTTTATGGAGACAGTGCTTCGAGAAGCCTATATCTCCCAGGCGCAACACTTGGACAGTTATATCTGGTCAGATTTTCTGGATGAACGCTCACAACGCGATCCGGATATCTGCGAATGGAAAGAGTCCAGCAAGAAAAAAATGGGGCAAGTGGTATTCCGTATGCTGGCAGAAGTCGGTTACTTAAAAAGTACCCGTAAGCTGGAATTGCAGCGTGTGATCGTCAGAGCAGAGCTTCGTAGCCTGTTGGAAGAACATTATAAACAACGTATTAAAAGATCTATGGAAGTGTCGGTATGGACGCGGTAGTTGTAGAGGGGCAGCAATGAGTCAAGCAATACATGAGCGTCTGAATCAGATTCCAGAGCGAATACTTTCAACCGAGTTTCTCACCGGTCAAGGATTGGGCAATGAAATTGGCTTCTGGATTTTTGATTATGCACCTGAAGATGAGTTGAAAGTGCGCGAATATCTGCATTTTCTAGACGGGATGCTGGAGAAAAAACACAGTCAGCTGAAGGTGGTGAATATCAACCTGCTGCAAGCCGTGGTGGATTATCTGGCTGAGCGTAACTTCATCGATAAAGCCATTCAAATGCAAAAAGCCAAAGGCGATGAGGCGCTGCTCAAAGCGCTGAAAGGCCCACTGCATATGGATAAGTTCGCGCCCTATCTGGTGAGTAAATATGCTACCAATGCGCAAGATATTGTGTTGATGACTGGGGTTGGGTCGGTTTGGCCACTGTTACGTGCCCATCACTTATTGAACAGTTTGCATTCGTTACTGGGGCATAAGCCAGTGGTGCTGTTTTACCCAGGTTATTACGACGGTCAAGCGATGAGTTTATTTGGAAAAATTCCAAGCAATAATTACTACAGAGCATTCAGATTAGTGCCTTAAACACGGCAAATAGAAATAAGAATTCGGGGGAATTGATTGAGATGAACATTAAAGAACTTTTTTACAAGCCATTAGATCGTGCGATTAACGGGGTCGTAAAAGCAGACCAGAATGACAATACCACGGTTTATCAGGAACTCGATGAGTATGTGGTCACCAATGAACTGGAAAAGCATTTTCGGGACTTTTTCCAGTCTTATGGCACAGACCTGAGCGATCCTTCGATTGCCAACCGTGTCGGCGTATGGATTTCAGGCTTCTTTGGTTCAGGTAAATCACATTTCCTGAAAACCTTGTCGTATATTCTGGCCAATAAAGTGGCACGTGATGAGGAGGGTAACGAGCGTAGCGCCGCAGAATTCTTTGATGAAACTAAAATCCGCGATGCGTTTATCCGTGCGGATATTGGCAAGGCGGTCAGCCATCATGCAGATGTCATCCTATTTAACATCGACAGTAAAGCTAGCTCCAATGATGATGGCAATCCGATCCTGAATGTGTTTTTACGTGTGTTTAACGAGTATCAGGGTTTTAGCGCGGATCATCCACATATTGCCCATATGGAACGTCACCTGAGCCAGAAAGGTGTATATGAGCGCTTTAAACAGGCGTTTGAGGAATCCAGCGGCATGTCCTGGCTAGAGGAGCGTGACGGCTATCAGTTCTATCAGGATGATGTCGAAACCGCGATTTCCCAAGCCCTCAACTTATCTGCTGAAGCTGCGCATAAATGGTTTGAGGATTCTGAGCAGACCTTTAGTGTTTCGGTCGAAAACTTCTGTCAGTGGGTGAAAGAATACCTGGACAGCAAAGGACCCCAGCAACGCATGTTGTTCTTGGTCGATGAAGTGGGGCAGTTTATTGGCAGTGATACCCGCTTGATGCTGACTTTACAGACCATTACTGAAAACCTAGGTACGATCTGTAAAGGCCGCGCTTGGATTATCGTCACCTCACAGGCAGACATCGATGCTGTTTTAGGTGAGATGTCTTCTTCCAAAGCCAATGACTTCTCTAAGATTGCTGGACGTTTTAAAACCCGTTTATCACTGTCCAGTTCCAATACCGATGAAGTCATCCAGAAACGTTTACTGCGCAAGACGCCGGAAGCAGAAGCATTGCTCAGATCGGTGTTTGAGCAAAAGGGCGATATCTTAAAAAATCAGATTACCTTTGACCGTTCAGGCCCAACCCTCAAGAACTATGAGGGGCCAGACAGCTTTATTCATAACTATCCTTTTGCGCCGTACCATTTCCAGCTGGTGCAAAAAGTATTTGAAGAAATCCGTAAAGTCGGTGCGACCGGTGCACACCTGGCCTATGGTGAACGATCCATGCTAGATGCGTTCCAGATGGCGGCCAATGCGATTGCCACAGATGAAGTCGGGGCACTGGTTCCTTTCCACCGCTTCTATACTTCAGTTGAAGGCTTCCTAGATACAGCGGTTAAACGTACCATCGACCAGGCAGGGCAGAATCAAACCCTGGATGGTTTTGATGTGCAGATGCTACGCACGCTTTTCATGATCCGCTATGTCGATATCATCAAAGGTACCTTGGATAACTTGGTGACTTTGTCGATTGAGAAAATTGATGAAGATAAGCTGGCATTGCGCAAGCGGATTGAAGAGAGCCTGCAGCGTCTGGAAAAAGAGAGCCTGATTACGAGGAATGGCGATGAGTTCCTGTTCCTGACCAATGAAGAGCGGGACATTACCCGCAAAATTAAAGCCACTGACTTAGCAGCTTCAGAAGAAAATAAAGAGTTAGCCAATCTGATCTTTAAAGATTTACTGCGCGATCAGAACAAATACCGCCATCAAGCCAACAAGATGGACTATCAGATTGGTCGTTTTCTGGATGGTCATAGCCTGGATGGCAAGTATGAGAGCGATTTGAAAGTTGAAATCATTTCTCCGCTGGATACGGAATACAACCTCTACACTGAAGCTTACTGTATTGGTAAAAGTACTCAGGCCGAAGGACAAGTGCTGTTTAAACTGGCAGATGATAAACAGTTCTTTAATGAACTGCGCACCTGGCTGAAAACCAATAAATTCATTCGCTTAAATGATGATGGCACTCAGTCCGATATCAGCCGTATTCTGGCAGACCGCGGCCGTGAGAACCAGGAGCGTAAAAAACGCCTGCGTGCCCGGGTCGAAGAAATGCTGCTGGACGCGGAAAGTTATGCCTTGGGTCAACACCTACAACTTTCATCTTCAAGTACAACCACCAAGCTGGATGAGGCTTGTCGTTATTTGCTGGAAAATACCTATACCAAACTGAGCTATCTGCAAGTCTATCAGCAGGATGCCTGGCGTGAACTGAACGCCGTCTTGACTGTGGATGATATGGCGCAGCTCGGATTGTCTCTGGATGGCGGGCAGAGCAATCCCAAAGCCCTACAGGAAGTGGAGCAGTACATTGCACTACGCGCCACTGGTACAGAGCGTATTCTAGTCTCAGATGTGATAGATCGTTTTGCCAAACGTCCTTATGGCTGGCCGGATGCCGAGATTTTACTGCTGGTGGGGCAGTTGGCGGCAATGGGGCGGATTTCACTGCAGCTAAATGGCGGCAGCTTACAGTTAAAAGAGGCCTTTGAGCCTTTACAAAACAGCCGCCGTCGCCGTGATGTGTCGATCATTAAAAAACGCCAGACTGATGATCAGGTATTGAAACAGGCACGCCAACTCACCCAAGACCTATTCTCGGCGATGGGACCAGCGACAGAAAAAGAGCTGTTTGAATTCTATTTGCAGCATTTTAAGACTTGGTTAGCCAACTTTAAGTCGTATAAGAGTAAAACTGATGTCGGGCAGTTCCCGGGCAAGAAAGTGATTGAAAAGTTGATTCTGACTTTGGAGCGTCTGCTGGCCAATAGCGACAGCTTCGATTTCTTTAAGGTCGTGGTTGAGAACAAGGACGACTATCTGGATCTGGAAGAAGACTATCGTGATATTAATGAATTCTTTAGTAATCAGATGCCAAGCTGGCAACAACTGCAGCAGGCCTTACGTCATTTTGAGAAAAACAAACAGGCGCTAGGCAGTGATGAGGTGGCAAAAAAAGCCCTCTCCGAATTACATCGTATTTCGACTCTTGAATCGCCCTACAGCTTGTTAAATAAAGTGGCTGATTTGGTTCGTACGGTGGAAAGCGTGAATGAACGCTTGCTGACTGAAAAACGTAGTCAGGCGTTTGAGCAGCTGGATGACAAGATCAAACAGTTAGAAGCCGAGATTAAGAACAGTGGCATTGCCACCGCAGAGCTGAGTAACAAGCTGCTACGCCCACTACAACTGCTGAAAGCAGATATTGAAGTGGAAACTAGCCTGTCTACTATATATATGCTGCAAACCCAAACCGCCGTCGAGCGTTTTGATGAAGCCTTGTATGAGCTGGAGCGCGAAGTTCAGGCGGCAATCCAGCGTCAGGCCAAAGCGGCACAACTGGCTCAGAGCAAAGCAGAGAGTGTAACCAACACTGCAACCACCTCCAGCCCAGCTACATCAGCACCTGCTGCGAGTCCGGTACAGCCTGTGACAGCCGTAGTGCCACCGAAACCAGTGGTAGAAGTTGATGTTGCTAGCATTTACAGCAAAACCTCAAGTAGTGTCTATCTGGAAACAGAAGAATCAGTGGATCAGTTTGTAGACGCACTCAAAGCTGAATTGAAAAAAATTGTGAGTGATAAAAAGCGTGTGCGTATCCGCTAACTCGGGTTAGGGATATCGGCATCAGTCATTAATTAAAGGTTTAAAGATGAATACCAGTAATATTAAAAAATACGCACCGCAAGCACGTAACGATTTTATCGCAGCGATGCGCAAGCAGGCCGCCAAATACGGCATCACCGCAGACAGCATTTTACCGGCAGAACAGAAAGGGGACTTGCTGCTGATTGGCGATCAGGTCTTTCCGCTATCAGTCATGAAACCACGTGACAAGCTGATCAAACGCATTCAAACCAGCAGTTTTGAGCAGACGATTGATTATATCGCTTACAGTTGGTTTAACCGTCTCTGTGCGATTCGCTATATGGAATGCAAAGGCTTACTCGATCATGGTCGCCGTGTACTGAGTAGTGCAGATGGTAGTGCAGGCTTGCCGCAGATTTTGGAAGAATGTTTGGATATTGACCTACCAGGTTTAGATGCCAGCCGTGTGGCTGAACTCAAGCTGGATGGCAATAAAGATGAAGAACTCTATCGTGAATTGTTACTGGCGCAGTGTCATGCGTTGAATCAGGTCATGCCACTCCTGTTCGAACAGGTTTCTGATGAGTCAGAACTGTTATTACCTGACAATTTAACCAAAACTGATTCGTTGATTCGTGACCTAGTGAGCAGCATTCCTGAAGAAGACTGGTCGGATGTACAGATTATTGGCTGGCTGTATCAGTTCTATATTTCTGAAAAGAAAGATCAGGTGATTGGTAAAGTCGTCAAGAGTGAGGACATTCCTGCCGCGACACAGTTATTCACCCCAAACTGGATTGTAAAATACCTGGTACAGAACAGTGTCGGTCGTTTATGGATGATGGCACAGCCTGATAGTACGCTGGCCAGTGAATGGGAATACTATATTCAGCCAGCGGAACAGACCGATGAAGTCAATGCCCAGCTAAAACAGCTGATTGATGTGCGCATCAGTGAAGATGGCGATACCTTAAACCCTGAAAGCATTACGGTACTCGATCCTGCCTGTGGTTCGGGGCATATTCTGGTGGAAGCTTATGATTGCCTCAAAGCGATTTACTTAGAACGTGGTTACCGCAGTCGTGATATTCCACGGTTGATTCTAGAAAATAATCTATACGGGATTGATATTGATACTCGTGCTGCGCAGCTCTCTAGCTTTGCATTGTTAATGAAAGCGCGTGAGGATGACCGCCGTTTATTTAGCAATCCACCGAAGCTGAATATTATTGCGTTGCAAGACAGCCAACCTGAACGTTTAGACGCATTGAGCCAGGATTTGGCAAACACTGGTATTGCGCAGGCGGATTTAAAAGAATTGCTAGAATTATTTGAACATGCCTCGACCTTTGGTTCTTTAATTCAGGTACCACCAACATTCTCTCAAAAGCTACCTGAATTAGAAAGTAAGCTCAATACAGCTTTAGAATCAGGGGATATTTTTTCGCAGCAGTCAGCACAAGAACTGTTACCTTTAGTCCAGCAAGCTAAATTACTCGCTAAACAATATGATGCTGTAATTGCTAACCCGCCATATATGGGTGGTAAGGGGATGAATCCAGCACTTAAAGATTTTGCGAAGAAAAAATTCCCTGACAGTAAGTCAGATCTGTTTGCCATGTTTATTGAGCGTGGCTTTGTATGGTGTAAGAACAGCGGCTTTAACAGTATGGTCACGATGCAAAGCTGGATGTTCTTATCGTCTTATGAAGCGATGCGTGAAAAATTACTTTCTGATAACTCTCTGATTAGTTTAATTCAATTGCCTTATGATGGAAAAGGCCCAACGGCTATGGGAATTAATTTTGGTGTCTCTTTAGCTATTCTTCAAAAACATAAAATTAATGGATTAGTAGGTAGTTTTGATTGCTTTAGATATTTCGAACTGACTGAAGATGGAGTTCCAAAGAAATTTCCTAGTTTAAATGAACGTAATGTAAAAACAAAACCTGATGACTTTAGGAAAATTCCGGGTAGCCCTGTAGCTTATTGGATAAGTGAATCTGTTCGAAATTGCTTTACAAAGTTTCCTAAACTTTCTGAATATATTGAAACAAGAATTGGATTAATAACTGGTGATAATAATGCATATATTAGAGATTGGTATGAGCTTGAAATTGATGGAATCGGATTTAGTTTAACAAGGAGTGAAGCGAAAAATAGTGGTTTCAAGTGGTTTCCACAATCTAAAGGAGGAGAATTCAGACGCTGGTATGGAAATAATCAAACTGTTTTAAATTGGTATAATGATGGGGAAGAGTTACAAACTCGAAAGCACTCATCTGGTAGTAGAATTCTCGCTCATAATTTTAATTTAGACAAAATATTTAAACCAGCTATTTCTTGGACAAAAATTTCTTCAGGAGAGTTTTCTGCACGCTATCAGCCTGAAGGTTTCTTATTTAATGATGCTTCTGCAAATGCATTTGTTGAGAACGAGACTCATAGATTAAATACTTTGGGATTTTTAGGAACGAAGTTACCCTCTTTGTTTTTAAAATCACTTAATCCGACTTTAAATTTTTTACCTGGTAATATTTCATCGTTACCTATTTCTCCAGAAGCTATCAACTCTCATATTATTTATGAAAAAATTTCACGTTTAAGAGAAATTAGTGAAAAAGATTGGGATTCTTATGAAATATCATGGGATTTCACTCAAAATCCAATCATTCGTACTCAACAACTCACTCTAGAACAAGCCTTCAATATATGGCAACAGCAAAATGCTGATGCTGTGGCTGAAATGAAACGACTTGAGGAAGAAAACAATAAGCTGTTTATTGAGGCTTATGGTTTACAGGATGAACTCACGCCAGAGGTTCCTGATGCGCAAATTACTTTAACCCGTGCCGACCGTGAAAAAGACAGCCAGCGTTTAGTGTCTTATGCACTGGGTTGCATGATGGGACGTTATAGTCTGGATGAACCAGGTCTGATCTATGCCCATGCAGGCAATCAAGACTTTGATGCCAGCCGTTATCAAAAATTCCCAGCCGATGCGGATGGCATTATTCCACTGACTGAAATGCACTGGTTTGAAGACGATGCTACCCATCGTATTGGTGAGTTCTTAACTGCTGTTTGGGGTAAAGAAACTCTAGATGTCAATATGCAGTGGTTGGCAGAAAGCTTGGACAAAAAAGCCAGTGAAACCGCGGAAGATACCATTCGCCGTTACTTAGCCAGCAGGTTCTATAAAGACCACATGCAGACCTATAAAAAGCGTCCAATCTACTGGTTATTCAGTAGTGGTAAACAAGGCGCTTTCCAGGCGTTGGTGTACTTGCACCGCTATAACGAAAGTACTTTGGCACGTATGCGTACTGAATACGTCATGCCGCTGATTTCTAAAATGGCTGCGTATGCCAACTCTCTGGAAACAGCCAAAGAAAACAGCGACTCCGCGGCTGAAATCAAACGCATCGAAAAAAAGCTGCAGGAATTGCATAAGCAACAAGCTGAACTCAGTACCTTTGAAGAAAAACTGCGTCACTATGCCGATCAGCGTATTAGCTTAGATCTGGATGATGGGGTGAAAGTGAACTACGGCAAGTTTGGGGAATTGTTGGCTGAAGTCAAAGCGATTACGGGGGAAAAATAATGAATGCTTTAAAAACATTAAGCAGTATTTTTGAGCATAGAATTATTCGAATTCCTGATTATCAACGCGGATATGCTTGGCAAGAACATCAACTGAATGACTTTTGGGAGGACTTAATTCATTTAAGTCCTGAACGCGTTCATTATACAGGTGTACTTACCTTAGAGCCCGTTGCAGATGAGTATTGGAAACGTTGGGAAAGTGATCTTTGGATTATTGATGGTAAAGGGTATAAGCCATTTTATATTGTAGATGGGCAACAACGCCTAACGACTTCAGTTATCTTAATTCAAGCCATACTAGAGTCAGTTCCAGAAGGCTCTGAATTAAACTTCCAGACTGTAGCTGAAATTCGACAGCAATATATCCTGCATATCGCACCAACTGGATTGCGTAAATCTTATCTTTTTGGATATGAAAAAGATAATCCAAGTGATGAATTTCTAAGAACAGGAGTGTTCTTAGAGAAATCCGCAACGAATAATGATGAGCAGACCTTCTATACCCGAAATCTTGCAAAAGCAAAGCAATTTTTTAAGGATAAATTAGAAACTTTACAGTTAGATGAGATTGCTGAAATTTATAAAAAATTGACGCAAAAGTTTAAGTTTAATCTTTATGAGATTGATGCAGAAATAGATGTATTTGTTACATTTGAAACGATGAACAACCGTGGTAAACCACTATCTAATCTAGAATTGTTAAAAAATAGGTTAATTTATCTATCCACACTTTTCCCAGAGCATAGTGGTAGGTCAGAATTACGAAATAATATTAATGCGACTTGGAAAACAATTTATAAGTATTTAGGTCGTAATCCAGATAAATTGCTGAGTGATGAGGAGTTTTTAAGAAATCACTGGGTAATGTACTTTAAATTTAGTCGACAAACTGGTGATGATTATCGAGACTATTTGTTGGATGAAAAATTTACTGTTCAAAATGTAACACATCCTAAAAATGACAATGATCAGTTAAGCGTAGGGGAAATCAATGATTATGTCATGAGCTTACAACAAGCTGTTAGGCCTTGGTTCTACATGCATAACCCATCTTATCCTTTAAAAGACTATAACGATGACAGTAATAAAAAGTTAGTCGATAGATTGGTTCGTCTTGGTTATAAATCATTTAAACCACTTATTCTGGCTGCATTTTGTCGTGGTAATAATTTCGATGAAACCAATACGCTACTTAAAGCGATAGAGCGATATATTTTCACAATTTTCACCTTAAGTCGCCGTAGAGGACATACCGGTGATTCGAACTTCCTGAGTAAATCGAAAGATTATCTTAATCATAAAATTTCAACGGAAGGCATTGTCAACGACTTAAACAATTGGGTAGAACGTCATTTTTCAGCAAACAAATTTTTGGAATATATTGCTGAAAACTATGAGTTAGAAAAAGCAGGTTTCTATCGTTGGGATGGGGTTCGATACTTTTTATTCGAGTATGAACAAGCGCTGAAAGCTAAAGGAAAGCAATCGACAAGTAAATTAGATTGGAAAGAATTTACTTCGCGTATGAAGGATCATGTCACATTAGAGCATATCTACCCACAAACAGATACTGATCCATATTGGATGAATAAATTTGGCTATTTAGATAGCCAACAAAAAACATTATTGGTCCATTCACTAGGCAATTTGTTGCCTTTATCCCGTTCAAAAAACTCATCGTTGCAAAATGATGCATTTGAATTGAAAAAAAATAATGGACGTGGTGTGGGATATTACAATGGTTCTATCTCTGAAAATGAAGTCAATACTCAAGATGATTGGACACCAAAAGAAATTCATGATCGCGGTATTAGTCTTTTAGCATTTATGGAAAAGCGTTGGAATATTATTTTAGGTGACGATGCATTTAAATCAAAATTGCTACATATTAACCAAATTTCACTTGCTCCAGCAGTAGAGGATGTAGAGGTGGTTGAATGAATTTAAGCCAAATAACACAAGGCTTAGAACAGGCTTTCTATACTGAAAATCACCGAATTGTTTTTTGGTACGATGCTGAACAGTCATTTACTGAAGAAATCAAAGCCCTAGAGCTAAATGATGTCCAGATTCTGAATATGGCAGAAGAGTCGAGTCTGGAGATCAAGCTTAAACTGGAACTTGAGGATCAGCAAGGTAAATACTTGCTGTATTTCCCAAGTGCTGAGCCTGAAACCGAAAAAGACTGGTTACTGGACATCAAGCTCTATTCACGCAGCTTCTATGCCGATCGTTTCTCGATTATTTTCAATGAGCTGGGTTTACAGCAGCAAAGTTTAAGAGAGCATCTGGCTAAACGTGAAGAATTCCTCAAAGCCAAAGCCCGTCTGAGTACATTGAAACGCTATATCCAGCCTGATGCAGATGAACAGGATCTGGATATGGCCATGATTGCAGCTGTGGTCAAGGCCGACAGTGCCGAGCTGATGCATATCGTTCTGGCGCTAGCAGATGAAATGGTACAGCAGAATCTGGCTCTGGAAGTGAATCCCGACTCCTTTGCTGAACTGGAAAAGTTCCAACTGGTGCCAGCTTTGGTCACCGTATTACAGGCGGAAATTGGTTATCCAGCATCGGTTGAAGAATTGAATGGGGAAGCACCATTCAAGCTCGGTACGTTCTTTATCCGTTTGATGACTACAGGTTTCTGTGAAAGCCTGGGCGATATACCGCTATGGGCTCAAGAACTGGTGATGTCATCAGTCAGCTCCCGTGCAACAGCCAGAGCCTTTTTGTCACGCTGGAGAGACAGCTCCAAATACTACCCAACCTTCGATACACTTTCCCAGACCGTGGCCAATGCACTGCGGATCCAAGAAAAGGTCGGGGCTTTTGATCTGGAGCAGCTGCTCGATGTCATGACCTTTGAAGTGATTGAACAAAAGATCATTGTTGATTTGGCCAGTCATATTCCTGCAGCAGCCAAAGCTGAACTGGAACATTTCAGAACGATTATTTCTACCCGTCTGGATGGCTATTGGGCGTCCAAACATAAGGACGATGCAACCCGCCGTAAATACCGTACCGTCTATACAGCGTTGCAGGCAGCGATTGAGCTGTTCAGTCTGCGACTGCAGTTTGATTCTGGGTTCTATTTCGACTCCAGCGAAGCCTTGTATAAAGCCTACGAGCAGGAGTTGTATCGCTTTGATATGGCCTATCGCCACTACAGTGCTGCTTCTCAACGCGCTCATGTCGATATCCTGAAAAAACTCGATGAAGAAGTCGAAAATTGCTATTCCTACTGGTTTATTGACCACTTGGCACGAAACTGGGGCGAGCGTGTAGAAGCTGAGCAACGCTTGAATGTCTGGAAAGTGGCAGATATCCCAAATCAGCAGAACTTCTACGATACCCACGTCAGACCCTTACTCAATTCTGCAACGAAACGCCGTATTGTGGTAATTATCAGTGATGCTTTCCGTTATGAAGCTGCGGTAGAGTTGCGTGATCGTATCAATGAAAAGCGTTATTCTGAAGCGACCTTGTCTTCACAGCTGGGTGTTGTCCCAAGTTACACCACACTTGGCATGGCCTCGTTGTTGCCGCATCAGACTTTGGAATACAAAGAGGCCGCAGGGGATGATGTTTTAGTAGATGGGCAATCTAGCAAAGGGACTGCAGCACGATCCAAAATTCTGGCGGCCTATAATGGTCTGGCAGTCACCGCTGAAATGGTAAAAGGCTGGTCACGTGATGAAGGTCGTGAAGCACTCAAAGACCATGAGCTGATTTACGTTTATCACAACGTGATTGATGCACGCGGTGACAGCGCCTCGACAGAATCAGAAACCTTTATGGCGGTGGAACATGCTATTGAAGAGCTGACTGAACTCAGCCGTAAAATTTTAATGCACTTCAATATTTCCACCCTGTTGATTACAGCCGACCATGGCTTCTTGTTCCAGCAAAGTAAACTGGAATCTGCGGATCGTTCAAGCTTGATTGAAAAACCGACCAATACATTGAAGAGCAAAAAACGCTATGTGATTGGGCATGGTTTACCAGAGAGCAAGGAAGCATGGAAAGGCTCAACCCAAGCTACGGCAGGCACATTATCTGCGACTGATTTCTGGATTCCAAAAGGGGCGAACCGTTTCCATTTTGTAGGAGGCTCACGTTTTGTGCATGGCGGCATCATGCCTCAGGAAATTGTGGTGCCGGTACTGACTGTAAAACAGCTACGTGGTGAAAAGGCTGGACAGCGGACCAAGCGTAAAGTTGAGGTCATTTCTACCAAATCCACGCTGAAGATGGTCAATAACATCCAGAAGTTTGATTTGATGCAAACTGAAGCTGTCAGTGAGCTGATCATGCCAGTGACTTTATCCATTGCCATTTATGATGGGGATCTCAAAGTTTCCAGTGAAGAAACTTTGACTTTTGATAGCACTACCGATTCTGTTGCCGATCGGGTCAAACAGGTCAGACTGTCATTGTCTGGCACTGATTTTGACCGTAAGAAAGATTACTTCCTGGTACTGAAGGACAAAGACCTGAATATCGAGATGCAACGCTATAAGGTCACCATTGATCTAGCATTTACCGATGACTTCTTCTGATAACGAATTAACGATAGAGCGTAGCCTACATGGAATCTGCTAACGATAAAGAACTGGATCAGCTGCTGAATGAACACTTTGCTGGGCGGGTGGTACGTAAGGATCTGACTAAACTGATCAAAGAAGGGGCCAATGTCCCGGTCTATGTACTCGAATACCTGCTAGGGATGTACTGTGCCTCGGATGATCCAGAGATCATTGAACAGGGACTACGTAACGTAAAGACGGTTCTGGCAGAGAACTATGTACGACCTGATGAAGCTGAGAAGGTGAAATCCCTGGTTCGTGAACGAGGCAGTTATAAGGTCATTGATCGGGTGACCGTAAAGCTGAATGAGCGTAAGGACAAATACGAAGCATCATTTAGTAATCTGGGCATCAAAGATGCCGAAATCTCGGCAGGCATCGTCAAAGAGTATGAAAAACTACTTGTTGGTGGTATCTGGGTCATTGCTACGCTCAGTTATTATTTTGAAGAAGGACAGACTAGTTCTCCATTTGGGGTGAGCTTACTCAAGCCGATTCAAATGCCGAATATGAATATGGATGAACTCTTCAGTGGCAGAGCAGCATTAAGCACTGATCAGTGGCGGGAGAGTTTAGTCCGTTCGATCGGCATGGAACCGGCTTCGCTAAAAGAGGACGTGCAATGGCACCTATTAGGGCGTATGGTTCCGTTCGTTGAAAATAACTATAACGTCTGTGAACTGGGACCACGCGGTACCGGGAAAAGCCATATTTACAAAGAGTGTTCACCGAATAGTATTTTAGTCTCTGGTGGGCAAACGACTGTGGCGAACCTGTTCTATAACATGAGCAGCCGCCGTATTGGTCTGGTTGGACTGTGGGATGTGGTGGCCTTTGATGAAGTTGCCGGTATTTCCTTTAAGGACAAAGATGGCGTACAGATCATGAAAGACTACATGGCCTCAGGATCTTTTGCCCGTGGTCGTGAACAGATGGAAGCCTCAGCTTCGATGGTTTTTGTGGGTAATATCAACCAAAGCGTGGAATCTCTGGTTAAAACCAGCCATCTCTTGGCGCCGTTCCCTGAAGCCATGATTGATTCGGCATTCTTCGATCGTTTTCATGCTTACATCCCTGGCTGGGAAATTCCCAAGATGCGCCCGGAGTTCTTCACCAACCGTTATGGCCTGATTGTTGATTATCTGGCTGAATTCTTCCGGGAAATGCGCAAGCGTAGCTTTGCGGATGCCATTGAGAAGTACTTCAAACTCGGAAATAACCTGAATCAGCGCGATGTGATTGCCGTTCGCAAGACGGTTTCTGGATTGATGAAGTTGCTCTACCCACACGGTCAGTTTAATAAAGAAGATGTACGCCAGTGTCTGGAATATGCGCTACAGGTACGCCGTCGTGTCAAAGAGCAGCTGAAGAAAATTGGTGGCATGGAATTCTATGATGTGCATTTCAGCTATATCGATAATGATAGCTTAGAAGAACATTTTGTATCTGTAAAAGAGCAGGGTGGTGGCGGACTGATTCCCGAAGGTCCAGCCAAGCCAGGTTTCTTATATACCATCGGGCTAAGTAATAAAGGCATGCCAGGGTTATACCGCTTAGAACTTCAAGTGACCAAAGGTTCAGGAAAATTGGCGACATCAGGCTTATGGAATTCAAGTAGTGCCAAGGAGCAGGTCAAGATCGCATTTGACTACTTCAAGGCCAATGCATCCAGAATATCGGGTGGCAGTAAGGTGCTGGAACATGACTTCCACTTACATGTGGTTGAATTACAGAATACCGGGCAGCTCAGCCATCTTGCCTTACCAAGTTTAGTGGCTTTCGCTTCTGGCCTGTTAGGACGATCGGTACAAAGTCAGATGGTGGTACTGGGTGATATGAGCTTGGGTGGCTCTGTGACTCCGGTGGAAAGTATTGCCGAATGTCTGCAAGTTGCTTTTGATGCTGGTGCCAAGAAGGTTGCTTTGCCAATGAGTAGTGCGGCAGATATCCCTACGATTCCTGTGGAACTGTTTACCAAGTTCCAGACCAGTTTCTATGCAGATCCGGTGGATGCTGTGTTTAAGGGGCTAGGGGTGGATTGAGTTGATTCTGTATAAATCAGTTAAAGAGAAAAGCTTTTGAAATGATTAGGAAATATGAATCACATGAAGGATTTAATAACAGCTATTTTGGTTAAACAGCCCAAACTTACTGCTAGAGAAATTGCCAAAACTCTTGGTATTGAAAAGAAAGAAGTGAATGCTTTTTTATATCAAAATCAAGATATATTTTCACAAGATGAAGCATTTTGCTGGTCTTTAGCTATAATCCCGTCAGTTAAAAAATTAGAAAGACCAATGATGAACTCTGAACTTGAATTAAATGATATTGTTAAAAATAAACTGATTCAATTGTTGGATTATGTATCTCATCAAGCTGAGGATACTCAAAAAATTCAATATGAAATGAGTGGTAATAGATTTTATTCTCATGATCTAGAAAAACTTCGTGGCTTAAAAATTCTGAATGATGACGATTGGTGGTTTCAAATTGAACGATTACAGCTTCAATCGATGCCGAAACCATCTGAAATACTCTCTTCCTATATTCATGTTGATGCCGAAAAAGAACCCACTGTTAATTTTTCTAGTTTAAATAAGATTGTATTTTTCAAAGAAGTTCATCAATTCCGCTTGCCCTACAGTAGCGTGGCATGTGATTTGATTACTAAAATTGACATACTTCAGAACCTATTCAAAGAATTCGAAAGTTATCAAAATATTTGGAAAGATTGGAAACAAAATAACGATGAGATTAAAAAATCTATTGTTGTTTACGATAAGTTATTCTCATGGAATACAGCGATTAATTTAGGTGGAACAGGTGATGGTGAAGAAATTGTTGCAGGCTTTGGCTTAGTTGACTGGGTACTTCCAACGACTCAAAAATCTTACTCATATCCTCTTATTACTATCCCGTTAGAAATGGAGATAGAAAAAAATGGATTAATACGTGTAGGTGCCAAAGATACACGTGCCAATATAGAAATGGATGCCATCTTATTAGAGGATGATCTGCCTACTTCAGGACAAGTAAAATTAACCTTAAAAGAAAACTTAAATAATGGTCGCTCATTACGCCTATTTGAAGGGGAAACTTACTCTGATCTAGTTGATGCCTTCGTCGCGAATATTTTTTCAAAAGGAGCAATTATTGAGGCAGAAAATAGGGCTATACCATCTAAAAGTCTAACGGTGACATTAACATCAGTATTGTTTAGTCGTCCTAAAAGGAATTCTATTTTAAGTGATGACATTGAGTTATTAAAAACTAAACTTAATGACCCTTCAGTGGCTATACCTGAACAACCTTTATCGTTAGTGACAGAATTAAAAAGCGATATTAATCAAAAAGAGACTTATAGTTTTAGGGGGCGTTCTGGTACTGAAGGATTCGGATCAAAAGTTGAAGAGCTTTATTTCCCGCTGCCTTATAACAAAGAACAAATTACTATTGTCCAGAATCTGCTAACCAGCAGTGGTGTAGTGGTGCAGGGTCCACCAGGTACAGGTAAAACACATAGTATTGCCAATATTATTTGCCACTATTTGGCGAATGGTAAAAAAGTACTGGTAACTGCACAGCAGTCACATGTCCTTAAAACAGTACATGAAAAGATTCCTGATGAATTAAAGCCTTTAGTAGTCAGTCGCATTGGTTCAAGCAAAGAAAGTAAAAATCAGCTTGAATCTTCAATCGATTTGATTGTGCAAAAAATTACCCAGATGAATGTTGCAGAAGTTCGAAAAACGATCGAATTTCTAAAACAACAAATAGATCATAACCATCATGAAATGGCTTTGATTGATCGAGAAATATATAACTTTGCAGAAAAGCATTATCAGAATATTGAGGTAGATGGTAATAAAAAATTACCTATGGATATCGTGAAAACGGTATTAGAAAGTAGGGTATCTTACGAATGGTTTACCGACCAATTAACTTTGGAGGAAAAAGACCAGTTTCCTTTTTCCCAGATTGAGTTGATTCAATTGAGAGACTCAAGAAAGAAAATCGGTACAGATTTACCATACATAAATTATGGTCCTCTGCCAGCTCCTGAAAAGCTGTTAGATTCGGCGAGTCTGAAGAAATTAAGTGAGTTCTTAAAAGAAAAAGATGAGATTGAGGAATTCTTAAAGCAAAATGACCAACATAATTTCAAGGAAACTATTTCTGAATCAGAAATTAATGAGCTAAGAGATTGGTTAAAGATTTATCTAGAAGATCTAAACCTTGTTCTTGATCATGCAGAACCATGGTTATTGAGCTATTTCAAAAAAATAGATTCAGAAGATAAGGCTATGGAGCTCGATATCTATACCAACCTTATTCAAGAAGTTCAGCCTTTATTGGAATACAGAAAAACGCTATTAATTGATCCCATAGAACTGCATTTTGAGATACAACCAAATTCAAAAGAGTATCAAGCTGTTCAACGTGCTGTTGATACAGGTAAACCATTTAATTGGTATCATTTTGGTACTGCTGAATTACAAGACTTATTTAAGTCAATTAAAGTTTCTGGAAAATATCCTGATACATCAGATGAATGGAAAAGAGTTAAAGAATATATTGATAGAAGGCAGACTCTTAATGTTTTTATGAGTAAATGGAATAGTATTGCAACACAATTAGATATTCCTTTAATTCAGTTAAATAATCGTAGTATTGATGAAATATTAAAAGAGTTCACGCAGCTCATCATTAGAACCCAAAAATGCCTAGATTTGAAAAATAAGTATTTGGATGTATTTAGTGCCAATTATCTAAAAGTTTTTAAGAGAGCTAAATCTTTTGATTTCTACGGATTACCTAAAAATATTGATGACTTGATTCAATTGTTAGGGCAGAAGTTAAAAATATTTAATTTAGAAGTCTATCAACAACAACTGGCTGATCAAATCCTTTATTTATCAGAGTTTGGTAATAAGATATCAAATCAGTTACAAAAAATTGTATCTCAGATTGATTCCAATTCATTACATGAAAGTGAACTTGGAGAGTATGCTGATCTATTAAAAAAATTATCACATTTAAAAGATCTAACTGAGGATTTTGAAAGAGTTAAATCCGCCAGTATTAGATTGAGTAAAACAAATGCTTTGATTGTTAGTAAAGACATTCTTGAAATTCCGTACGCTGAAGAAATTGAGGATCCTGTATTACGTAATACATTGCTAGAGGCTTGGGAATGGAAACGTCTTGAGATTTTTGTAATGGCCATTAGTAATACAGGTCAAATTGAAAATTTGTATGAGCGCCGTCGTATTCACGAGAAGAATCTATCACAAAATTATGCTCAATTGGCAGCAAACAAGACATGGCTGGCATTAAAGGAAAATGCCTCAGATAAAATTTTAGTTGCATTACAGCGTTATAAAATTGCTGTACAACACTATGGAAAAGGGACAGGTAAGAATGCTCCACGTTATAGAAAAGATGCTCAAGTAGCCCTTAAAGAGGCAACAGCAGCTATTCCTTGCTGGGTCATGTCACATCTTCAGGTATCTGAATCTATGCCTGCTGAATTAGGCCTCTTTGACTTAGTGATTGTGGATGAGGCATCACAATCATCAATTGACGTATTACCTGTTTTAATGCGTGCTAAAAAATTATTAGTAGTGGGGGATAATAAACAAGTTTCTCCGAGTAATGTCGGTCTAGCAAGTGCTCAAATTGATGTATTAAGAAATCGTTATCTACATGGCCAGCCACATGCTGCATATTTAACACCAGATATGTCTTTATACGACATGGCTTCTTCTATCTATGAGTCAAGTGTGATGCTTCTAGAGCATTTCCGCTGTCATCCTGCGATCATTAGTTACAGTAATAAAAACTTTTATGGTAACCGTATTAAGCCAATGCGATTATCGAAGAAATCTGAGCAGTTAAGTCCAGCTTTAGTCGCAATTTATACACCGCAGGGGTATAGAGAATCTAAAAATAGCAAACATATTAATCGAATAGAAGCGAAAGCAATTATTGAGGAAGTGAAACTTCTTCTTAAAGATGAACGATACACGAATAGATCAATCGGTGTGATCTCATTGTTGGGACCGGCGCAGGCTGAGTTCATTCAATCAGAAGCTTTGAATGAATTTGGTGCAGGTACTCTTACCCAAGTTCAATTTGCTTGTGGGGATGCTTCAGCATTTCAGGGTGCAGAAAGAGATATTATTTTCTTATCTATGGTAGCAGATCCTCAGAATTGTCATGCTTTGAGTCGATCCGATCACGAACAGAGATTCAACGTGGCTGCAAGCCGTGCTCGTGAACGGATGTATCTCGTCCATTCCGTGAGTCGTGATCATATATCTCCAAAAGATCTAAGGCTGAATTTACTCAATCATTTTTATGATTTGCAAGAAGATCAAAAAGCATCATTTGAAGCAAAATTAGACTTGTGTGAATCGGAGTTTGAAAAATCTGTATTTACGACACTTCATGAAATGGGTTACACAGTTACTCCACAGATTAAGGTTGGAAGCTATCGAATCGATTTAGTCGTTGAGTCAGATGGTGATCAGCGTTTGGCTGTTGAATGTGATGGTGATAGCTATCATGGGCCAGAACAATGGCATGATGACATGACTCGTCAACGTGCTTTAGAACGCGCAGGATGGACATTCTGGAGATGCTTTGCATCGAGTTGGTCCATTGAACGTGAAAATATGATTATGTCATTAAAGGAAAAACTTGATGCAATGGGTATAAAACCTACACATGGAATGAGTAGCTTAATTCAAGATGTAGAACACAAAGTGTGGGTAGATGACGAATCTGAAATGAGTGCGGAAAGTGACATCGACAAAGATTTGTTAATTGTTTAATTGTACTAGCTTGTATTTAAATGGATTCGCTAGCGGACACTTACGTAACTAAAGATTACAGTAGTAATCTTTAGTTCATATATTTTTATACATTCATTTTTAAAGCCTAAGGAAGTTACCATACTTTTTTATATGCTTAACTTCCTAAGCCCCTTATTTAATTATTTTATGTCGTTCGGACAAGTTTACGTGAAGTGATGTATGATTGAATTTTTTGCCCTAATAAATGCACCATCAAACCCAGCATAACAATACAAGAACCCAGCCACTGCAAAGTATTTAATTGTTCATCTAAAAATAAAAAGGCAAAAATCATACTTATAACAGGTACCCAAAGTGACAATGGACTAATTTTAGCAACAGGATAACGTGTCAGTAGGTAGATCCATAAGCCATATCCGATAATTGTGGCGAAATAGGCGAGAAATGCGGCGGCGCCGAATCCTTTCCAAGTCAGTACATGCCAATCCGCAACCACACCTTGCCAGCCAATATTCTGTACCGCTAAAAGTAAAAACCATAAAGGGGTAAGAATATTGCCCCATACGACTAAACCAATTGGGTGAACAGGCCCCATTTTTTTGACTACGATATTACCGCAGGCCCATGAAATTGCTGAGCATAATACCAATGCCAAACCCATTAATGGAACATGACTATGTTGTTGACCAAAGGCAATTAGCATTAAGCCCATAAAGGCAATCGCGATAGCCAGCCACTGGTTCCAAAAGGCTTGTTCACGTAAAAAAAATGCTGCAATCATGACAGTAAAAAAGGCTTGGGATTGCACAACTAAAGCGACTAAACCTGTAGGCATTCCTGTCGCAATTGCACTGAACATAAAAGCAAATTGAGAAAAGTTACTAATAAAGCCATAGAGTAATAACCATTTCCACCCGACACTTGGAATACGGATGATAAATAGGGCAGGTAATAAAACCAGTAGATAGCGTAAACATCCGAGGAGCATAGGGTGTATCTCACTGACCCCAACTTTCATAAAATAAAAGTTAATACCCCAGATGAACACGACTGCGAAGGCAGCAAGTTTATCTTTTAAAAGCATATGTAATTTCCTAAAGACGTAGATGACCTGTACTTGGTACAGGTCATTGTGTTTGAGGATTAAATTTTGGTTTGTTTGGCAGGGATGAGCGTATTCAGTTGTGTACTTTGATGACGTAATTTAATCAGCTCTATGTAATCACGAATAATGAAGATACAGAACAGGATGCCTGCACTTGCGATACCGAACCAGAACGCTTTTTGAAGACTAGGAATAAAAGCCATGGCAGCAAAGATGGAAAGCATGCCGATGATTGCAAAATAACTGAGGTATGGGAAACACCACATACGAACTTTTAAACGTTCAGGTGCTACACGCTCTAAGTGGCGACGCAAACGGATTTGCGAGAATGCAATCACGATATAGACAAATAAGGCTACAGTTCCATAAGATTCGACCAAGAAAGGGAAAACATCATCTGGTGAGAAGTATGAAGCTAGAATTGATAGATAACCAAACAATGTGCTGAATAGGATGGCACGAATTGGAACACCATTTTTTGAAAGTTTAGTTAAGCTACGAGGTGCATCACCATTTTGGGTTAACGCAAACAACATACGGCTCGCAGCATAAACACCAGAATTTAAACAACTAAGTACTGCTACGAGAATTACGACATTCATAATGTCTGCAACAAACGGAATATTAAGAACTTTTAATGCACTTACATAAGGCGTCGCAATTTCTGGACTATTCCAAGGGACGATACAGACCACCAATAAAATAGAGCAAACATAGAAAATCAGGACACGAGAAATCACGGATTGAGTGGCTTTAGCAACCGATTTTTCAGGATCTTTAGTTTCAGCAGCGGCAATCGTAACGATCTCAGCACCAAAGTAAAATCCAGTTGCGGCAACAGCACCCGATAAGACTGGTCCCCAACCATTTGGCATAAAACCACCATGATTTAACAATTCACCAAATCCAGCAGCTTGATGGTTTGGCCAAAGTCCGAACAGATATAAAGTGCAAAGGAAAATGAAAAGACCAATCGCAGCAACTTTAATAGATGAGAACCAAAACTCGAATTCACCAAAGGATTTGACTGAGAATAAGTTCGTTGCTGTTAATAGGGCGAGTAAAACCAGACTGACGATCCATTGTGGTGTATCAGGTAACCAATAAGCAAAGAGTTTAGCACCGACAATCGCTTCTAATGCAATCACGATGACCCAGAAATACCAATACATCCATCCCGTCATGAAGCCTGCGAGTCGAGATAAATAAGGCGAATCTTGGAAAGCATGGCGTGCATATGCATAGAAGGAGCCTGATACAGGAGAGGCGGTTGCAAGTTCACCAAGCATTCGCATCACTAAAATAATCAACACACCCGTAATCAGAAAGGATAAAATTGCGGCTGGACCTGCAGCTTGAATCACTACAGAACTACCTACAAATAGTCCCATTCCAATAACACCGCCGAGTGCCATCATTTGGACATGACGAGGTTTTAAAGCACTTTTTAAACTTTGATTTGAATCTGAATCATACATGATGGATTCCCTCTTATATTTTTATAACAGAGATGGATCCGGAAATTTGAACAACTCCTATAAGTGATACTC
>NZ_JAPEQW010000029.1:0-38883 GCF_026168575.1 Acinetobacter entericus
GGCGTCTGAATCAGCGTCCACGTCGGCTTCTGAATCAGCGTCCACTTCGGCTTCTGAGTCTGCGTCTACCTCTGAGTCGGCGTCTACGTCAGCGTCTGAATCGGCATCCACTTCGGCTTCTGAATCAGCGTCTACGTCGGCTTCTGAATCTGAATCGGCTTCAGCGTCTGAATCCGCGTCTACGTCAGCGTCTGAATCAGCATCCTCTTCGGCTTCTGAATCAGCGTCAACGTCGGCTTCTGAATCTGAATCGGCTTCAGCGTCTGAATCCGCGTCTACGTCAGCGTCTGAATCTGCATCCACTTCGGCTTCTGAATCAGCGTCTACGTCGGCTTCTGAATCTGTATCGGCTTCAGCGTCTGAATCCGCGTCTACGTCAGCGTCTGAATCAGCATCCACTTCGGCTTCTGAATCAGCGTCCACGTCGGCTTCTGAATCAGCGTCCACGTCGGCTTCTGAGTCTGCGTCCACTTCGGCTTCTGAATCGGCATCCACTTCGGCGTCTGAATCAGCGTCCACTTCGGCTTCTGAATCAGCTTCTACGTCGGCTTCTGAATCTGCATCGTCGTCAGCCTCTGAATCAGCGTCTACGTCGGCTTCAGCGTCTGAATCGGCTTCAGCGTCTGAATCGGCATCCACGTCGGCTTCTGAGTCAGCGTCATTGTCAGAATCAACATCGATTTCTGAGTCNTTCTACGTCGGCTTCTGAATCTGCATCGTCGTCAGCCTCTGAATCAGCGTCTACGTCGGCTTCAGCGTCTGAATCGGCTTCAGCGTCTGAATCGGCATCCACGTCGGCTTCTGAGTCAGCGTCATTGTCAGAATCAACATCGATTTCTGAGTCTGAAAGTCTGTCTAAAATCGTAGATGCTAAAGACGATTTGGCTGAAATTCACTTGGATGTACCGGTAGTAAATAATCCTGCAAGCGTGAGTCAGACAGCGTTTATTCTTGCTGGTGTGAAATTGTTGAGTACGCTTGATTTATCTGTGCTGAATTTACAAGGTACACCATTTACGATAGATGTTGCTGAAGGCAGTGTACGAGATGTGACCTTAGGTTACTCAGGCAATACACTGATTAATCTTGGTACGCAGTCATTAGATTTATTCATGTATAAATTAAATGAAACTACCGGTAAATATGAGTTTGTACAGAAATTTGCAAATGAAGTGGATGTTTCTTTGTTCCCAGTGCTTAGCCGTATATCAGGCGATACCACCATTACAGGCCTAACAAAAGGTAAATATATCTTCTTATTGGGTAGCGCAACTGATGATGGTCTGCTTGATTTGAACGTTGGCACAATTGCTAAGATCACTACAATTTCCCAAAAAGATGTCACAAATGGTGAAACTGAAATTACAGGTAATGTTATTACGGGTCTTGGAGATATCAATACTCCAATCGGTACAGATGTAAATACAACAGGTGCAAAAGTCACATTGGTTGTTTCTGAAATAAACGATAGCGGTACAGCGTCTGTTGCAGGTACGGTAATTCAGGGGGCATACGGTAAGCTTACAATTCATGAAGATGGCAGTTACTCTTATGTGCGTGACCAAAAACTTGAAAATATTGGTAAAGTCGATACATTTACGTACACCATATCAAATGGAACGTCTTCAGATACGGCTCAGTTGAATATCCGTATAGACAGTAATGATGTTCAGGTTGTTTGGGATGATGTTCATCCAGCAGCAGATGGTGTGGTTACGATCACAGCGACTGATGATGCAGTATCTACAATTGGTCAAGTGTCTGTACTGGGTGAGGCTAATCGTTATGTGACAATTACTAGTCCAAATGGTTCATTGACAGATACAAATCGAATTGTAACAAGTGGGCACAGGGATAATCCTTTGGGTGATGCACTTGATATTGCAGCTACTGAAAACTCGAGTTTAATAACTGTTCAGGAAGGTGAAGTTGTTCAAATATCCTTAAAATCTTTAATCCCAACCGGTACGGGTTATGGGGTAAAAGTTGAAATCCAATTTAAGGATACTTCAGGCTTATTAGGTGGACTATTCCCTAATTATCAGACTGTTGATAATTGGACTTCTACAACTAATGGTCAAGCACATAGCTTTGAATTGAATGCGAGTACATTTGGAGCCATCTCTGGTGAATATCGAATTAAAGTAACATCTATTCATACTGGGACTGGTGCAAATATTACAGCACAATTTGGTGTAATTGATGTAGAAACCATTGTTTATTCACCTGGTCTTTACAAAGTTACAGATGCGGCGCCTATTGCAGGTAATCTATTTGATAATGATGTATTGGGCGCAACTTCCGGCATCAGTATTAAAGTTGCTGACACTGCAGCTGGCCTATCTACTGCAACAGCAATTAGTACGCCTCAGACAATTGTTAGAGAAAGTGGAACATTAACTGTTAACTCTGATGGTACATATAAGTTTGATCAGGTCGCGGATTCATCGCATATTGGTAAAGTAGAAACTTTCTACTATGAATTTACAACGCCTGCTGGTAGTTCGAATATCGCGAAAATTGAGGTATTGGTTGATTCAGGATCTGTTTACATGGATCGCGATGGAACTGGTGTTGTTGATGGCACTACTGGTAATGACTTACTGGTAAGTTTAGGTGGAAACGAAACATTCCATGGTGTTAATGGCAATGATACGCTGATATACAACTTGCTGAGTAAGGTCGATGCAACAGGAGGAAATGGTACTGGACTCAATGGCGGTGATAATTGGGCTGACTTTACTCTAGGTTCATTGAGCAATACAAATAGCGATTATGTCGATATTCGTGAGCTACTAGATGGACAAACGGTCAATTCAGGAAATATTAGTCAATATATCGGCATCCGTTTCGAAAACAATCATGCAGTTCTGACGATTGACCGAGATGGGGCAGGAACTACGTTCACGAATAAAGTTGATCTAGTTACTTTGGGTGGTATAGATATCACGAATCATACAGAACAGGATATTTTGCAGCAGCTGTTAACGAATAACCAAATTATTTACTAATGTGTAAATAAAGATTGAATAAAAAAGAGGCTCTTAGGAGCCTCTTTTTTTTGTTAATAAACGTAACTTTTACGAAAAAAAATGGAAAATGATTTAAAATTTATTTATTTAAATTAATAATTTATAAGATATATTGAGGGTTTTATGACGGATTATAAAAATTTTTATTTCTGTAATTTGGACTTCGGAAAGCAGTTAACAGGTGTAGAGCGCGCAGCGCTAAAAAGAGCTCGGCTTTTCAAAAATTATTTTGGCATATCTGCTGTATTTTTAACGAGCAGATTCAATACAGAGCTCGATGAAAATCTAAAAAAAATTGGCTGGATGCCAAAATCTTGTGATGTGCTGAATGTGTATGAATATTTGAGGGGCGGATACACCAATGAGTTAAAAATCAGCAATCATTTTGCTTTAGATCAATCACTGTACAACGTAGTTGAAGTTGATGTGAATCCTATGCATGAAAAATGGATCTCTAAAGTCGATCAAAATTTCTACAAATATGTCGTGTGGAATAATATAAAAAAAGAAAAAATCGTTTTTGTTAACAATCTATTTAACAACAAAATTATAAAAAGAGAAAAATTTGATAAAAATGGAAGGCTCTTTGCAATTCAAGAATTGGATGAAAATGGGAAAGTGACAATTGAAGACCTCATTCATATTGATGGCCATTTAGTACTGCAAAGATATTTTGGTGAAAATAGCCGATTATTAAAAATTGTTTTATTTACTCAATCTGGAATGGTCGATCAGATTTTTACAGGTGAAGAACAATTGGTTGATTATTGGCTTAGGAAGATCATTGATATTAATGAAAAGTCATGCTTTATTATAGATAGGAACCCGAATTGGAATATTGCTTTAAGAAATTTTCATGAACAAAATGGTCAAAAAAGCATATCTATCTTCCATAGCAGTCATTTGGTTGAAAGGGAAGATGATATTATGACAGGTCAATTAAACTCTAATTTTAAATATGTACTTGAGAAGAAATATACTGTTGATCATATTATTACTCTGACAGATCATCAAAAAATAGATATCCAAAAAAGATTTAATCAGGTCGATAATATAACAGCCATTCCACACAGTATTGATGATGAACCGGAAAAAATTATATTTAAACAGCGTGATCCTAATAAAATTGTTGCTCTCTGCCGTTTAGCGCCAGAAAAACAAGTGGTAGATATGGTTTTGATGATGAGTGAACTATTAAAGACCAATCCTGCAATGCAGCTTTATATTTATGGGGATGGCGGGGAGAAGACAAATATTATTAATAAAATAAATGAGTTAAACTTAAATCGTAATATTCATTTAATAGGTTATGTTGAAGATATTTCGAAGGCTTACAATGACGCAGTTTTTTCATTGCTGACGAGCCGCTGTGAAGGTTTTTCATTGGCTGTTTTAGAGAGCCTTTGCCATGGTGTTCCTGCAGCTTCTTATGATATTCCTTATGGCCCATCAAGCATGATTCAAAATAATGTAAATGGAATACTTGTAGAGCATGGAAATTATAAAATGATGGCTCAGGAAATTTCAAAAATATTAAGTGCTAAAGGAAAGCTGGAGAAAATGTCACAAAGCGCTTACGGTTCTATTGCTAAGTATAAAGAAGATAACGTAGCAAAAATATGGAAAGCATTAATTTAAAATAACAGTATGGAAAAAAGCAGTTTTAATGCCGCTTTTCTGATTAAAAAGGAATTAGGATTATATTTTTAATATAGTCCTGCTATATAAAAATATGCAAGGGTTAAAAATAAATTTATATAATGAGTACTATTAAATTAAGGTTAGGGCTGATTTTATTACTGCCTATACCTCTGGCTTTACAGCAAGTGCAGGCAGCTGCATTTCAAGACTATTTAAATTCAGCCAAAAAAGAAGTTAGTCAAATATTTAATCCTCAGCAAAGCGCCAGCAACAAAATCAGCATTCAAGCATTAAGCAGCTTTCAGCTGCAACAGCCTCAGCAGCGGGAAACGCTGCCTGTGGTTACAGGCTCTAGAGCAATGACAGGCGCTCCAGCAGCCTCAGTTTTGAACGGTCAGCCATCCGGCAGAATGGAAGTATCGCTGATTGATGCAATACATCAGGCTTTACAGCAGCATCCGAATATCGCACAAAATATTGCCAGCATGGCTGGGCAAAATGCCAATATAGATACAGCAAAATCGCAGTACTATCCGCAAATTTCAGGCGGTATCAGCAGCGCCGATTTGACCACTGGAGAGCGGGGCAGGCAGCTGTATACTTTGTCCGCAACACAGATGCTGTATGACTTCGGCAAAGTCAAAACATCTGTAAATACAGAAGAAGCTAAATTGCTGGAAAAGCAGGCATCATTGCTTGTCAGTGTGGATGATATTGCCTATCAGACGGTCAATGCCATTGTGAATATCAACCGCTATCAAGAAATTGTAAAAATTGCCGATCAGCAGATTAAAGGGGTTGCCCGCATTGCGGAAATTGCTAATTTGCGCGCCAATGCCGGCATCAGCAGCCAGGCCGATCCAGTACAGGCGCAATCCACTTTAGAAGCGGCGCAAAGCAATAAAATTGTGCAGGAAACAGCGCTGCGTCAGTATCAGCAGAAGCTGAGAACATTGTTAGGCTATGATGTTTCGGCGGTGAAATTTAATATTCCCGATTATATCGTGCGAAATGCAGGATTATATCAAGATCCTGAATTTACAAGGATTCCAGAGATGATGGCGGCGCAGGCTGAAGTTGAAATTGCCAAATCGCAAAAAGAACAGGCAAAGCTGAATGCCTATCCCACCATTAATATCAAGGGCGGCCTCAGCCAAGCCTTAAATGGACGTAACCCAAATAACAACGAAGATGACGGCCTCTACAGTTCCATCATGCTCGAAGCCAGCAGTGATTTCTTTCAAGGCGGCGCAATCCGCTCGAGAGCGCGTTCGGCCAGTTATGCAGAAGAAGCCGCTAAGGCGCAGGTCAATGTTGTATATCGAGATGTCAATGATCAGGTGCGCTTAATCAGGGAGCAAGTCGCGAATAAGCAAAAGCAGATGGAGGTTCTGTCTTCGCGCAGAGAAACGACGGCACGCACCAAGGAGCTGTATCAGGAGCAATATAAATTAGGAACACGTACCGTTGTTGATTTATTAAATGCCGAGCAGTCTATTCATAGCGTGGCGCAAGAAATAGAAAATGCCAGATATGATATTTATTCAGGCTTGACCGAATATATTAGGGTCACAGGCCGTTCTCGAGAATTTTATCAGTTAAATAACTTATCTATTCAAGGGATTGAGATAGAGCCATGAGCAATTCTATACAATATCAGCCATGGCTAAATGCCGTACTCACCATTGCCAAGCATTACCGCATGGAACCCTCGGAAGAGCGGCTGCGGTTACAGCTGGATTGGAATCCAAATCAGACCGTTGATGAGGTGCTGGGCACGGTATGCCGCCAAATAGGCTTAAGCCTGAGAAAAAGCAGCTTCAGTGAAGATGTGCTGAATCCTTGGCGTTTGCCTGTCATTATTGAAATGCAAAATGGGCAAGTCGGCGTTTTGGATAAGGTGGATGCTGAAGGCAATGCCAGCATTCAATTCAGCGGCGATCAAGGCCTGGCACAGGTTTTAACGATTGACCTGCTTAAGCAGAATACGGCCAATGTCTACATTTTGCGGCCAGAAAAATCCATTGCCGATGTCCGTGTCGATGAATATGTTAAGCCTTATGAAGCCAGCTGGTTTTGGTCAATTGTGCTGAAAGACTGGAAGCGCTATGTTGATATTATGTTTGCCTCGATGATGGCGAATATACTTGCGCTGGCCACCATTTTATTTTCGATGAATGTTTATGACCGCGTCATTCCTGCACAGTCTATTCCGACTTTATGGGTGCTGGCGGGCGGTGTGCTGATTGCGGCTGTTTTTGAGTTTGGCCTGCGGGTTGCGCGGATTTACTTATCAGACATCATTGGCAAGCGCGCCGATTTAAAAATTTCTGACCGGGTGTTTGGACATGCGCTTAGAATTAAAAATAAAGAGCGTTCAAAATCTACAGGCACCTTTATTTCACAAATCCGTGAATTGGAAGGTGTGCGGGAATTAGTGACCTCAACGACAATTTCGGCAATTGCAGATCTGCCATTCTTTTTACTGTTTCTGGCGATTTTCTGGCTGATTGGCGGCAATCTGTTTTGGGTGATGGTGCTGGTAGTCCCTTTGATGATTATTCCGGGCATTCTTATTCAAAAGCCTTTAGCGAAGCTGGCGTCTGAAGGCATGCGTGAAGGCGCAATCCGCAATGCCACACTGGTCGAAGCTGTGCAGGGCATTGAGGATATCAAGCTGCTGCGCGCTGAGTCACGCTTTCAAAATCAATGGAATCACATGAATGAAGTTTCTGCGGATATTTCAATGCGCCAGCGCAAACTGGTGGGCGTGATGACCGCATGGACGCAGAAAATTCAGGGCTTAACTTTTGCCATTGTTGTGCTGGTCGGCTGCTTTGCAGTAATGAAGGGTGATATGACGACAGGCGCATTGGTTGCATGTTCGATTTTATCCTCACGGATGCTGGCGCCGATTGCGCAAATTACGGGTGTATTGGGCCGGCTGCAGCAGGCTAAGGTGGCAAAATCCAGTCTGGACGAGCTGATGAAGAAACCGGTTGATCAGCCTGAGCAAGCGCATTTGATTCATCGTCCAGCCATTATGGGGCATTACGAGTTAAACAATGTCATTTTCCAATATGAACAGGATGATGAGCGCGCCTCTTTGGCGATTCCTAAACTGGAAATAAAGCCCGGCGAAAAAATTGCAATTCTGGGCCGCAATGGCGCGGGCAAGTCGACATTGCTGCAGCTGCTGTCCGGTATGCAGGAGCCTGTGCAAGGCAAAATTAAACTGGATGGCATTGATTTAGGGTTAATTGACCCATCGGATGTACGCCGGGATATGGGGCTGCTGAATCAGAATGCGCATTTGTTTTTTGGTTCTGTGCGGGAAAATTTAAAATTGGGCGCACCTTTGGCGAATGACGATGAAATTCTGCATGTGTTGAAAATTACAGGCGCTTTAAATTTTGTCATGGATAAGAAAGAAGGCTTGGATTACCAAATTTTAGAAGGCGGCATCGGCTTCTCTGGCGGCCAGCGTCAAGCTTTGCTGCTGACCCGCTTGCTGCTGCGCCAGCCGAATATTCTTTTGCTGGATGAGCCGACAGCGGCCATTGATGATGTGTCAGAAAAAATGCTGATCGATCAGCTAAAATCATGGCTTGGACAAAGAACATTAGTGATTGCTACACACCGCCGGGCAGTGCTGGAACTGGTTGACCGCATTATTGTGGTGCATGAGGGCCGAATTGTGATGGATGGGCCAAAAGAACAAGTATTAAAACAGTCAACATTGAATCAGGGGCAGAAGAATGAGTCAGCACGGCAAGCCGGGTAAATTAAGGGAAACAGAACCAAGTTTGCCAAAACCAAGCCTATTCATTTGGATCATCTGCCTTGGGCTGCTGGCTTTGCTGATATGGGCATGGCTGTTTAAGCTGGAAGAGGTATCCAATGGCACGGGTAAGGTGATTCCATCTTCCAAGGAACAAGTGATTCAATCGCTGGAAGGCGGGATCTTGACGAAATTAAATGTGCATGAAGGGCAAATTGTTGAACAGGGGCAAGTGCTGGCTCAGCTCGATCCAACGCGTTTTGCATCGAATGTCGGCGAGTCTGCTTCATTGCTGCTGTCTTCTCAAGCAACTGCTGCGCGGCTGCGTGCAGAAGTGAATGGCGCATCATTGAAATTTCCTGCGGAAGTGCTGAAAGATCCAGCTTTGGTGAAAGAAGAAACTGCGCTGTATCACTCGCGCCGCGCCAATTTGGAAGAATCTCTGGCGGGGCTGAAGCAAGCGCTGGTTTTAGTTGATCAGGAATTGAGGATGACTGAACCCTTAGTCGCCAAGGGGGCAGCCAGTGAAGTTGAAGTGCTGCGTCTAAAGCGTCAAGCCAATGAACTGCGCAATCAGATGAATGATGCGCAAAACCAATATCTTGTAAAAGCGCGTGAAGAACTGGCAAAGGCCAATACCGATATTGAAACGCAATCGCAGGTAGTAAAAGGCAAGTCAGATTCACTGAGCCGTACAGTATTTAAATCACCGGTGCGGGGCATTATTAAAGAAATTGATGTGATGACCATTGGCGGCGTCATTGCGCAAAACGGCAAGCTGATGACCATCGTGCCTTTAGATGAACAGCTGCTGGTCGAAGCGCGAATTTCGCCGCGCGATATTGCTTTTATTCATCCGGAGCAGGAAGCGCTGGTGAAGATTACAGCATATGATTATTCCATTTATGGCGGACTCAAAGGCAAAGTTACAGTGATTTCGCCGGATACGCTGCGTGATGAAGTAAAGCAGGATCAATTCTATTACCGTGTTTATATTCGCACTGATGCAGATAAATTGCAGAATAAAGAAGGCAAGCAGTTTGCAATTACCCCCGGCATGGTGGCAACAGTAGATATTAAAACCGGTGAAAAAACTGTGCTGGATTATTTGATTAAACCATTCAATAAGGCGCAGGAAGCATTAAGAGAAAGGTAGTTCTTTATTGCTTCAATCACACTGCCCAGTTGTAAAATCAAATTGTAAAAGATCTTTAGGCAGATATGCGTACCGCGTTAAAGTCATGCAAAATAGTCTGAATCTAGTCTTGTTAGGAGATGTGAAATGACAAAAATAGCAAAGAACACAATCTGCCTTTGGTACGATGACAATGCTGAGGAGGCTGCAAAATTTTATGCAAAGACCTTTCCCGATTCTTTTGTCAGTGCGGTGCACCGCGCGCCAGGAGATTATCCTTCAGGGCAAGAAGGGGATGTGCTGACAGTTGAGTTTACTGTGCTTGGGGTGGCATGCCTTGGACTCAATGGCGGCCCTGCATTCAAGCATAACGAAGCCTTCTCATTTCAAGTTTCCACCGAAGATCAAAATGAAACGGACCGTTACTGGAATGCGATTGTTGGCCATGGCGGTCAGGAAAGTGACTGCGGCTGGTGTAAGGACAAGTGGGGCATTTCATGGCAAATTACGCCGATTGCTTTAACAAAGGCATTTACTAGTCCAGACCGCGCAGCTGCCAAACGGGCGTTTGACGCAATGATGACTATGAAGAAAATTGATGTCGCGGCAATTGAGGCTGCATTCCGCGGTTGAAATTTGCGCATGAAGGTATGGTGAATATGAATTTAAGCCGTGTGGCGAAATGGCTCGATTAAAGCTGTCATGCGCAGTGTTTTGACGGCTGCAGTCCATTCGCGGATTGCGCAACCAGAATATGAACCGAAAAACTAAAAATCACTGTTTCAGTTGTTTAGCTGTAACTGATAAATCTAAAAAACCCTTCAACTTCTCCTTAAAGGGTTTTTTGAGGCAGTTTATTTGATTTTTCCTATAGTTTTGTTTGGATATGGAGTTAATTGTAGCAATGACTGATCATCCGCGAAAGATAGGGGGAAATGGAGCATCAAGCCAGTTCATCGGTCAACCCATTATGATCAATTAATAGATAGACCAATTAGCTGGACAAAGAATGCAATGGTTAAAGTTGATTTTTATTCTTAATAAATCAAATGGCATATCCTATAATTCTAAATCTAGAATTGAATTTAGCTGCCGATGCTGTCATTACTGATATCTAAGGCTGTAAGCAAGAAGCTTTCTGAGCCGAATATCTAGGCAAAATGCACTGTTATAGAGGACTGAATAAATGAAATATATGGAAATCAGAGATTTGATTGGGCAGGAGCTAAAAAGTTATGCTCCCAATCAGCTGATTCCATCAGAGCGCTATCTGGCGCTGAAATATCAGTGCTCTAGAGAAACCATCCGTAAGGCCTATGAGCAGCTGCGTGCGGAAGACAAAATTTATAAAGTGCATAATGTGGGCTGGTTTGTTAGCAACAAAAAAATTCAGTACTACCCAGCATCGATTGAAAATTTTAACAGCTATCTAAAAGCGCAAGGTTTTAACGCTAAAACAGAACTGATTTCAGCACAGCAGGTTGATGTTTTTGCAGGCTCAGATTTATTTGATGCAGCCATCGGCGCACAGGGCTTTTATGAAATTATCCGCTTGCGTTACGCAGACAATGTGCCGGTCCTATTGGAATATAATTATCTGCCTGTTGCATTATTTCCTGGCTTTATCAATTATGAAATCATTCCATCTGTGGAAGAGGTGGTTAAAAATCAGTTTAATGTTAAATACAGCAGCAGCCGTTTAAAGATTAAAAATACCGCTGCTGATGAATTTGATGGAAAACAGCTGGGCATCCCATCCAGCCAAACCGCAATCCGGATTGAGCGCATATCAAAATCTGATAATCAAGTGATTGAATTTGATATTGAAATATGGCCTGAAGATAAAATTGAAATGAATATGGAAATCTATGCTTAAGCTGATCTTTCATTCAGCAATATTCTGAATACATCGATTGATGGATCGATAATTAAATTCGCTGCGGATAAACCAATGGAAAATAGTGAACTGAAATTTAAATGATATTTATAGATAGATCGAATAAATAGTTTAAAAAAATAATTTAATCAGTAAATAATATTGGTATGTACCACTTATATCTAATACATTTCGCACTGTTTTATCGGGTGCGGGATGATGCATGGCTAAAAGTTTTCAATATGACAATAATCGTCAAGATCGCTGGCTGGGCTTAAACCTCTTCAGCTGTTTGAATGCTCCACTATATGTGTTTGATGCTTATCGACTTTTGGGTGCTGCCGCATGATGGACCAAACCAAAAATTTGGGTCATGGCATGGGAGAAAGTCCAGAAACTAAAGATTGGCTGGATATTTCCAGCAGTGATCTGCATTCACTTCAGCAGCACTATCCGCAACTCATTGGTCAGCAGACTATTTTATGGCGCAGCCCGCGTCCATTTTCAGCAGCACTATTACTGCAGGTAAATGATCAGATCTTTTTTGTTAAACGCAGCAGCCGTTTATTCCGCAGTGCGCAAGATTTACAGCAAGAACATCAACTGATCCGTTATTTAGATGCACAAGGTATCGATGTACCCAAAATTATCTCTGCACATCATGGCGCAACGGCAGTGGAATTGGGAGAGTGGAGCTATGAAGTGCATGAAAAAGCGCAGGGTGTAGATCCTTATGCCAATCAGCTGTCATGGAAACCGTTTTTCTATGCAGAGCATGCCGCCAAAGCAGGTAAAAAATTAGCAGAACTGCATCAAGCGGCAAAGCATTATCCAGTCACTCAGGGGCGAAGCGCCGAGCAGTTGATTTCAAATCAAGACTTGCTGGAAAGCGAAAACATCCATTTAGCTATTTCGCATCGCATTCAAAATAGCCCAGCGCTGAGTGCATATTTTGCAGATAAAGTTCTAGATGAAACATGGTTGAAGCAGCTGAGCAGTGTGCATAGCCAGATTAAAAGCACAATGCAGCAGGTATCCAAAATTTGGACCCATAACGACTTTCATGCTTCTAATTTACTGTGGTCAGATGCCAGTGATGCTGCTGAGATTACAACCGTTATTGATTTTGGTTTAGCGGATCGCTGCAGTGCTATTTATGATTTGGCAGTGGCAATTGAGCGAAATTTTATCGATTGGCTGGTGTTGGCGCAGGGGCCTGATCTTTATATTGATGAAGCAGGATTGACTGCTTTTATTCAGGCCTATATTGAGCAGGCAGGATTTAGTCCAGAACTGCATATACTGCCAGAATTGATCAAAATTGTGCATAGCGATTTTGCACTGTCTGAGCTGGAATACTTCGCGGGTATTACTCAAAACATCAAACATGCCGATGCAGCCTACTATGACTGGCTCATTGCACATCCTGCATGGTTCTTCCAGCCGCAAGGCCTGCAATTCTGTCAAAAATTGGCGCAGTTGATTCAGTCTTATAAGGCCCTTGAGTCATGATGCAGCCTCAGATGTTCAAGACCTTTTTAATCAGCATTCAGCCTGTAATCAATAATTCGTGCATCTTTGCCGCGCCAAACATATTCACTTCTATTTCAAAAAAATATAAATTTCATCGCCAAACCATCACGTCTGCACCTTGCAGATTGATGCAGCGCGCTTTAGGGAAAAATGGAAAGGTTAAACATGAATCTTCAATTTAAGCAAAATTCATTGGTACTGGCAGTTAAAGCTGCGGTTCTGTCACAGCTGTGCTGGGTGCCGTCAGCCTTTGCTGAAGACGCAGTTAAAAAATTGGAAACCATTACTGTTACAGCACCGCAAGCAGCTGATCAAGAAAAAAATACTGTTGCACTGCAAGGTTTTGGCACAAAAGAGCTGAAGAAAGCAGCGGCTTCAATTACTGTACTGAATGCTAAATTGCTGGAAGATCAGCATGCACGCATTTTAGCGGATGTCGTTAAAAATGATGCCTCTGTCGGGGACAGCTATGCGCCGATTGGCTATTACTCAAATTTTGTATCACGCGGCTTTACGCTGGATTTAGGATCAAGCTACTTGCTGAATGGCAATGTGGTGCGCGGGGAGCAAAACCTATCTTTAGAAAATAAAGAGCGGGTCGAAATTCTAAAAGGCATTTCGGCCATTCAAAGCGGCATGTCTACACCCGGCGGTGTGGTGAATTATGTGACTAAGCGTCCGAAAGAGGTGAAAGCTGCCAGTGTCAATGTCGATGAAAACGGTCAATTCTCGATAGCGGCCGATGTTGGCGGTTTTGCGGGCAGCGAGCAGCAGCTGGGTTACCGCGTAAATTTAGTCGATGAACGCATCAACAGCTATGTCGATCATGTGGGCGGTAAACGCTATATGGGTTCATTGGCGCTGGATTGGAATGTGACAGATCAGTCTGCATTGCAGTTTGATATAGAGGCGCAGCGTCAGCAGCAACGTTCTGTTCCGGGCTATCAGCTGCTGGATGGCAAAGTGCCGCAAAATGTGCAGCCAGAGCGTTTGCTGGCTTACCAAAGCTGGGGCAAACCCGTCACCATGGACAGCATAAACAGCAGTTTAAAATACAGCTATGCCTTGAATGATCTTTGGACGGCTAATTTAGTTGGCGCATATAGCCGAGTGAAAATTGATGATTATTCTACATTCGCATGGGGCTGCTACAGCAGTGTTTGCCAGTATAGCGGTTTAGGCAATGGCTTTGATGCTAACGGCAATTACGATATTTATGACTATCAAAACCCAGACGATACCTATGTCACTCGCCAGTTAAAAGCACAGCTGCAAGGACAATGGTCATTGGCTAATACTTTGCATCATGTAAATCTTGAGCTGGCGCAAACTAATAAATCGCGTAAACGTTCTGACCGTGTCAATGAATATATAGGCGTGGGGAATATCTATGAAGATACCATTGATTTTGCCCCGACGACTGAACAAGTCGGCCCACGCACCAAGGCGCTGGACAGTTCTCAATGGGCCATCACCGCTTCTGATCGAATCGAATTTGGAAAGCAATGGTCTGCGCTATTGGGCGGCAAATGGATTCATTTGGATGAGCAGGCCTATAGCCGTAAAGCCGTGCAAACCCGTGACACCAATTTAGATAAATTCCTGCCGCAGCTGGCATTAAGCTACAGCCCAAACGATGATGCAACTGTATATGCATCTTATGCCAAAGGTCTATCGGATGGCCGTTCTGCCGCATGGTATGCAGAAAATGGTGACGATATCTTGGCGCCGATTAATTCTGAACAGTATGAAGTAGGCTATAAACAGCAAATCAATCAATTCCTATTCACTGCGGCGCTGTTTGATTTACGTCAGGACAATCAATATACCGCTATAAATCCTGCGGATGGCAAATACTATTTTATTCAAGAAGGCGAACAGCAGAGCCGAGGTGTAGAACTTGGACTGTCGGGTAATATCACACCGCGACTGAGCATGAACAGCAGCATGGCATTTACTCGTACACGTTTGGATGGTGTATCTAACCCAGATTATGCAGACCATCAAATGCAAAATGCACCTAAATTCCGTATCGCCAGTTTTGTCACTTATGATCTGCCGCAAGTAGAGGGTTTAAAACTGATGGCAGGCGGGCGCTATAGCTCGAGTAAATTTGCCAACCGTGAAGCCACAGCCAAAGTGGGCGGTTATAGCGTATTTGATGCTGGCGCGGCCTATGCCTTCAAATGGAATAAAACCGATGCAGAACTGCGCTTAAATGTAGACAACCTATTGAATAAAAAATATTGGCGAGATGTTGGTGAGTCGGATGGTGATGGTTACATGTTCCTTGGCGCACCGCGTACAGCGAATTTAGCCCTTAAATTGAATTTCTAAGCAGGTATCACACATGTCTCATTTAGAAATCGCCGCCTTTATTTTAAATGTATTGGGTGTTTGGTTGACCTCTAAACAGTACCGCATTTGCTGGCTGGTGAATATTGTCGCGGTGATTCTCTATATGATTTTGTTTTACCAAGTGAATTTATTTGCAGATGCCGCGCTGCAAGCTGTATTTGTCATTATGCAAATTTACGGTTGGTATAGTTGGTCTAAAGCCACTGTAGATCGGCCTTTACGCGCTGGCTATATGCAAAAGCCAATCATGCTCAAAAGTATTGCAATTGGTGCAGTAGGCGGCTTGTTTTTAGGCTTGCTGTTTTCTGTCTATACCCAAGCTTCCTTACCGTGGCTGGATTCGATGCTGGCCTCATTCAGCTTAGTTGCCAGTTATTGGGCGGCAAAAAAATATATTGAAAGCTGGGCCATGTGGTGCATTTTAGATGCCATTTATGTGCTGATGTATTTATATAAATCACTGAATCTGACTGCGTTCTTATATTTTCTGTTTATTTTGCTGGCATTGAATGGCTGGCGGATGTGGAAACAGCAATGGAAAGCCGAATAGCAAAATACCGTGATGCTGTAATGACATCATCAAAATGATTGAGTGATGAAACTGAATAACTAAATTGACAGATTCAATCGAATAGTTAAATGAATTTAGGCGAGCCATAGGAAAGCCAATCCAGTGTGCTGCTCAAAGGTGAATATGATAATGAACATGAAAAAAACCAGCTTGAATTTTGTGCTGGCTTCAACTGCAATTTTAGGCGCAGCACAGCTTCAGGCAAAAGAAGCGCCAAGCTGCGCTGCGGTACAGCAATATGGTATGAGCCTGAAATTTCAAAACCGCTCTGCAGAAGTGCAGGCACTGCAGCTGCAGGCTTTTAATGTAGCAACACATCGTTTAAAAGAAATTTTGCAAAATAATCCAGATGCTAAAAATTTAGCGATTGTCACAGATTTGGACGAAACCGTATTAGACAATACCGATGTTTTTGTAAATGACTTAAAGCGCTGTGAAGATTATACCAACTGGAAATCTTGGGATTCGTGGGAGCAGTCAGGCCAGCCGAAACTCATTTCTGGAAGTCTAGATTTTCTGAATTATGCCAATCAGCAAGGTGTGAAGATTTTTTATATTTCAGACCGTGCTGAAAAATACCGTGCATCGGCAATGCGGATGATGAAGCAGCTTAACCTGCCGCAAGTGCAAAGTGATCAAATTTTGCTGTACGGCACATCAAAAGAACAGCGCCGTCAGATTGCCGCCAAAGACTATGAAATTGTGCTGCTGCTTGGGGATACTTTGCATGACTTTTCCGATGCGTTTAGTAATCATCAGACCCCTATAGAGCGCGCCGAAGCTGTAGCAAAAAATAAAGAACAATTCGGTGAGCGTTTTATTGTGCTGCCCAATGTCAGTTATGGCGCTTGGTCTAAAACTCAGTAATATTGAACGAATAAAAAAGAGCGGATAACCGCTCTTTTTACTTTTAATGATTCTTTTAGATAGAATCATTAATTTTCATGCATGCCTTTGGTCAGCAGCAGGCTGATTAAGCACAGGCTGGCGCTGATGCCAATCACCGCATTCATAGATGCAGCGCCATAGCTGGAAAATAATAGGCTGACCAAATAACTCATGATTGCGCCCATGCCAAACTGCATCGAGACAGAAAGTCCAGACGCTGTACCTGCCTGCTGCGGCAGAATTCTGAGTAAATTTGCCATCGAGTTTGCGCCGATAGAGCCGGTTACACCGACAAAACACGCCAGCCCAATGATCAGCCAAACAGGTGAGGTTAAATCTAAATAGCCAATGGCGGCTAAATACAGGCCAGAAATGCAGGATATGCAGGCCATAATCTTCAGCAGTTTTAGAGAAGAAATATATTTTAAAGCGCGGGTGTTGATGCTGGTAAAGACTAAAACTGAAAACAAATTAAAGGCAAACAGATAGCCATATTGGGTTGGGCTAAAGCCATAATGCTGAATAAAGACAAAAGATGAAGCGGTAATGTAGGCAAACATGCCGCCAAAAGAAAAACTGTTGCTGAGCATTAAGCCCCAAGCATGGCGGTGGCTCAATACGGTTTTGTAGTTGCTGAGGATACCTGCCGGTATATGCGTGTTGGGCGGCGCATGAATGGCAATTTTGCTCCAAATCAAGCATAGCAGCGCATAGATAAACAAGAAGATGAATATGCTGTTCCAGCTGAAATGCTCCGCGATCATCGCGCCTAATACTGGGGCAGCCAGCGTTGCCATAATGGTGATGATATGCATCAGCGACAGAATTTTAGGAATTTCATCATTGCTGAATAAGTCACGCACCAAGGCGCGAGAAAGTACGGAAGCGCTGGCGCCGCCAATGGCTTGCAATAGACGGAACAGCTGCAGTTGTTCAATTTGACTGGAAAATACACAGCCCAGTGTCGCTAAAATATAAATCACCATGCCAATCAGCAGCAGCTTTTTGCGTCCAAACCCGTCAGATAACGGCCCGTAGACCAGCATGCCGGCGCTGAAGCCGATTAAAAACAAAGTAATGGTTTTCTGTACTTCACTGACTTGCGTCTGCAAATCCTGTGCAATTAAAGGCAAACTCGGCAAATACATGTCGATGGACAAAGGCCCAAAAGCCACCAAAGCGCTGAGTAAAACAATGATGGATTTAGGAACTGCATTCTTTATTTTAGACATTACATTCTGACCGTATTCATATGCGTACTGCGGTAGTCAGATGGTCGGACGCCTGCATGGCGGGTAAAAAAGCGGCTGAAATAAGCAGGGTCTTTAAAGCCCAGCTGATAGCACACGGTGTTGATGGTTGAATCAGAAAAAATCAGCAGGCGTTTGGCTTCCTGCATTTGACGGTCAAAAATCAGTTTTTTGGATGAAATATCCGCGACGCGGCGGCAGATGTCATTTAAGCGTGTTTCAGTCACATTCAGTGCTTGGGCATATTCGCTCAATGGCCAATGCTCCAAAAAGTGATTTTCAATCAGTTCATTAAAAGAGCGGAAGGTCGATAAATCTCCGCTGCAGCTATTAATACGCGGCGCTGTAACATCGCCAAGACGGATCAATTGAATAAAGATTAACGACACAAGGCTCCTTAAAGCCGTCTGACGATTGGGCTTATTCGATTGAAACTCTCTTTGCAGATCATCAAAATAGCGTTCCAGCTGCATCAGGTCATCGGTGTTTTTATTCTTTAAACCGTCTAGAGATATGCACAGCGGGACAATATTTTGCACTTTTAAATCGACCTGCAGCAGCGGCCAAACCAGATTTTGCTGTACGGTGAGTACATGGCCTTCACACATGGGGTCGGTAATAAAGGCATGCGCCACAGACGGCGGTGTCAAAAAGCACACTGGCGCTTTGCAGACATATTTCACATCATCCAAAAAGATGCGGATTGAGCCTTTAGTAAAAAAGTGAATTTGGAAAAAACCGTCATGGCGGTGCGCGGGCATATTGACGCCAAAGAAGTCTGCCAGTTTGCCTTGCGCGTCATAATGGATTTCCGAATTCATATAACGCTGATCGTAGACTTCGCCTAACTTGATGTTTGGAATCTGCATGTGATTCATACCTTCTAGTCCATGAAAAGTATAATTTTTTAACTTTACCTGTAAAAAGTGCTTGAAAAAAGTTAATATGTTAATTATAAAGTTAATATATTAACTAATTTGCAAAATGTCTAGTCAATAATTGATCAGATCATAGATAGAGAGTCTCAAATGAGTGAGTTAAATAAGATCAGCATGGATGGAAATATTTTTGGTATCGCATTGAATTACAAGTGCTTATACGAAAAACTTCAAGCTCAGTTTAATGAAAAGCCTTATGTAAATGAGCCAAAGAAGCCAGTTTTGTTTATCAAAACACCCAATACCCGCAATCAGTCTGGCAATCCTGTTGTTAAGCAAAAAGATGACATTTTACAAGCAGGACCTGCATTGGGCATTGTTATTGGCAAAAGTACCAGCCGTGTTTCGGAAAATGATGCTTTAGCACATGTGGCGGGTTTCGTTACGGTTAATGAACTGAGTCTTCCAGAAGACAGCTACTACCGTCCAGCGATTAAAGCCAAATGCCAAGATGGTTTCTGTGTACTGGGTACACCAGTCGCTGCAGATGCAGTTACAGATCTGAATAATTTGACGCTGCGTGTCTATGTCAATGGTGAGTTAAAGCAAGAAGGCACAACAGCCAATTGGATTCGTACTCCTGCACAAATTATTGAAGAAATTTCAGAATACATGCCTTTGAATGAAGGCGACATTATCCTGACAGGTACGCCAGATGGCCGCGTAGATGTGCAAGCAGGTGATGAAGTCCGTGTTGAAATTGATCAGCTTGGCTCAGTGACAAATACAATTCAGGAAGAAGGAAACTAATTAATGAAAACTGCACGCATCCGCCACAATGGTGAAATTTTCAATGTTGAAGTGAATGATCAGCTTCAAGTGACTCTTCCGAATGGCCAAATACTCAATGAGCAAGATGTAGAATGGCTGCCGCCAGCACAGGGCACAATGTTCGCTTTGGGCTTGAATTATGCAGACCATGCGCGTGAACTGGCTTTTGAACCGCCAAAAGAACCGCTGATCTTTATTAAAGCCTCAAATACCTATACAGGTCATAACGCAAACACATGGCGTCCAGACAATGTCGACTACATGCACTATGAGTGCGAGCTGGTTGCAGTGATTGGTAAAACAGCGAAAAACGTGAAACGTGAAGATGCGCTGGATTATGTTGCAGGCTATACGCTGTGCAACGACTATGCGATCCGCGATTTCTTAGAAAACTACTACCGCCCAAACTTACGCGTAAAGAACCGTCATTCAACCACGCCAGTTGGCCCGTACATCATCGATAAATCTTTGGTGCCATCGCCAAATAATTTGGTGCTGAAAACTTGGGTAAATGGTGAACTGCGCCAAGAAGGGACAACTGCAGACATGATTTTTGATGTGCCATTCCTTGTGGAATATATCTCATCATTTATGACTTTACAGCCAGGCGACATGATCGCAACGGGTACACCAGAAGGTTTATCTGACGTAGTACCGGGCGATGAAGTTGTGGTGGAAATTGAAGGTGTAGGCAAACTGCGCAACTTCATTATTTCAGAATCAGAATTTTTTAAAACAGTATAAAGTTAAAGGATTAACAGCATGATTAAGCATTGGATTGACGGCAAAGAAGTCGAAAGCAAAGAAACATTTACCAACTACAACCCAGCTACCAACCAAGCGATCGGTGAAGTGGCAAGCGGCGGTCAGGAAGAAATTGATTTAGCTGTTGCAGCAGCCAAACGCACAGCGCCAGGCTGGGCAAAAACACCAGCCAAAGAGCGTGCGCGTTTAATGCGTAACTTGGGCGACTTGATTGACCAAAACGTAGCAAAAATTGCGGAATTGGAAACTTTAGACACAGGTTTACCCATCCACCAAACCAAAAATGTTTTGATTCCACGTGCTTCGCATAACTTCAACTTCTTTGCAGAAGTTTGCACACGTATGAACGGCCATACCTATCCAGTAGATGACCAAATGCTGAACTACACATTGCACCAGCCAGTGGGCGTGTGTGGTCTGGTTTCGCCTTGGAACGTACCGTTCATGACAGCAACTTGGAAGACTGCACCATGTTTAGCGCTGGGTAATACTGCTGTACTCAAAATGTCTGAGCTTTCGCCATTAACAGCAAATGAGCTGGGCCGTTTAGCACTAGAAGCGGGTATTCCTGAAGGCGTATTTAACGTCGTTCAAGGTTATGGCGCAAACGCGGGTGATGCACTGGTAAAACACCCTGATGTACGTGCAATTTCATTCACAGGCGGTACAGCGACTGGCCGTAAGATCATGGCTGGCGCGGGCTTAAAAAAATACTCAATGGAGTTAGGTGGAAAGTCTCCAGTAGTAATCTTTGAAGATGCAGATCTAGAGCGCGCACTTGATGCAGCACTGTTCACCATCTTCTCTTTAAATGGCGAACGTTGTACTGCGGGCAGCCGTATCTTCATCCAAGAATCTGTATATGACGAGTTCGTAAAAGAATTTGCGCGCCGTGCGAAAAACATTTTAGTCGGCGATCCGCAAGATCCGAAAACGCAAGTCGGTTCAATGATTACCAAAGCGCATTACGACAAAGTAACGGGCTATATCAAAATTGGTATGGAAGAAGGCGCGAACTTGGTTGCAGGCGGTTTAGAGCGTCCAGCAGGTTTGGCCGAGCATTTGAAAAATGGTCACTTCATTCAGCCAACAGTATTTGCTGACGTAGACAACCGTATGCGTATTGCGCAAGAAGAAATCTTTGGCCCAGTGGTATGTTTAATTAAGTTTAAAGATGAAGCTGAAGCGCTTCGTTTGGCAAATGACACTGAATACGGTCTAGCGTCTTACATCTGGACACAAGATATTGGTAAAGCGCATCGTTTAGCTGCGGGTATCGAAGCAGGCATGGTGTTCATTAACAGTCAAAATGTGCGTGACCTGCGTCAGCCATTTGGCGGTATTAAAGGATCAGGTACAGGCCGTGAAGGCGGTGAATATAGCTTTGAAGTATTCACTGAGCTGAAAAACGTTTGTATCTCTATGGGTTCACACCATATTCCAAAGTGGGGCGTGTAAACGCTCCCTTCGGGAAATAAATAAAGAATTTTAAAATTTCAGGAAGAAAGAATATGGGCAAGCTCGCTTTAGCCGCAAAAATTACACACGTTCCTTCAATGTATTTGTCTGAACTTCCAGGCCCTCAAAATGGCTGCCGTCAAGCAGCGATTGATGGTCACATCGAAATTGGCCGCCGCTGCCGTGAACTGGGTGTGGATACCATTGTAGTTTTTGACAGCCATTGGCTAGTCAACAGCGCATTTCATATTAATTGCGGCGCACATTTTGAAGGTGTGTATACCAGTAATGAACTGCCGCACTTCATCAAAAATATGGAATTTGATTACGACGGCAACCCTGAATTCGGTCAATTGATGCAAGAAGAAATTGCGAAAACAGGTATTCGTGTTCAAGCGCATAACATCGAAAGTTTGCATCTAGAATATGGCACATTGGTTCCAATGCGTTATATGAATCAAGACAAAAAGTTCAAAGTAGTTTCTGTATCTGCATTCCTAACCTCGCATGAACTGCAAGACAGCCGTAAATTTGGTGAAGGCTTATTAAACGCGATTGAAAAATACGACGGTACGGTTGCGGTATTTGCCAGCGGTTCATTGTCACATCGCTTTATTTGGGATCGTGAAGCACATCGCGGCATGGACTCTTATACACGTGAGTGGGATCGCCAAGTGGATAAGCACGTAGTCGGCATGTGGGAACGTGCAGAGTGGAAAGAATTCACAGACATGCTGCCTGAATATGCAGAATATTGCTATGGCGAAGGGGGTATGCACGACACCGCAATGCTATTGGGTCTATTGGGTTGGGATAGCTACAGCAAGCCAGTTGAAATCGTGACGCCAGCTTTCCCAAGCTCAGGTACTGGTCAAATTAACGCGATTTTCCCAGTGGAATAACAGGAGTCCAGATCATGCCTCATTTTATAGCTGAATACAGCGCCAATATTAAGGATGACATCGACTTCCAAGAATTCTTTGGACAGGTGAATACATTTTTAGGCAATACCGGTGTTTTCCCATTAGGCGGCATCCGCAGCCGTGCCATCCGCATGGATGACTATGTGATTGCCGATGCCAAGCATGATTATGCCTTTATTCATATGACCTTAAAGGTTGGGGCGGGGCGTGATTTGGAAACACGTCAGCACGTAGCAGAAGAACTCTTCGCACTGATTGATGCATACTTTAAGCCATTAAAAGACAAGCGCCTGCTGGCGGTGTCTTTTGAAATGACAGAACTTGATCCGGTATTGAACTTTAAATCAAACAATATCCATCAATTCTTAAATGCACAGAAATAAGAACGGATTCTCATATGCTAGATCAAGACAAAATTAAATCGCTGGCGCTGCAGCTAGATGAAGCTGAAAAAACCAATACGCAAATGCGTCAGTTTTCTTTGCAATACCCAGAAATGACTATTGAAGATGCCTATGCCATTCAGAAAGAATGGGTAGCGCATAAAATTGCAGAAGGCCGTAAATTAATCGGACATAAAATCGGTTTAACGTCTCGCGCAATGCAAGTCTCTTCAAATATTACTGAACCAGACTATGGTGCGCTGTTGGATGATATGCAGTTTGAAGAGGGTTCAGACATTCCATTTGAGCGCTTTATTGTGCCGCGTGTTGAAGTTGAGCTGGCATTTATTTTAGGCAAAGACTTAACAGGCCCGAACTGCACGATTTTCGATGTGCTCGATGCAACGGATTATGTTATCCCAGCCATAGAAATTATCGACGCACGTCTGCATAACACCGATCCTGAAACGGGCATTACCCGCAAAGTTTTTGACACAATTTCTGACAACGCAGCCAATGCAGGCATCGTTTTAGGCGGCCGTCCTATTAAGCCACATGAGCTGGATTTGCGCCGTATTTCTGCCATTTTGTACCGCAACGGTGTGATTGAAGAATCAGGCGTATCGGCGGCAGTACTCAACAACCCTGTAAAAGGTGTTGCATGGCTGGCCAATAAACTGCATCCGCATGGTGTAACGCTTAAAGCGGGGCAGATTATTCTTGGCGGTTCATTCACGCGTCCAGTGGCAGCGCGCCCAGGCGATACCTTCCATGTTGATTATGATCAGCTGGGTTCAATCGCGTTCCGTTTTGTTTAAGGAGAAAGGGCAATGTTAGATACAACCAACTACTTTAAGCAAAAACTGAAAACCCAACAGCAAATTGGTATGTGGTTAGGCATGGCAGATGGCTATGCGGCAGAAATCGCAGCCAATGCCAATTTTGACTGGCTGCTGATTGATGGTGAGCACGCACCAAACGATTTGCGCACAATTTTGCATCAATTGCAGTCAATTGCAGCTTATAAAAGCCAAGCGGTTGTCCGTCCTGTCACGGGTGATGTAGGATTGATTAAGCAGCTGCTGGATATTGGCGCGCAAACGCTGCTGATTCCAATGGTTGAGTCTGCAGAACAAGCAAAGTTGATGGTTAGCGCAACCCGCTATCCGCCAGAAGGTATTCGCGGTGTGGGTTCTGCATTGGCACGCGCATCACGCTGGAACAATTTAACAACTTATTTGAACGATGCTGATGAACAAATCTGTGTCATTGTGCAGATCGAGTCGAAAAAAGGCTTGGAAAATTTAGATGCAATTTTGCAGGTTGACGGTGTGGACGGCGTATTTATCGGTCCTGCAGATTTGTCAGCAGCGCTAGGCCACCGCGGTAATCCATGTCATCCGGACGTGCAGGAAATTATTATTTCCAGCATCAATAAAATCCGTGCCGCAGGTAAAGCCGCAGGTATTTTGTCTGCCGATGAAAAGCTGGCAAAACAATACTTAGCGCTAGGAACTGAATTTGTTGCTGTAGGCGTAGACACCAGTTTGCTCATGAAATCCATGAATCAGCTGCTGGCAAAATTTAAAGAAGGCGCGGCGCCTGTAGAAAATGCAGCACCGAGCGTCTATTAAGGAGAATATAGATGCAGCTTAAAAATACTGAACTGCTTAAACAGCAAGTTTATATTAATGGCGAATGGCTGGATGCAGATGATGGTAAAAGTTTGCCAGTCACTAACCCTGCAACAGATGAAATTGTCGGCCGTGTGCCAAGTGTATCTGCTGCACAGGTTGAGCAAGCTGTACAAGCTGCTGAAGCTGCGTTGGAGGGCTGGAAACAAAAAACAGCGAAAGAACGCTCAGCATTGTTACGAACTTGGTTCAATCTGATTGTGGAAAACCAAGAAGATTTGGCTGTTATTTTAAGTACAGAACAAGGCAAGCCGATTACCGAAAGCCGCGGTGAAATTTTATATGGCGCAAGCTTTATTGAATGGTTTGCAGAAGAAGCAAAACGTACTTATGGTGATGTGATTCCACATGACAAACAAGGCCGCCGTTTGGTTGTGATTAAACAGCCTGTCGGTGTAGTTGCAGCCATTACGCCGTGGAATTTTCCAAATGCTATGATTACCCGTAAAGTTGGCCCTGCATTGGCAGCTGGCTGTACGGTGATTATTAAACCTGCATCTGAAACACCGCTGTCTGCATTGGCATTGGTGGCTTTAGCAGAACAGGCGGGCATTCCTAAAGGTGTGGTGAATGTGGTAACAGGCAGTTCACGTGAAATTGGCAGTGTTCTGACAACGCATCCAGTAGTGAAAAAAGTTTCTTTCACAGGTTCAACGGGTGTAGGCAAATTGTTGATGGAACAATGTTCTTCAACCATGAAAAAAGTCAGCATGGAGCTGGGCGGCAACGCGCCATTTATCGTGTTTGAAGATGCAGATTTAGACAAAGCTGTACAAGGTGCAATTGCATCTAAATTCCGTAACTCTGGTCAAACCTGTGTCTGCACCAACCGCATTTTGGCGCATGAAAGCATACATGATGCCTTCCTCGAAAAGCTGGTTGCAGAAGTGAATAAGCTAAAAGTTGCGCCAGCTTTTGAGCAAGGTGCAGAACAAGGCCCACTGATTAATGAAAAATCGGTAGAGAAAATTGAAGAGCATATTGCAGATGCTGTAGGCAAAGGCGCGACCATTGTAGCGGGCGGCAAGCGTCATGCACTCGGTCATACTTTCTTTGAACCAACGGTATTGTCAGGGGTAACTCAAGACATGCTGGTGGCTAAAGATGAAACCTTTGCGCCGCTTGCGCCAGTCTTTAAATTCAGTACAGATGCTGAAGCGATTCAGATGGCCAATGACACAGAATTTGGTTTGGCATCGTACATCTATACCGAAAGCCTCAGCCGCGCTTGGAAAGTAGGTGAAGCGCTGGAATACGGCATGGTTGGCATTAACGAAGGTCTAATTTCGACTGAAGTTGCGCCGTTTGGCGGTATTAAAGAATCAGGCTCAGGCCGTGAAGGTTCAAAATACGGTATTGAAGACTACATGGAAATTAAATATATGTGTATGGGCATCTAAGCCTGAACTGCATTTTATATTGATATTCAAAATAAGGATCTTCGGGTCCTTATTTTTTTCCAAATTTTCAATTGTTTTTAGTTTTTTGTCATCAATGCATTTTAAGGATAGAACTGCATGATTAAACGTATGGGGTTATTTCAGCGCCGTCAGGATCTAACGCAAACACAATTCGGCGCCTACTGGGGCAAAAAGCACAGTCCATTGATGATGCGGATGCCGAAGTTTCTGCATTATACGCAAAATCACCGTCTAGATTTAGCGCAGTGATGTCACACTAATGATCAACCGCCCGCAGTTGCCGGCCTTGCCGCATGTGCGGCAGTAGTTTTTCAGCATTTGGTCTGAGCAGTATGCATGTGTATTGGCAGATTTCCAAGCAGATCGTTGGCAGCAGTTTTATCAGATGTATTTTCAACAGATACAGCGGGTTGCATTGATGCTGGTGCATCCGTTGAAATTGCGCTAATTTACTATAAATTTCACTTGATATATGTGTTATTTTAAACACAAATTTATCCTTTAAGCTGTCAGCAACTCGATGATTTAAAATGAGATAAATACAGATCATGGAAAGTGCAATTTAAACTGAATTTAGTACCTTTATTGCACATCGAAGATCATTTAAAAAATAGACATGGATAAGGTTATCCAAGGAAAAAAGCAGGGATTTGATTATGGAAAATCGCATTACAGATTTTGATGCAATGCAAATGGTCCGCATGCATGAAGCATTAACCCCAGAGCTGCTGCGGCACTATTATCCTGAGGCGCCATTTCCAGCTATTCATCCGCTGGTCAGCCTATATGCAGCAGTTAAACGCTGGGTCAGCTCACAGCTTAAAATGCGCTAAGTAGCTGTTTGTTTTAAAGGAAAGTGATTTTCTTATCCCGCGCAGAATCCGAATTAAAACAGTGATGAGCCAGCAGATTCATTTTTGCTGGATGGATTTTCTCATCCTGATCTTTTATCAGCCTTTCGAGAGGGACATCTCATGTCTACAGCACATGCTGTTCAAGATAGCAATAAAATGTCTGCCAATGACCGTAAGGTTGCCTTTGCAACAATTATCGGAACAACGGTTGAATGGTATGACTTCTTTATTTACGCTGCTGCTGCAGGTCTTGTATTTAAAACATTATTTTTCTCACCAGCAGGTTCGTCCTTGGGCACCATGCTGGCATTTGCGACCGTTGGTTTAAGTTTTCTTTTCCGTCCCTTGGGCGCATTCCTTGCAGGTTATTTTGGCGATATTTATGGCCGCCGTGCAGTGTTGGTTGCAACATTAGTGGTCATGGGGCTTTCTACGGCTTTGATTGGACTTTTGCCTACCTACGAAACAATTGGTCTTTGGGCGCCAATATTGCTATTGGTGCTTCGTATTTTGCAAGGATTGTCTGCTGGAGGTGAATGGGGCGGTGCAGTACTCATGGCGGTTGAACATGCACCTACACATAAACGTGGCCGATTTGGTTCCTTCCCGCAAATTGGTGTGCCTTTAGGATTATTGCTGGCTTCTGGTATGTTTGCTTTGATGAGCGGTGTGATTGCCCCAGGTGAAGCCTTTATGGAATGGGGTTGGCGTATTCCTTTTCTATTCAGTATTGTGCTGTTGTTTTTGGGTCATTGGCTGCGTAAGTCTGTAGAAGAAAGTCCAGTATTTGAAGAAATTAAAGAGCGTAAGTCTGCATCTAAGACACCCATCAAAGATTTATTCAGAAACCATGCTGCCTTGGTGGTTGTTGCTGCTTTGGTCTTTGCTGGTAATAGCGCAATTGGCTATATGACGACGGGCGGTTTTATTCAAAACTACACTACAAACCCAGAAGGTCCTTTGGCTTTACCGCGGACCCCAATTCTGATTAGTGTTACGATCTCTGCGGCTATTTGGCTTATTTTTACATGGTTCTCAGGCGGGTTATCAGACAAAATTGGCCGCCGTCAGACGTATATTTATGGCTTTATTGTGCAGCTTTTGGGCGTTATTGCCCTGTTCCCGCTGGTGAATATTGGTGAAATTTGGTCTGTTTCATTGGGACTATGTTTCTTGGCAGTTGGTATTGGCATGACTTATGGCGCTCAATCTGCTTTTTATTCTGAGCTGTTTCCTGCGTCGATCCGTTTTTCTGGCGTTTCCATTTCTTATGCGCTGGGCGCGATTTTGGGCGGTGCATTTTCACCATTAATTGCATCATGGCTGGTGAGTACAACTGGCTCGACTGATTCTGTTGGCTTCTACTTAGCTGGAATGACAATGGTGGGTTTAATTGCGACCATTTTACTGAAAGACCGTTCAGGTATTCCTTTAGGGCCTGATCATGAAGATTTGCAAAATGAATCTGCATTTACCTTCAGCAAAGAAAAAGCCAAGCGTGTATATAGTGATTAAGCGCGAATGTGTTGCCATGAAAAAGCTGGGTTTATCCCAGCTTTTTTACAAGTCCATTTTTTGCAGAGAATCAATGAACTTGAGTGACGAAAACATTAGATCTTGGCTGCGCTGAGCGGACTGTGTTTAATCGATTGTAAATGAGACAAAATCCATATTGCCACGACGAAAATCAGCAGTGAAAAGACTGCCAAAGACAGCATGATGCCAAAATGGTCAATCAGTACACTTGAAAGCAGTACTGGCCAAATGGTGCCTTGATAACCCAGCAGCAGGAATGTTGAGAAAATCGCAGGCGGTTCTTTTTGTGTCATTAAACCTACTAAGTAATAAGTAGGACTTAAACACAGGCCATGACCAATCCCAACGGCTAAAATACTGCTGATGAGCCAGATATTTAAATGCGTATATTGCGCCAGCATTAAAGACATACAGCCAAATAAGGTTAGGCAGAGTCCAATAATCATACTGGTGGCTTCTTTTAAGCTTTTACAAATGAGCTGAGTAAATGTCGAAATAAACAAAATGATAGAGATGGAAAAGCCAGTAAGAGTTGCAGATTGAGCAACAGGTAAAGCTTTAATAAAGGTACCCGCAAGGGCCGCATAGAGGCTGAACATGCCAAAACAGCAAACCGCGGTCATAGCGCAGGGAAAGAAAATCTTTTTATGCAGCGGCGATGCAGGAATATTCCAAATGGCTGCTTGCTTTGACGCAGTCAGCGGAATAGGACGGTATTTGATGAGCGGGCAAGCACAGAGTGCGATGGTAGAGATGGCCGCGATAATCCAATAGGGCGTACTTAGCGGAGACTGACTATGATCTGCCAAAATCCCGCCGACTAAAGGGCCAAGTCCAAAACCAAATACCGTAATTATTGAAGAAATCTTGCCAGCATTTTCTTTGCGTTTAAATGGATACTTTTGCGCAAGACCAATAATCGTTGCTGTAGAGAGTAAGCCCGAAGAAATCCCAATAAAAAAACGAGCTGCACATAAATGCACAATGCTATTGGCCAATGCAGAATAAGCTAACGATAAAATACTGATGACTAAGCCAGCCATGACGGTTTTTTTATAACCATATTTGGCACTTAACCCATTTAAAAACAGTAAGCTGAACACAACGCCTACCATGTAGGCAATAAAGGCATAGCCAATTTCTGTGGTGCTGATGTGCCAGTTTTCCATATAAATGGAATAAAGCGGGCTTGCCAGTGCAGTACTGAGTACCCCCAAACAAAGGCATAAACACAGTATGATGTATTCGAAATATGTGGCTGAAGGCTGCATAGATTTTATGTTAAAATTGACCTGTGGGTCGATTTTATTGTAAAACTGACCTAGAGGTCAATTTAATTTTTTTGAATCAGGACGATTTATTGCATGAAAAAGCGCAGCCCTTCAGTTGAAAAAACAGCTGAAACCCGCAAAAAAATTATTGTTGCTGCTTTAAATGAATTTAATCATTTAGGTTATGCCAACAGTAAAATAGCCTCGATTGCCGTTGCGGCAGGGCTTGGAAAGGGCACGATTTATTCTTATTTTGAAACCAAGGAAAAGCTGTTTGAAGGGGTCATTGATTATTTAATTGAAGATACCTATCACCCGATTCAAAGTGATGAACTCAGCCCTGATGTCTCCGTGGCAGATTTTATTTTGCAGCAGATGATGCCTGCAATCGACAATATAGAGTCGGCAGGACGCGCCAACATTGCCCGTTTAATTTTGAGTGAAGGTAAAAATTTCGAACACATTCGTGAATTGTATTCGCAAAAAATTTATCAGCCAGGGCAGGTTGAACTGCAAAAATTGATTCGGATTGCGATAGAACGCAAAGAGTTGCCGCCAGAAAGCAATCCTGAAGTATTGACCCTTTTAATTCTAGCGCCTATTTGGATGGGGATTGTGCATAACGGTATCTTGTCGCCAAATCATGCACAGTGCATGCAATCGCTGTTTGAAATTAACATTCGCAATATTTTTAAGCCTGCGTATTAACTCAATTGGATCGCGAGTTACCTACTAACTTTTAGGTAGGTTACCCAAGCCTATATCAGCCCCTATTCATTAGGGGCCTTTTTTTGTGCGACTAAAGTTTAAAATTATCCTATTGGAAAATATTTATCATATGTGTAATTTTAAAAGTGCAATTTTAAGTCGGAAAAATACATTAAAGTTTACTGAATATTCTTGAATAATGAGGTCAACCCAGCAGTATTGCCTGCTATATAAGGATTTACAGCGCTCGGTACTTTCAGAATTGAAAGTGCGAGGTAAAAGGAACGGAAGATATGGAAAATACCATCGATTTTAATGCAGACACTGCTTCTTTAGGTCTGGATGATCAAGCACTGGATCATTTTAAAATGAGCTATGTTGAGGCAAAAGCGCCGGTTGCTGCTGAACGCAGTATGCTGGAAAAAATTAAACAGATCCTTCCTCAAATTGCGGCCAATGCCGAGCATGCAGAACAGCTGCGTAAAGTCCCAGACGAAAATATTGCGCTGTTGAAAGAAATTGGTTTTCACCGTGCCTTTCAGCCAAAGGCATATGGCGGTTTGGAAATGAGCCTGCCTGACTTTGCCAACTGTATCGTGACTTTGGCAGGCGCGTGTGCCGGCACCGCTTGGGCTTTCAGTTTGCTGTGCACGCACAGTCATCAAATTGCGCTATTCCCTAAACAGCTGCAAGACGAAATCTGGCTGAACAATCCAGATGCGACAGCCAGCAGTTCGATTGCGCCCTTTGGTAAAGTGGAAGAAGTTGAAGGCGGCATTAAATTAAATGGCGATTATGGCTGGAGCAGCGGCTGTGACCATGCAGAATATGCGATTGTGGGCTTTAACCGTTTTGATGCAGAAGGCAACAAAATTTACTGCTTCGGTGTCATTCCGCGTAAAGATTATGTGATTCATGACAACTGGTTTGCAGGCGCCATCAAGAGCAGCGGTTCTAAGCAGCTGCAGATTCGTGACTTATTTATTCCAGAATATCAAATCCAAAAAGCCAAAGACATGATGGAAGGCAAGTCTGCTGGTTTTGGTCTTTACCCAGACAGCAAAATTTTCTACTCCCCATACCGTCCATATTTTGCCAGCGGTTTCTCTGCAGTAAGTTTAGGTGTTGCAGAACGTATGCTGGAAGCATTTAAAGAAAAGCAGAAAACACGTATCCGTGCTTATACGGGCGCCAACCTTGGTGCATCGACTCCAGCGCTCATGCGTTTGGCAGAATCTACACATCAGGTGGCTGCAGCACGCGCATTCTTGGAAAAAACTTGGGAAGATCACCGTATGCATGGTGAAAACAAGATTTATCCTGCAAAAGAAACGTTAGCATTTTGGCGTACCAATCAAGCTTATGCCGTGAAAATGTGTATAGAAGCGGTAGACCGCTTATTTGCAGCAGCGGGCGCGACCAGCTGGCTGGATGGTCAGGAAATGCAGCGTTTATTCCGTGATTCACATATGACAGGAGCACATGCGTACACCGATTATGATGTTTGCGCACAGATTTTAGGACGTGAATTGATGGGTCTAGAACCAGATCCAACCATGGTTTAAGGCAAGGAGAGCCCAGATGAATTCAATGAATATTCAGCCAGAAATTGGCTTTGATGCAAAAGCTTTCCGCCGCGCTTTAGGGAATTTTGCCACAGGCGTGACCATTATGACGGCGCAAAATGCGCAAGGCGAAAAAGTAGGCGTGACGGCAAATAGCTTTAACTCCGTGTCTTTAGATCCGCCTTTGATTTTGTGGAGCATTGATAAGCGTTCTTCAAGTTTTGCAGTCTTTGAACAAGCAACGCATTTTGCAGTGAATATTTTGTCTGCAGATCAAATTGAATTATCCAATAAATTTGCCCGCTCTAAAGATGACAAATATGCCAATGTAGATTTTGAATTGGGCGCGGGCAATGCACCGCTGCTCAAAGAATGCTCGGCAGTATTTGAGTGTGAACGCTTTAATATTATTGAAGGCGGCGACCACTGGATTATTTTAGGCCATGTGGTGAATTTCCAAGACAATGGCCGTTCGCCGCTGCTGTATCATCAAGGTGCATATTCTTCAGTTCTGCCGCATCCGAGCTTAAATGCCAAAGCTGCAACGCCTGCGGAAATTTTCCCAGGGCGCTTATACGACAATATGTATTACTTGCTGACTCAGGCGGTACGTGCTTATACCAATGATTATCAGCCAAAACAGCTGGCATCAGGTTTTCGGACCAGTGAAGCGCGTTTGCTTTTGGTTTTGGAAAGTAAAACAGCGACTTCTAAAGATGATTTGCAGCGCGAAGTAGCGATGCCGATCCGTGAAATTGAACAGGCCACTGAAATTTTGGTGCGTAAGGGATTGATGACGGATACGGGCCATTCTTATGAATTGACAGCGCAAGGCGTTCAAAGTGCGCAAATGCTCTATCAGATTGCAGAGAGCCATCAGCAGGATGTATTTGGCGCGTATTCTGATCAAGATAAAGCATTGTTCAAAAAAATGCTGAAAGATCTGATTGGTATTTAATATTTGATTTTTACACTAAAACTGCTTCGGCAGTTTTTTTATACGGTTTATATATAAGTAAAACACTTGCTAATAGGATAATTAATATTTAATATCTTAATTATATGGCAAGTGATGCTGAATAAGGAACAATTAAGGTTCTCGGGAGTGAACATGGAAAAGAATTTTGATTTTGATGTCGTGGTGGTCGGTTCTGGCGCATCAGGCATGTCGACAGCGATTACGGCAAAATTATTAGGCTTAAATGTCGCAGTCATAGAAAAGTCGAAAAACTACGGCGGTACAACAGCGCGCTCTGGCGGTTGGTTATGGGTGCCATGCACGCAGCTGGGTAAAAATTACGGTCATGATGACTCACCAGCAGCAGTTAAAGCTTATTTGAAACATGAAGGCGGTGCGGCGTATAACGAAGCGCGTGTCGATTCATTTGTAAATCACTGTTATGACGCGGTAGATTTTTTCACTAAAAATACAGTGGTGCAGTTTGATATGCCGCTGACATTCCCTGACTATCATGCAGAAGCACCGGGCACAATGCAGGGCGGTCGGTCTATGGTGACGCGTCCATTTGATGCACGTGAGTTGGGTGACCGCTTAGCGCTGTTAGAGCCACCGCTGCCAGAATTAACTGTATTTGGCATGATGATTGGTTCAGGTGCAGATTTACGCCACTTTATGAAAGCGACGCGTTCTTTAGAGTCCGCTATTTACACCTTTAAGCGTTTTTCGACGCACTTTGCAGAATGCATGAAATATGGCCGCGGCATGCTGCTGACGAACGGTAATGCCTTGGCGGGGCGTTTGGCAAAAACTGCATTGGATCTAAATATTCCAGTATTGGTCGACACAGCTGCCAAAGAATTGATTTTAAAAGATGGTAAAGTGGCTGGTGTAATCGCACAATCTGCGGGTCAGGAAATCGTCCTCAATGCATCGAAAGCTGTGGTTTTGGCCGCAGGTGGTTTCCCGCATAATGTAGAACTGCGTCAACGTTTATATGGACATACACCGACTGGTTTAGAACATTGGTCACCAACCACGGAAACCAATACAGGCGACAGTATTGCCATGGCTGAAAAGCTGAATGTGGCTGTCGATACCTGTTTGCCGAATGCCGCAGCGTGGGCGCCGGTATCTTTGGTAAAACGTAAGGATGGCACAACGGGCGTCATGCCGCACTTTATTGACCGTGCCAAGCCGGGCGTGATTGCAGTCAATAAAAAGGGTAAGCGCTTTGTCAATGAAGCCAACTCTTATCACGATTTTGTACAGGGCATGATTAATGGCGCCAACATTGATGGTCAAATTACATCATGGCTGATTTGTGACCGTAAAACCCTGCGTATGTATGGCTTAGGTTCTGTACCGCCGCAGCCGCTGCCAATCGGCAAGCATTTAAAATCTGGTTATCTGAAAAAAGGCAATAGCATTGCAGAGCTGGCAAAAAATTGCGGCATTGATGTGAAAGGCCTTGAGGAAACCATTCAGAAGTTCAACCCACTGGCAAAAATTGGACAAGACCCAGATTTTGGCAAAGGCTCTAAAGCCTATAACCGCTACCAAGGTGACCCGTTGCACATGCCAAACCCATGCTTAAAACCTATTGAGCAAGGTCCATTCTATGCGGTTCAGCTGCATCCGGGTGATATTGGTACATATGCAGGATTGCCAGTAGACCGTCACAGCCGCGTGCTGGATCAGTCGGGCAAGGCAGTTGCTGGTCTATATTCTGTGGGTAATGATGCGACCAGTATTATGGGCGGCAACTATCCAGGTGCGGGTATTACCCTGGGTCCTGCATTAGTGTTTGGCTATCAAACAGGCCTATTTATTGCCAAAGGTCAGGACAATAATCCAGCGGTAGAGACTGCAAAGCGCAGCGCTGAGGCAGTCTAAATAGGAGGGTGCAGTATGCAAATAATGATTCAATTGCAGGCTCATCCTCGTCAAGTTCAGCAGTTTCGGCATTGGTGTTTGCATGAGTGGGGGCCAAGCCTTGCTCAAGCAGCATCGCTGCAAAAAGTCATTGTGAACTTGGCATTGACAGAGATTCAGCTGTTGCCCTATGGCCAGTCTGAATCCCTGCAAGGTGACGCACTGGATGTTGTGGTTCAACTTTGGCCGCATCTGCAATGTAATACAGTTGATCTGTTGCAGTCCTTGCAGCAAGTGCTTCAAGAAAAAGTTGCAAAGATGCATATCTATCAAATTATCGATACCGAAGTGCTAAATCGGCAAGTTCTTGAATCTGCTACGGCACAAGTGCCGGGTATCAAAATTATGCGCGGCTTATTTTTATATGAGGATTTGCCAGATACAGCAGCGAAGCGTATGTGGGCGCATCACTCAAATTTAGCTGCCAAAGTGCATATTGGCTTGTCTAGGTATGCACAGCATTGGGTCGATCAGGTCATTACCGAGCATTCCCCAAAAATTCGCGGTTTATCAGATCTGCATTTCCCCGATTTGGACAGTATTCAGAACCGTTATTTTGACAGTGAGCGTGGCCGTGAAGAAATTTCTCATGATATTGGGCATTTTATTCAAGACGGCACAGTGCGTTTTTTTGGTGAAGAATACATTTTAAAAAATGAAATCAGCATGCATGGCTGAATATATACAAGGATGATGAACATGTTTGATTTATTGCAAAAGAAAATTGTGGTAACAGGCGCAGCGCAGGGTAATGGTGAAGCGATTGCTAAGAAGCTAGCACAGCTTGGTGCAACAGTCATTTTGGCAGATATGAACTATGAAAAACTGCAAAATGTAAAAAATGAGATTGAGACAGCAGGCGGGAGAGCATATGCTTTTGCTCTGAACGTGGCAGAGCAGCAGTGCTGTCAAGATTTTGCCAAAGCAGTGTATGACACGATTGGCGATATTGATGTATTGGTAAATAATGCCGGAATTTTACGCCGCAGCAACTTTGAGTCTGCAACGTCTATTCAAGATTTAAGCGATACCATCGATGTGAATGTAAAGGGCAGTTATTATCTGATTAATGCTTTATTTGAGTCGCTGAAAAAGACTCAAGGCAATATTGTTAATGTTGCTTCAATTCAGTCTTTTGTAGCAGCCACAGGCGCAACTGCATATGCCATTTCTAAAGGTGCAGTGGCACAAATGACCCGTACACTGGCAGCAGAATTGGCCAAATACCATATCCGTGTCAATGCGATTGCTCCGGGTGTGATTGAAACACCAATGACTGAGGCGACACGTGAAAATCCAGCGGCATTGGAAGGATATTTACGCCATGTGCCAATGAACCGTATGGGCCAACCAGCTGAACTTGCTGGGCCAGTGGCATTTTTATGCTCGGACGCGGCCAGCTATGTGACGGGTTGCATCTTGCCTGTAGATGGCGGTTATTTAACTGTATAGGTTCGCAGGCTATAAAGGCTATTCCTTTTCCTGCTTGATCTGTTTAGTATGAGCTTAAACTTTAAGTTGTTTAAATTTTAAGAATTATTGTATAGAGGAGCAGGGATGGCTGGCCAGCAGCGAGGGATTCAGACAGTTGAATTATCAGGTGAAATATTAAACTTGATATGCAGGTCAAAAAAATCACTTTCTTTGAGTGAAATTGCTGAAACTTTGGGGCTTGCACCTGGTTCTGCTTATAAATATCTCATTAGCTTACAGCGTACAGGCCTGCTCAAGCGCAATGAAAGCACACTCGAATTTGAAGCGGGTGCGCTTAGCTTGCGTTTGGGCATTGCTAAAATCAGCCAAAATGAAGTTGTCGCACAGTCACGTCATTTACTGACTCAAATAGCTGAAAAACACGAAGTGAATGTCTTTACCTCACTGTGGTCAGATTTAAATGGCCCGACGGTGGTGTTTTATAAGGAGTTTGCTGGCTTCTTTAACTTGGGTTTCCGTTTAGGCAATAAAATGGCGCTGAGCACCGCGACGGGCCGTCTCTTTGCAGCTTATAAATCTGTACATGCAGAAGAAAACTTGTTACTTCAAAAAGCCTTTTTGCCAGAGCAGGAACAGTTTTTAGATCCTGTATTTCAGCGGGATTTAGCTGACATTCGAGCTTTGGGCTATTCCGCATTGATTGATACGCCTACACCCGGTATTAGCAGTTATGCAGTGCCTGTTTTTAACAGCGCAGGACAAATCAGTTTTGCCATCACCGCCTTTGCCAAAACACAGTATTTAAGCCCAGAAAAAATTCAGCAAATCTTGGTTGAATTAAAAGTTGCTGCCCGTGATTTGCAGGAGAGCAGCTATGCATGATTTAAATGAAAATGCAGGCATTCAAAGTATTGACTATACGGCACAGGTTTTAGAGTTATTTTGCAAAAATCAGTCACGTTTAAGCTTAAAAGAAATTGCCCAGCAGCTGAATGAAAGCCCCGCGAAAATCTTCCGATATTTGGTTAGCCTGACGCGGATTGGCTTATTGCATAAGACTGAAAATAATGAATATGAAGTCGGCAGTTTGGCTTTAGATTTATCCTTTCGCGCCTTAAACGCTTTAGATCCAGTAGAAGAGGCCTGTAAAACCGCTAAGGCGATTAATTATAAAACAGGCTTTGGGACAGCGGTGAGTATTTGGGGCTCATTGGGGCCAACCGTGATTAAAACTTTTGACCCATCCCGCAGTGTTTACTCTCAGATCCGTGTGGGTTCTGTAATGACATTGGTGAATAGTTCTATTGGCAACACTTTTGCTAAATACATTCCAGAACATTTGCTTAAACAAGCTTTAGAGCTGGACAGCATGCGCAGCTCAGGACAGAAGCTCAGTCAAAAGGAAAAACAGGATTTTTTACAGCGTATAAAAACGCAGCGTGAAGAACCGCTGACAGTGATGATTGACCGTCCAAGCCGTGGACTAAGCTCAATTAGTATCCCTGTATTTAGTATTTCTGAGGAAGTGCAGTTTGTCATTACCATTTTCCATGTCAGTCATTTACTGCTGGAACAGCAAGATCAGATTCAAGACTATCTTTCTGCCAAAATCTTAGAGTTATCCAAGAGCATTGGTGCAAACTAACGTTATTTATAGAGTCTAGTTAAAACAGTTTGCATTGGGTGCGCCGTATATGGCAGCGCCCAGCTTCTGTGTGCTTATTATTTCAAGCTGCATCACTTTTTGCTGAGGCATTTAGCTAGCTCAGCTTTATTGCAAATATTTATCTTTCATGCTGTGGCAAAGTTTTGTTATTACGCTTTCAGTTTGTCTGCAAACCGATCTACCTCATATCTGCTGATACTGCTTTTTATTTATAAAACTCATAAGAAAAATTTATTGTTCTAGCTATTGATTAATATTAGTTAATATATTAACTTTTACTCATTGGCAAATGATTTGCTAATTGGATAATATTTTTGTTTAGCTGAGAAGCTAGAGATGAGGGGTTTGGTATGGATAACCAACTAACGTCGAACATTACACTTTCCAATGCGAGTGAGCTAGAAAAGCAGCAATTGCTGACGAAGCTGTTTTGGAAAATTTTACCTATTTTGTTTATTGCCTATTTCTTTTCGTTTTTAGACCGAGTGAATATTAGATCTCTTTCATAAATCAAAAAACGATCTTCTTTTTGGTTAAT